>JBCDFE010000068.1:0-19704 GCA_039178745.1 Bacteroidota bacterium | reverse complement strand
TTCCCGTTGGCGTAGCTCAGTACTTAATTGGTGAAATGGGATGCGGACTTTTGGCTGAACAGATAAATGCAAAATCGTATACAGAGGCGCTTCACCGTTTGGCATTGCTTTCAGATCGGCAATTACAGAATCTAAGACAAGCGTGTATGCAAATAGCTAATCAAGAATTACGCTGGATGGAAAATACACTTACCGAATTATTAAGCAATTGAGTATCTGGCTTTGAAGGCCAGTCAGCTTCCAAAAGAATTATTTCTTTTCAGGAATCGACTGCAAAACGAGTTCCCTGGTGATAAGTGCCAGCATGAGCTGCTCTTCTTTTTGTGTCAAATCGGGAGGTATAAACTCCAGTGCTTTTTGTTTGAGCGATTGTTCTTTAGCGGGAGGTTCTGTACTCAGTCCGCCCACTTCGCGTCCACCGACTTCAATGGGTAAATAGTTATTACGCGCCCGGCCAGCGATTTGGGCCAGGGGCTGCCCTGTTCTTTGCCCGAAGATGGTCCGATCTTTAAGCTCCCCTACTGGCTGGCCGTCGATTTGCACCTGGGTCTTTCCGTTTTCTGTCCAGTACACATACTCGTGCTCCGCTGCTCGGGCATAGAGTAGATCGTTTACCTGCTTGCCCAAATATCGCTTGTAGCTATACGCCAGTATAGGCTCGTGAAATATGGTCGTAAACAGACCCTTAGCTGAAGTTGAAGCGCCTTTTTTGAGCACTTGCTTACTTTGGCTTAGGCTAAAAAGATCCAATTCTTCAGATCCTATGGGTACCAATTTACCTGCCCAGCTATCCATATCTGTCTTCAGCGATTCCAGTTCTTCTTTTCGCTTTTTGGGGCTGGGCATCCGGTTGGCAGATAGCATGCGCAACAAGACGAAGAGTGAAATCAGAAAGCCTACGGCAATGAGCGTTAGAAAAGTAACTGGCATAATTAGCGATGGTCAGCGGCAAAGATAAGCGCTTGCCAGGGATTCGGCCACAATCCAACACCATCACTGCTAACCCGCTATCGAGCTGAGATGAGTAGATCGAGCAAGCGTTCGCGCCCTTCCATACTGCTACTCCCAGCAACGGGGATCTGTCTAGGGACCTCCTCATATATCTGGATGGTGTCGTATACCAGTAACGGCGTAGGCTCAGACTTAGCTACCTCCAGGCGGACAGTATCATATCGCACGAGGCTCCGATATTCGACCTCCCTGATGGTGTCATACCTGACTATTAGCTCAGGTTCGGGGATGGGCGTAGAGGAGACTGCATAGATCAGTTTTTCTTCAGGTACAGCGGTATACCTACCCACACCCCAGCCAGCCAAAAGCAATAGTACAGCAGCAGCCATTTGCCACCAGCCGACCATAATTGACTTCGTTTTTTGGGGTTCTTTTGAAGCGACAATTGTTGCATAGGCTTGCCGAAGTGCAGGTGGTAGTATTTCATTTGTTGGTTGGGCAAATAGTCTTTTGGCCTGAACTTGCGCCTGCCGATAATCCAATTCTGAAATCTGTTGCTGAATAGCCTCAGGCAACTCGTGATAATCATGCGTCAGCAAGTAATCAGTATATCCGAATCGATCAGTAGTCATAGAGTAGATTTTTGGGCAGGCTTTCCGCCATTTTTTTCAATCCGTAGTGCAATCTGCTTTTGATGGTTCCCGGCGGGCAACCAAATATCTCGGCTATCTCAGCTACACTCAGCCCTTGGCGGAAGCGCAATACGATACATTTCCTCTGGTCATCGGATAGTAGATCTAAAGCATGTTGTAGAGAAGCATCCGCATCAAAATCACAAATTTGTACTTCCTGATGGCTTGATTGACGCTCGTGATACAATTGTAGTCTTCTGGCGCGGCGCTCCGAGGCTCTGAAGTGGTTTTTGCGCAAGTTGGCTGCCATAGAAAACAATAGCGGACCCAGGTCTTGGGGTCCTACATCCGCTTGTTGAAATGCCCGACTGTCGAGCAAATTCAAGAATAGCTCCTGACATAGATCGCTAGCCGTATTCTCATCGGCAGTACAATGCACATAAAAATAGGCCTTCAACCGCCGAGCATATCGCTCGTATAGTTGTGCAAAAGCAGCTTCCTCTCCTTCGGCAGCCCGAATCAACAATGTCCTGTCAGTAGCTTCCAAAATCCTAATCTACGTATTCCATCACTAATCGAAATCCGGTAGATGGATGCGGCTGCACGATTTCGTGAACTGTTTCAATCTGCATATAGTAAGGCCCATCCAGCCAACTTCCCCCCATGGTCATCCCAGGTTCTGCAATCATTTCAGCCGCATTGCCCGACATATTGTACAAACCAAGGTCATTGGGGAAGTAGGCATCGACGGCAGTAGTCAACCAGGCGCCATCGGGGCAGCCACTGCTCCTAGATAAAATATTTCTCTGCTCTTTGGTTATGGCTTCCGAATCAGTTTGCTCGGATTCTAATGTAGGCTGACCAGCTCTGTCGAAAAAATAAGTATCAACCGGTTCCTCCTCTGTAAGATCCGTATTGAAATTGGACAAATAGCACCCTCTGGCATTCCTGATGTATGGGCCACCCCAGGGATAAGGCGCGTGCTGACGACCTCCTCGCGCAGCATACATCCATTCTTCGCGGGTAGGCAATCGAAAGCGAACTTTTCGCTCTCCCTCCCTACGTTGATCCTGATTGACCACCTGCGTTAGCCAAATGGCATACAGCTCGGCGGCCCGATGCGAAATATTGAGTACTGGATGGTTCTCTGAATTAATCTTTCCTCTGGATTCCAAAGTTTCGATACCTAGCGACACTAATGATTCAGACAGCAATCCTTCCAACTGAAAGTCGATCACCGCAGCAGAATCCAGATATTCGAACTTGCGCTGACTGAGCAAATCCTCAAGAAATTGCTGATAATCAGAATTGCTGATCTCCGTCGAACCCATGTGAAAGCCATTGATGGTAAAACTAGATTCGTCTTGCAACTTCAAAGTTCCCGAAGGGATAAAAGGATAGGTTTTCAGCAGTCGTTTGACATGTATACCCGGTTCATCACTGGCCAGTTGGGGCACTTCCGATGACCCCAGAAATCCTTCTATCTCTGCCGAAATTCCCGATCTGAGTGCGAGTCGCCTGATTTGGGCTTCGATCTCAGCAGCTACGAAAGACGACCGATCATCGAACCTATCGAGGTGATATTGGCGAAGTTCCAACAGAGCAGGCAGATAATTCTGTCCCAATTCATCGGCCACTTGTTGACCAGCATCCGAAGATAGCGGATTGAATACCGTCTCGGTACGCCAGTTTTGGGTATAGTTTTCATGTAGCAAACTCAAGTTATCAATGGGTGAATCGCTGTACTGGAAAGTCAGACCAGTCAGAAACATGCGCTCTGAAGCGAGCTCTTGGTAATATGGTCGCCCACTGACCGCCAACATTAGTGCCCGATCTTCAGATACCAAAGCCCGTATCAAATCCACAGCAGACATTTCACTTGCACTGGTTTCCACCTCTAATCCCAGACGAGTTAAGGTGCGTCGCCTGTGCGCTTCATCCATTAGCAAAAGACTCAGGTTTAAAACCTCGATGTCTGAACGAAAACCAAATCCTGTCTGCAAAAGCCAACTGGGGTACGTATCGGCGTCGCCTACGGTAAGGAGTATAGCCCCCTCAGGGCAGCCCACCAACTGGTTGTAGTTGTAATCCATAACACCAGCAGGTATAGGCTCTGCTCTATGCATCTTGACCAACAACTCACTGCGCTTTTCTATCTGTCCTATCAGAGTATAATACGTGATCAAAGCCGGATAAGCCTCATATCTCTCTGGCTCAGCAGCATGAGCTTTTAGCAAATATGGCCAGCCCTCTTCCGATCCAAAAATTCTGGCACAGTGTAAGTAGTTCAGATAAAAACCCTCTGGATCCAGAACCTGAGCAGCAGCATCAAAAATATCATCTAGAGCATATGCTCCAGAACCAAACTTATTGGCGTAATCCGCAGCTTTATAGTACTGATACCAGGATTCATCGGTGGCACATTCCCCTTCCGCAATTTCGCCCCACTCTACTGCCTGGATATCATAGTATTCGGCATCGTATCTACCTCGCATCACATCTGTAAAAGGCTGAGGTGAAAAATTATACCATGTGGCATGTAATTCTTCCGCACCTACACACGCAAATAGAAGGACATAAACCCAGAGTCGCATAGCTTTTTAACCAGGTATAAACCGCCAAAACCGAAACGTTCAATTTAGCCCAAATAAGACTTTAGCCTATTCTTGGAATTACTTCTGCGCAGCCTTCTGATGGCCCGTTCTTTGATCTGGCGAACTCGCTCACGAGTCAGATCAAAACGCTCACCGATTTCCTCTAAATTGATCTGGGTTTCACCATCCAGTCCAAAATAGCAGGCCAGCACTGCCCGCTCACGTGGTGCCAGCATATTGAGATTGCTTTGTACCTCCTTGCGCAGACTATCCGCCATGAGATCCATATCGGGATCACCGTCGACCTGGCCGGCCAGCGTATCGAGCATGGTCATATCACTATCATCGCCGGTGATGGGGGCATCGAAACTGACATGGCGCATCCTACCCTGCATGACCTGATTGACTTCTCGAAGACTGATGTCCAACAGCTCAGCCAATTCTTCCGGCTCTGGATCGCGCTCAAATTCCTGCTGAAAACTGGTGATGGCGCGATTCACTTTTCCATAGCCCGCTGCTTTATTGTTGGGCATGCGAACTAAGCGAGAATACTCGACTATGGCCTGCATGATGCTCTGACGAATCCACCAAACAGCATAACTGATGAACTTGAATCCTTTGGTCTCATCAAAACGCTTAGCAGCCTTAATCAAACCGACATTACCTTCGTTGATCAGGTCGCTCAAGCTCAATCCTTGATTCTGATATTGCTTGGCTACCGAAACCACAAATCTCAGATTGGCCTCGGTCATTTTCTTGAGGGCCAATTGATCTCCTTGACGTATACGCCCTGCTAGATCCGCTTCCTCTTCAGGAGTGAGCAGATCGATCTTGTTGATGTCTCCAAGATATTTATCCAGGGCTATACTTTCCCTGGACGTAATCTTATGGTTGATCTTCAACTGGCGCATCAGTCGAAATCTTTAGTGGTTTGTGAAGTGATTTTGTAAGTTCAGTTGTAACGGCCTTAGCCCAAACAACCTACTTACAAACCGTCTCTAAGATAGAAAAAGTTTCATCAGTAAGCAGATTTGCTGGTACGAAAAGCGGGCAACTGGTCTGGATTATGACCAATCGCCCGCTTAGTGTAGCTAAGTTGTAGCTTGGCTTATACGTTGTAGAAGAATCGCTCGGTCACGATTTTTCCATCTTTCACCTGATAAAGGCAAATCTCCTCATCTTTCGATCTTACACCATCGATTTTAGTGATATCGATGCCCATGTGTACGCTAAACCAACCAGGTGCGACCAGGGCATCAGAGACTGTGACCCCGTGAAATTCCTTGACCTGTTTGGCCCACTCAGCCGATTTGGCCCGCATATTATCGAGTCCTTTAGTGATGGCATTAGGCATACCCTCCATTTCATGGGCCTCTGCTTCTGGGTGGAAGAGTTCGTCGTAGCAGGCATCGAATTGACCCGAACGAGCCAACTCGACAAAACGGTCGGCCACTTGTTGTGTAGACATGATGTAATGGTTTTTTGGAAGTGATTGAAATGAAGAATACTAGAGCACTCGATTAGATCAGTAAAGTTATAAAATATTTTAAATTAAACAAAATGTTTTTAAATTTAATTTTTTGCCCTCAAACCGTCATTCAGCAGACTATTTTACATCCCATACGGTTAAGCCTGTGTATTCTTTAGCACGATGATCATCTACCTCTCAAAAGATGAGAATATGAGGGGATTCTATACCGCTATCTGCCTGCTTGCCTGCCTATACGTCTGCGCCCAGGAGTATGCATATCCAAATGATACCAGCTTTTATCTGGCAATCTCAGCAGCTGAAGTATTGGACTTCGGAAAAAACTATTCTTACCGTATCCCGGAAAGATCCTTGAACTCGGCAGCTTATGCTAATGACACACCCGAACACGAGCTGCCCTACGGTCACTATTTATATATAACGACTCATAGGCTGGAAGCCAGGGCCAAACACATCCAACATTTCCCTTACCAGGTATGGGTCGGCAACAGAGGGCAGCAAATCGCAGTAGGTATCTATGACAGTCTCGGATACTGCATGCCCAGTGCTAAAGTCCAGGTAGACGGCCGCAAACTCAGGTGGCATTCATCCGACAGCTTGTTTGTGCGTAGAGACTGGAATGTAAATAACATGCGGGTTATAATCGCATACGACACCCTCATTTACAGCTTGCGCGATGATCAACATATTAGCCGCATATCGCATGGCTACAAGAGACTGCGCAGAACCAAAGCCGGTAGAATTGCGCTCTTCCCCATTCACATCCTCGACAGAACCATCAGATATGTAGACCGAGGTATTGGAGATGGCAATTGGAACTGGTACAACTCGCCATTTAGTCGAAGGTCCAAGTCTATTTACGGCTACATCAGCAGCAGTCAACCCAGCTACAGACCCGGCGACACCATACGCGTATCGATCTACTGCAGCACATACCGGGGCAGGCCCATTAAAAGAGCACCGACCGTGTCACTCATGGGCTGGCAGTTCAGTAAACAAATGGAGGTAAAAACACAAGGCCGTGGGCATTATGCATTCGAGACCGTAGTCGATGACGACTGGCCGTTGGATAGATCGATCAATGTTTCAGTGAGCTGGCCTGAGAAAGCGCATTGGCGATTCGCCCAATCCTACAACATCAAAATCGAAGATTATCAGCTCGATGAGTACAAACTGACAATCGATGCTCCAAATAGTATCCGACCAGCGCCTGCCGGCCATGCGTCAGCAGGCGGGGAAGTCCTGGAATTCAAAGTAACTGCTGAAGATGTAAACCACAGACCGATAAGTGGTGGACGCCTAAAGCTGACCCTGACCACCGAGCAACTGATCGATAGCGATAGCGGGCACGAAACCTATCTGCGAGATACCATTTGGACCGAAGAAACCGTACTGAGCAGCCAAACCGAGTCGGAATGGATCGTTCCCGATAGTTTACTACCCGATAGCCTGGAACTGAAAATGAGGCTTGAAGCTGAACTCATCGCGGCAGGTGGCGAGCGAAAGCAGGCAACCGACTATATAGTAGTAGATAGAAAAAATACGCTCGAAGATCTAACGCTCGAATACGAAGACGAGCAACTCATCATAAACGGGCCTGTGGGCGTGGCAGCTATTGCGATTTACACCGACCAACAAGATGAACGCTATACCCTTCCAGATACCCTACCTCTGCCCAAAGAGGATGAGCTGATAGAAATCACATCCGGCCCTTTGCACAAGGCTGTGGGCAAACAGTTCATTAAAGATCTGGTGCGTTCTGATTTGGGATGGCCCGGGCTGTATCTGGCCTCACCACAAGTACTTGGCCAGGCAGATTCTTTGGGATATGCCCGTTTGTTTTTGCCCAGTCCACCCTTGTCTGATTTGGACTTCCGCTGGTCGGTCACCACCCCCGATGGCCGACAGATTGCTACCGGCCTCGCAGCAGATCTACCTACCTTTTTAGATATCGATCCATCTGACCACCAGCTGTGGGTCAACTACCAACGCCGACTATCTGGCGAGTGGGTCAGAAGCCGGCAAGCGCTAAGCTGGACTCTCGAAAAACTGGAGATAGACATAGCACAAGCCGAGCAGGTACAACCCGGCCAGGAAGTTGAGGTCACCGTGAGCGTTCACGACCAGGAGGGAGAGCCCGTTCAAGGCGCCGTACTGAGTAGCGGCACCTACAACGCCCGATTTGACCGGTCACCCCATAGCAGCATCTCCGCCAGAACGGGGTTTAGCCGGTATGAACCCAAGTTCTATCTATCGAGATCATTTCCATCTGAAAAACAACTGTACGCCGGACCAAACCTCTTTGCCCTGGCCGGCTGGCAGGAACTGCCCATCATCCAGCTTCAGAACCCGCCTCCTACTGGATACGTGCGTTATCGCGACCTGCCTAATGGCAGCTTGAGCGAGGCGGAGTTGGCGGTATTTGTGCGTACAAACGACCGATTTGCTCCAATCAGAGCGATCTGGATCAATGATGAAATAAAGTACTACGACTTAGCATGGGGTGAAACCGATTACTCGATTGCTGTAGATACAGGTATACACAAAATTGAAATCCGAACCGACGATAAATTATTCACAAAGCAATTAGAAGCCAAAGCTGGCCAACAGATCATCTTCAGTTTCGACAGCAAATTTGCCACGTCTTCCGGCTGGTTGGAAGTAGAAATGCCGCCCTTTCCCACCGCAGAGGAGTGGACCCGAATAAGCGCTAGAGTCAATTCAATACGGGCACCAAATAGAAGCTACAATGGACAACCCCTGTGGGTAAAAGGCGAGAATGGTCAGGTATTTTATTCATCTAATTTTAATCAGAATCCGCTAAGAAAATTTTATCTCGGACTCTTCGATGCACAGGATAGTATCGATATCATTTCAGCTTGGTCAGATTCTACAAGATTTCAGTTCGAGCCTGGATTTGACCATCAAGTAAGTGATGAAAATCACAAGCTATACGCTTTTGGGGTTAGAAGACGAAGAAGACCGCCTCAAAGTAGTAGCACACAATCGAGGCCTGGATTTATCAACTATGATCTACCAGGGCGAATCTCTGGCTATTTTCAAATTATTGATTCTTTATGGGCAAACCGAACGCAGTTGATATCTCCCAGCCGAAGATCGGTATCTATAATTGATAGTAATCCAAATGAATACAGAATTGTAGCGATCGAGGGCATAGATACCAGCTTTCTGATTAGTTTCACTCACAACCGAAGCTTTCAGCTCAACCCAGGCACATATACGATTAGGCTATTCGATACACCGGGGAGATTGATTCAGCGACAGTTCAGTATAAATCCCGATGACAAGAGGAAACTTCTATCTATTCAGTCGCCTCAGTGGGAGGTTCTATCTATGACCGATAGTTTGCGGGAAAAGTACTTCGAGTGGGTTGAGGTGGACCAGTTCTTCGGCCGTTTACCATACAGCAGGGCAGGCAGAGTTTTTTATGGAACAGAACAAATAAGCGGCCATATTTTCGATAAAATGAGCGGTACTTCCATACCATTCGCAAATATTGAAGTGTACAATGGGTTTGGTGAGAAAATTGCTCAAATCCAATCTGATGAAACTGGCTATTTTAATGTAGCAAAATTCAATGGCAAGCAGGAATTGATCTTTAGCAGTGAGACTTATCTAAACGAGACTTTCACCGTAAATCAGGGGCAAACGGCATCGAATCTGCAAATATTCATGCAAAAAGCGCCTCGCGATTTCATCAGTCAAAACCACATAGGTCGCATAGGAACTCTCAGCTTTTTAGAAGGAAACCTGAGTCTTGCAGAAAGCGATGAAACGGCTATTCGCTACTATTTGGATAGCTTAACTTTTCCATCTGGCATCCAAAGATATTACTATCAATTCGGTGCATATGATGCCCAAAATCACGATAGATACTTAAGCATCAGAGGTAGCCGAGAATACAACACCACCTACTACTACGTCGATGGCATTAGGGTACAAGGAAACTTGATGCAAGATTCCTATTCGAGCGAAGTAGATCGCACCACCGCCGGACGGACTGTGACTAGCTCTGAAATTAGGCGGTTGCCTACCAGAAACATTTCGGCCTTCGCTGCCCAAGGTGCTGGTTTGGTCTTGTCAGGTGAAATAGATGGCGTTCAAATACTGCCTGGCTCACTTGATGAATACTCAACCGATTACCTTTTTTCGGCATCTGGGGAATTGCCCCTTATCCGCTCGTCGTTTTCGGATATGGCGCACTACGAACCCTATCTTATGACCGATGAGTCTGGTCAAGCTCATTTCCGCATCCGTTTTCCCGATGACATTACGGCCTGGAACACCTTTGCCATTGGCCAGGATAGGCGAAGGCGGGCGGGCATAGGCCAAATGCAAACCCGATCTTTTCTGCCCATCCAGGTACAGCTGTATTTGCCCAGGTTCTTAGTGGCTGGCGACCGCAGCGAGGCGCGTGGGCTAGCCCTGAATCAGACCAATGACAGCCTCGATGTCACCCTTCGATTTACTCATCCGAATGGCAATGTTCAAACCGAGCACAGCCCGCTCACCGAATGGCTGGAGCGAACCTATCCCATCGAAGCCTCGACAAATGAGACCGATAGCCTGCAATTTCAATTTGAGCTGAATAGTGAGCAAGCCTACGATGGCGAGAAAAGAAAGCTCGCTGTTTTTCCAAGGGGCATTGAGGTCTGCACCGGGCAACTAGATATGCTGGCCAATGACTCCCTGGACCTTACGGCGGGAATAGATCCCGGTCTGGGCAATTTAGAGGTTATGATCGTTCAGAACCAGGGTCAGTTTTTGGATCGCGATATCGATCACTTACGCAACTATCCCTACGCTTGCAATGAGCAGCTGATCGGGCGCATCATCGCCCAACTTGCGACTCTACCAGCCAATGCTAATACCGGTGATTGGCCAAGACTGCTGAAACGCGACTTTGACAGGCTAGCCAAACGACAATTGCCAAACGGCGGATACAGTTGGTGGCCTAGCGATAGCCAAGCTCAGCTCTGGATCAGTTTGCATGCGCTTCGCGTATTTCAAATAGCCAAAACCATGGGAAAAGAAGTCGATGGATTCGGTCTATTGCGGAGATACTTACTCAGCCAGATCGGCCAAAGACCTACTATGGATGAGGAGGGCCGAATTTCGCCCCTGGCTGCTCAGCTCCTGCTCGTGCTGGCAGAGTCTGGCTCCATCAATGACCTGGAACACAGACTGGCATGGGTAGACACCCTGGCCCAAGTCGACGATTATCATCAGCTGGTTTCCTGGCGAATCAGGCAGTTACAAGGCCAGGAAGTAAGTGGGCAACAAGCAGATAGCCTGGGACGCGATTATCTAAGTGGTGGAAGATTTTGGGAGCCAAATCTGGAATGGAGCGGCCGACAGCCTCTCGATGCCAGAATGGCCTCTACCCTACTGGCCTACCAGATATTGAAAGATGCCCAATACGACACTAAAGCTCATGAAGCACTCTATTATCTACTCAATCGGGGACAACAAGATCTACTGGGCAGAAATGGACTGGAATCGGGTCTTTTGGTGCTGGGTTTGTACGCCGTTCTGAATGATGCCGAACGTGTGACCGAACAGGAAGACATCCAACTGTCAGCAAACATAAATAGCAAGGCGGCAGGAAACGGCCTGGTATTTGAAATTGCGCCCGAAACTGATGATCAGTTCGGTGTAGCTGTGGTAAGATCCAGCAGTGATCGCCCGGTACTGATCAGTCGTAGGCAGTGCCGGTGGGTAGCCGAGCCACAGCCGACACCAAATAGGATGACCATTAAAACAAGATGGCGGACAGCAGCTGGAGACATTCCGATAGGAGACGAAGCATCTACCAGCGGAAGTCTGAATCAAAACCTCTCCCTACCACTAGATGAAACCATTTATCTGGATGCCGAACTGACCATTGATGCGCCGGCAGATTACCTATTGCTGGAAATTCCTATTCCTGCCGGAGCGGAATACGATAATCGCACAGAATCTGGTGGGCCAGCGGAAGTACATCGCGAATACCGTCGAGATCGGGTGGCCATTTTTATCGATCAGCTGGAAGCAGGCTCCTATCGATATAGCGTGGCTCTGCATGGCAGATTTGCGGGTCAATACACCCAAAATCCGCCAAGGGTAGAATTGCAATATGCCCCCGCAGTGCAAGCCAATGGAAGCATATCACAAATAAGCCTGGAATAGAAGTAGGCCCTACTGACTATACCGATAAGGAAAAGTGCGGCTCACTCTCTGATTCAGCTGCTCTACGGCTTCATTCGTTGGTGTACGCCAGCTGATGCCGATCTCGGCATTGTCGTGATAGAGCACCTGGCCTTCCCGGTCAAATAAATCTATGGCGATATCTACATTGTGGGTCTGGTTTCTGTTGGCCAGGCCTGTGAGTGGGTTGTCGCTTAGATTGGCCAAAAGGTCTCCTGCCACTTCTACAGCAGCAGAGGCCAACTCGCTCATATATCTGTCTTTGACCAGGGTGACCTGAAAAACAGCGTCTACCTGCAGGGCCTCAGTCAGAGACTCTGGATCTTGTAGGTAGGCCTCGTGTAGGGTAATACCCGCTTCTGTCAGCCTGGCATTGGTCGTAGCTACAGATTGTAGATCTACCCGGCTGCCTCGCCCCTGAAAACGCATGCGCCTCATGACCTGACCGATCAAAGATCGCTGATATACCACTGATTCTTCAGCCCGCGCCTGGTCTTCGATTTCTGGCGTCCAGTTGTTGGGCAGCTTACCAATATACTCGATATGGTAAGGCAGAATGGCCACTAGCCGGTGATCGGCCGTATCTTCTTCAAAATCTTGGGCCACATAAGCTTGGCGGCAGGAAGAGGTTAAGACAAGCAGCAAAAAGAGAGGGAAAATAGGCTTTAACATGGGTCGAAATTTATTAGTTAATTGCTTTCAGCCCTAAAATTAGAATGCCCGTATCACCTATTTTTCTATGGATTCGTTAAGAAATGTTAGGCTTTGTTAAAGCGTCTATCAGTCCGCCGAAAGAATGCCCTTTTTCATAGAGCGCATCCTGGTAAATGGTTGCCCTCAGTCTAAGATGGTGAATGGCATCATCTCTCGACTCCAGCTCGATGGCAATATTGCCGTAAGCCTGCCGTACGGGCTCACCTTCTATAAATTTGGATCTCGGCTTGAGATAATGCCGCTCGACTTTTTCCACCCAGCTTGGGCGGCTGTAAATGATGCGGTCACTGATCCCGACCCGATAATCGAGGGCCTGAACCCGCTCTTTCAACAACTGAAAAAAGTGTCGAATTTCCTCTGGCCTGTACGCCAACTGATGAAAATACAGGATAAACCCTTTACTGCTGGGCGTATTCAAAAAGGCAACGGCATCGTCTCCGCGTTTGCGGCTGCTCAAGAAATGCCCGTACTCTTCGGCCAACCAGTCAAGGAGTCTTTGACCAGCCTCCGTTTTTTTCCATTGAAGATAGGCAGCCTCCTCTTCGACAGTGCGCACGAGCATCTCGTGAACAGCCGGATTTCCAGGGCTGCTTTGCTCGGCTTCGGCAAACAAACTTTTGACGCGATCCCAGATGCCCACCTACTGATATTGTGGCTTGATCAGCTCTGGAAAACTAGCCAACACCTTTTCCACCTTGGGCTTGGTCACATTGAGTACATAGCCATAGTTGGGCGGGCGCTCTTGCTCGTAGTAATTTTGATGATAGTCTTCGGCTAAATAAAAATTCATAGCCTCCTCGACCTGAGTAACAATCGGCCTGGAGTACTTTTCAGAAGCATTCAGCTCCTCGATCTTAGCAATGGTCGTTGCTTCCTGCTCAGCCCCTATATAGAATACTGCAGATCGGTATTGGGCGCCGACATCCGGTCCTTGCCGGTTCAGTTGGGTCGGGTCGTGAGATACAAAAAATACATCGAGTAGAGTCTCGTAGGTCACCGCTTCCGGATCGTAATAGACCACCACAGCCTCGGCATGGCCGGTCCTTCCCGATGCTACCTGGCGATAATCAGGATTTTCCTCCGGGCCACCGCTATAGCCGCTATACACATCGATCACCCCTTCTATACGCTGGAAAGCAGCCTCTGTACACCAAAAGCAGCCACCCGCAAAGTAAGCCTTTTCAGCCTCCGGATAGGAAGCATCCAACTCTTCGATACTCAGGTTTTCTACCGAAGCAACCCGATCAGCTGTTTGTATATTTTGGACTTCCCCGCCTGCTGACGCATGGCCGGCAGGCGCAGGTCGGTCGCTTTCCGTTTTGGCACCTCCACCGGGGTTCTGGGCCTGACAACTCAACAATAGGGACAAAGAGATAAACGCTAGCGAGAAAATTCGCATATCATTTGATTTTCCTCTTAAACGAATATATCCCCGACAGGTTGTGTCGCCATACTACGAGTCTGTGAAAGATCAATACCTGTAAGCCACTGCATTGATGTTCATACCTGCTCCTACAGAGGCCATCAATATCACATCTCCCTTGTTGATTTCGTGATCGCCTTCCGCTGTTCCACGTCTGATTTGATCGAGCAGCGTAGGCACTGTGGCTACCGAGCTGTTGCCTAATTTATGGATACTCATGGGCATGATACCTTCCGGAATATCGCGTCTTTTGTAGAGTCTGAAGAGGCGCTTAATGATCTCGTTGTCCATCTTCTCATTGGCTTGATGTATCAACACCTTTTTGACTTCACTGATGTCGAGGCCCGCTTTGTCTAGGCAAGACTTCATAGCAGCGGGCACATGCGTTAGGGCGAACTCGTAGATTTTTCGCCCAAACATTTTGATGTATCTCACAGCGGGATCTGCCCCCCCTTTGTAGCCTTGTCCCATGTATAAGTAGTCGGCTTCATCGCAAGCCCAGGTACCTGCTTCCATGCTCAGTATGCCAGAATTGCCATCATCTGATCTGCCCTCTACTACGCAGGCTCCAGCTCCATCGGCAAAGATCATAGAATCGCGGTCATGCACATCCACGACCCTAGACAGGGTTTCCGTAGCAACTACCAGACACCTCTTGGCCATGCCAGACTGTATGAAAGCCTGAGCGTGAATGAGCCCCTGCACCCAGCCCGGACATCCGAACAAGAGGTCATAACCTACGCATGCCGGATTTTTAATACCCATTTGTTGCTTGATGCGCGAAGCCAGACTAGGTACGGCATCCGACTGGATGGTGCCCGCTTGCACATCTCCAAAGTTTTGTGCCACGATCAACTGATCTATGGTTTCCTGATCTATCCCCGCATCTTCGACCGCCAGCCTGGCCGCAATGGTACCTATATCTGAGGCAACCAATTTATCACAAACATGCCGCCTTTCGGAAATACCCGTAATGGCCTCAAATTTTTGCGCAATTTCGCCATGCGATTCGGCATAGGCTTCACCCCGTTCATTAAAGAATTGGTTCTTAGAAAACTCCTCATTTGTAATGATCTGTTCTGGTACGTAACTTCCCGTTCCAGTCATCACAATCCTGGTATTATGCATGTCCTTGTATTTTCATAGTTGCTGCTATTCACAAACATTGCCTAAACAATTCGATTAGCCTTTGTCTTAATAGGCTTTAATTTTACCATTTTACGATCTCCAAGAGATTGCCTCACCATGCCAAAACAAAAAACGGACGACTTGATGCGACTCATCAATTCGCTGAGTCGGGCCGAAAAAAGACATTTTCGTGCTTTCGTCAAGCGAAATCAGGCCCAAGAGGCCGATATCCTTTTTCTACAGCTATTCAATCAGCTGGAGGCAGCGGGTCATTATGATGAGGAAGCCGTATTGGACCGTATCGAAGGTCTGCGAAAACGGCAGCTGTCCAACATCAAAGGGCATTTGTACAAGCAGCTACTCATTAGTTTGCGCTTGCTCCACGGCAGCAGGGATATCGAAATTCAACTTCGCGAGCAGATCGATCACGCCAGGGTACTGTACACTAAAGGTCTCTACCCCCAGGCGCTAGACGTGCTAGACAAAGCCAAAAAAGATGCCCTAAAGTCGGAATTCGAGCTCGTAGCCCTGGAGATCGCTCAGTTCGAAAAACTTATAGAGGCCCAGCACATCAGCCAAGGCATAGAAAGCCGGGCCGAAGAACTTACCCACCAGTGTGCCCAGCTGGTTCACAACTTGGCGGCCAGCGATCACTACGCCAATATGGCCATTCAAATGTACAGCTACTACCTCAAACAAGGGCTGGTCAGCAATGAAGAAGATTTGGATGCCGTAGAAGCCTTATTCGCCGAAAGGCTGGTTCATGGAGATTTTGACCAACTCAATTTTTGGGGGCAGGTGCATCATTGTCAGGCACACTACTGGTACCACCACATCCGTCAGGAATTTCCGCTTTGCTACAGACATACCCAGCGCCTAGTCGATCTTTACCAAGCCAACCAAGATATGATAGAGCGCAAACCCGATCTCTATCTGAGGGCCTTGCACAACCACCTGAGCAATCTATTCAATATGTGGCGGCACGATCGCTATGCGGAAGCACTGCATCTGCTATTGAGCCTGCCCCATACCTACAAACCCAAATACGACTTCAATACAGAGGCGCTCTTCCAGCAGTACCGGTTCACCCACAAGATCATGCTGTACTTTCTCGAAGGGCGGTTCACAGACGGGCTGAAGATCGTACCCGAACTCACCCAAATGATAGACGAAGATCGCTACCACTGGGACGAGCACCGCAACCTCATCTTCAACTACCACATCGCCTGTTTGTACCTGGGTAGCGGAGACCCCGAAACTTCCATAGACTACCTCAACCGAATCATCAACAAACGAAGCCCCGATTATCGGTCGGATATTCAAGCCTATGCCCGCATTCTCAGCCTGATCTGCCACTTTGAGTTGGGCAATGTGCAACTGGTTGAGTATCAGGTCAAGTCTGTCTACAGATTCTTGGGCAAAGTCGAGCACCTGCAAGAAACCCAGCGCCTGATCTTCAAATTTCTGAGGCGAATACCTCGCATGCGCGAAGAAGAACTCCGCGACGAGTTCATTCAACTCAAAGCGCAATACGACACCCTGGCCCAAAACCCATTCGAGCGCCGTCCGACCCTCTACCTCGACATCAGCAGTTGGCTGGAAAGCAAAATCGAAGGTGTCGCAGTAGAAGATGTAATCAGAAGAAAATTCTTGGCCAATAAAGCTTAAAAGGCCTCTCCTATACTCAGATACAAACCCGTATCTCGACTCTGCCCAAGGCCAAGGGCATAGTCTATGCGCATATTCAGATTCTCGCTGGGCACGATGATCAGCCTGAAACCGGCTCCTACCGAATAGCGCAATCCATTTAACGCCAAATCACCAGGATCTTCAGCCACCTGCCCAGTACCGGCAAAAAATACAAAACCGATGCGCTCCCAAGTGCGCCATCGGTATTCAGTTTGTGCAAAAACCGCTAATCTATCTCTGAATCTACCTTCCAGAAACCCGCGCAGCAGTTCCGGACCACCTAGCTGGCTAAGCTCTTGTACGGGTGCATCGCTCCAGGCATACCGCGTATAAAACTGACTGGCCAGCAGTCCTTTCTTGCCCAGACTCAAATAGCGACGCAGGTCCAGCTTACTCAGCTGAAAACTATTGGTTCCATCGAGCAGCTTGCCGTAGAACCCCTGTGTAAATTCGGCAAAAATACCGCTGCTCGGGTTGAGGACGTTATCTCGATTGTCTTTAGTAACTGCAAGCTCAATTCCTACGCTTTTACTGCCCAGGCTATCTTGTAAGCTAGTACCAGCAGGCAGTTCAAAAGTTTCTTCCTGTATGCGCGTATTGTAGAAGGAATTGTACCTGAAGCCGCCTCCAACGAATAAATTATTCCCCAGCTGCTTCATGATTAACCCCTCGTACAACAGCTGCTGGTATCTGATGTCGATCCGCTGCGATTCCCGACTTTGGTTACCTATGCCAAAGTACGGCCTGGGAAAATCCGAGTAATTCAAGTTTCCTCTGTATAGCCATTTCTCTTCGGAAAAGAAAATGGTATAGGCCGAGGTGAAAAACACTTGATTTCGGAGCGTATAGCTGATCCCAAAAGGAATATTTGACACTCGCGTGTCTGGTCCTGCCTGCCCAGGCTTGAAAAGCAACTTTGCACCCACACCAAACCCTAGACCGGTATTCGGCTCGTAATAGGCGATCGGCGCCATAACGAGTTTGGGCTGAAAACGGCTGCTGTCCACTGGTTCTGGGCCCAACTTGATCTCCATGAGGTCGGTCACCTTTTCGATCAGGCCCTGAGCATTTATGGGGCTGAAGAACAGCATCCCTATCAAAACTAGGCCGGTTTTTCGTATTGGTGTAAGCATAGATAAAACCTACTTCAACTCCAACTCCACCACGCGCTCTTCGCCGCCTAGCGTAAACTTCAGCTCGTAGGTACCTGCTGGCAGATAATACTTCCCATTATCAGCAGCTTCGAGTACGATGGGTTTTTCGTCTTCTTCCTGTTCTTCGCGAAGAAGCGCCTGAAGGGCCTCGACCTGATCGGCATCATAGCTCAAATCGTAGGCAAAATCGCTTAAGCCGTAGGGTAATTCGGCCTGAGCAGTGTAGAGCGTTGACCCGTCGGCGAGGCTCAGCTCGAAGTCTACCTGGCCAGCGGCTGGTGCGAAGACGGCAATGTCCATACTTGGCTCCGTATCCGAATACCAGCTGTTGCTGCCCCATCGTCTGCTGCTTCGTCTGGATTTGGGTTTGAAGACGATAAAATCCTGATCGCTACTCAATTCTTGCAGGTTGGCCAGATCGGCCTGATAGATAGACCGGCCGTGTGTGCCGATCAGCAAATGATTGGCTCTGGACTGTATGACCAGGTCGTGGACAGCAACGCGAGGCAACTGCTCAGCCAGGTAAAATGATCCACCTCCGTCCATACTGGTGTAGAGCCCGTGGTCTGTTCCTACGAACAGCAAATCTGGATTGGTCGGATCTTCGGCTATGACATTGACCGGTTCCAGGGGAAGATCGGTGCCGATAGGCTGCCAGGTATCGCCATAGTCGTCAGAGCGATAGACGAGCGCGCGGAAATCATCATTGCGATAGCCACTCAGGGTCAGATACACCCGACCTTCCTCATGACTGCTGGCCAGTATGCGCGAAACCCACAATCCTTGAGGAAGATTCCGATCTACGGAAGTCCAACTAAAACCTCCGTCTCTTGATCGATATACCTTTCCATCGTCACTGCCAGTGTAGAGCAGTCCGAATTTTAGCGGGCTTTCGTGTATGCTGCTGAGGGTGCCAAAAGGCACATCTCCTGCTTGTCCGCCAGCGGTCAGATCATCGCTGATAGTCTCCCAGTCGTCGCCCTGGTTGAGGCTGCGGTGCAAGTGGTTGCTGCCGAAGTAGATGATGTCGGGATTGTGAACCGACAAATGTATGGGCGATTGCCAGTTCCAGCGGTAGGGGCGCTGACCCAGTTCGTGCTTAGGCGTGATGTAGGCGCGCTCGCCTTTGGCCGGGTTTATCCGAAAATAATTGCCAAACTGAAAGCCGGTATAGACCGTCTCGTTATCGCGCGGGTCTATGACCACCTGCATGCCATCGCCGCCCATGATGCGTTCGTAGGGGTACTGGCCTTCTTGTAGCCATCTTACGCTGTTCTCGTACTTGGAGTGTGAGCCGCGCCAGACACCATTGTCTTGCAAGCCGCCGTAGACGCGGTAGCCGTCGGGATGATTATCGACCGCTACGGTGTAAAATTGCCCCACCTCCGGGCTATTACATTTGATCCAATTTTCGCCCCCATCATAGCTGATGTTGATGCCCCCATCATTGCCATTGACCAGATGATCTGTGTTTTCTGGGTTGATCCAAAGCGCGTGATGGTCGGCGTGCACATTCTCGGCATTAACCCCAAACCAGTTGGCCCCACCGTCGGTGGATTTAAGGATGGGCACACCCATGACGTAAAGCTTATCGGGATCAGTTGGGCTCACCCTGATCTGCCCAAAATAGTAGCCATAGCTGTTGTAGACACCATCGATATAATCATCGTGCGTCTTGATCCACTTCCCCATTCCTCTGTCAAAGCGATAGACTTCAAGGCCA
>JBCDFE010000067.1:0-19774 GCA_039178745.1 Bacteroidota bacterium | reverse complement strand
TTTTGCAATTTTTGTCCCTGATAACGCACACTCAGAACGCTGAGTAATGCAAAAAGTGGATTCCTTTATAGAATCTTTGGAGAGGTGCTCGAGTGGTTGAAGAGGCACGCCTGGAAAGCGTGTATACGGTAACCCCGTATCGAGGGTTCGAATCCCTTCCTCTCCGCCACAGAGAATTTTGAAATGTCAATCTTCATTTTTGACGGCATCGAGGGCTCGAACTATGAGCTTAGCGATCACGAACGTAAGTGAGTAATCCCTTCCTCTCCGCCACAGAGAATTTTGAAATGTCAATCTTCATTTTTTGATGGTATCGAGGGTTCGAACTACGAGCTTGGCGATCACGAACGAAAGTGAGTAATCCCTTCCTCTCCGCCATGAAGACCAAATATCTTCACTTCTCAAAAAAATTTACTTAATTGCTGCTGTGCTGTCAGCACAGCAGCAATTAAAAATTTACCTACAACAACATTCGTTAAACCAAACACGGCTATGCGACGATTTTTCACCCTGCTCTCATTACTAGCAGTGCAAGTATTCACGGCTTCAAGCCTATTGGCACAAGAAGCAGAAACTGTAGAGGCATCGGGTTTTCAAGTACTGAAGAAGCAATTTATTGACGGTGACTGGCGATTCATGGCCATTGTACTCGTCTGTCTCATTTTAGGTCTCGCCTTTTGTATAGAGCGGATCATCACCCTCAACCTGGCATCTGCCAATACGACTAAGTTATTGGGTCGTATAGATGACCGCTTAGCCGAAGGTGATGTAGAGGGCGCCAAAGAAGTTGCGCGTTCAACTCCTGGCCCTACTGCCAGCGTACTCTATGAAGGTCTGCGCCAAACTAAAAATGGTCCAGAGGCCGTAGAAAAAGCCATCGTTTCCTACGGAGGCGTACAAATGGGACTACTCGAACGCGGCCTTGTTTGGATTTCGCTATTCATCGCCATTGCACCGATGTTAGGTTTCATGGGTACGGTAATCGGTATGATCCAGGCCTTCGACAACATCGCAGAAGCAGGTAACCTGTCTCCAGATGTAGTTGCAGGCGGTATTAAGGTTGCCCTTTTGACTACAGTATTCGGTTTGATTGTGGCCATTATCCTTCAGATCTTCTACAACTATATCGTCAACAAGATCGACGGTATCGTAAATGGAATGGAAGATGCATCAATCGCTCTGGTTGACATGATGGATACCCATAACGTTTACAAGTAGTAGATCTCAATCTGCCCGGTAGTAGGGCTTGAAATCAGAAGAGGAAAGTCGGCAATTCGAAGGCTTTCCCCTTCCCAACAGGAATTAACCTATGTATGAATTCTTAAAAAAGAATGGCCAGATTCTTGCACTTGGTGTAGGTGCGGTCATCTCTCTTATCTTCATCGTTCTAGTCTTCAGTAGTGGAGATGCCTCTCTGACTGCCGATAGCCCCGACAGTGAGAAGTATGGAGCAGCTTCATTCACCTTTGGCATAGGCGCTACGATTGCGCTACTCGTCATTTGTGCGATTGCTGCTGTCGTTTTCGGTGTCATGCAAATCGCAGACAATCCGAAAGGAAGTATGAAAGGTCTCATTGGCCTTGGCGTAGTTGCTGTCTTAACCTTCATTGGTTTTGGTATATCAGCAGGCGACCCGGCAACCGACGGCCCAATACTGATCGAAGCTGTCAATAAGTTTAACGACGCTTCTGGCGGAGAGTTAAGCTCAGGGACCTATAAGTTTATCGGTGGTTCTATTCTGGCTTCTCTCGTACTCTTAGTCATTGCGGTTGTATCGCTATTGGTCTTCGGTATTCGCAGCTTCTTTAATTGATTTAATCTATTTGAATCATGCCAAAAAGTAGAACTCGTGACCGTATGAATAATGAGATCAATGCAGGATCTATGGCAGACATTGCCTTCCTGCTGCTGATCTTCTTCCTGGTCACCACAGAAATCGTAGACGACAAAGGGCTCCGTGTCAACTTGCCGCCCTGGTCAGATGAACCGCCACCAGAATTGGAATTTGCCAAAAATAACGTGTACGCGATTTTGGTCAACTCCAATAACCAATTGCTCGTGGATGGTGAACTCACCGAAGTGAGCAGCTTGCGGCAAGGTGTGATCGATTTTATAACCAACAACGGGCGCAATCCCAATTGGTCAGACAATCCACAGGATGCAATCGTCTCTATCCAAAACGATAGGGGTACGAATTACGAGACCTATATCGAAGTCTATAACGAAGTACGTGGTGCTTACAACGAACTTTGGGACCAAGCTGCACGCGACCGGTTCAACGTAGGGTACGACCCTACAGCCATGACCCGAGAGCAGACCGATTATTTGAAAGAAACATTTCCGATTAATCTATCTGAGGCAGAACCTACTGCCTTCGGAGACGAAGGATAAAACTGTTCTTAGCCGGTAGCCTGTCTACCCTAAGAGAAAAAACGACTTTCATGTCTAAGTTTAAGAAAAAGCGTGGCAAATCCAAACCAGCCATCTCGACGGCTTCCTTGCCCGATATTATTTTCATGCTTCTTTTCTTTTTTATGGTAGTAACCGTATTGAGGGAAGAAGAACTGTTAGTACAAGTTCGCATTCCCAGCGCTACAGAACTAACTAAAATTGAAGATAAGTCTCTGGTAAACCAGATCCATATCGGAAGGCCTACGGCACAAAACCAAAGCATTTATGGTACAAGCCCCAGGGTTCAACTAGATGATAAAATCATCGAGAACACAGCGCTTGGATCTGAGATTGCCAAGTTTCTTGCAGAGAAGCGTTCTGTCTTGACAGAGAGCGAGCGCTCTAGGATGACCAACGCACTTAAAATTGATGGCGAAGCTACAGTAGGTATTGTTGAAGACGTTAAGGTAGAATTGAGAAAAAACAATAGCTACCGTCTCATGTACTCTACCAATCTGAGAACTCAAGACCTCGACTAAACGCTGAGCTGGTAGCCAGACACTAAAAATGCGCCATGAGTCGATCGATTCATGGCGCATTTCTTTTATACCCAAGTGAGAAGAGCAAAAATGGATTAACGCAATCTATCCGCACTTTTCACTAGCCTATCATCATACCTGATGCTTCTGTTGGCCAGCCAACCAAACAAGAGCGATAAAAGGGGAAGACCGACACCAGCGGCTACAACAGCACTGGTCTGCGCGGCATCTTGGGTGAATAGATAAACCCCGTACGCACTACCACCGACAACCAAAAGCAATGCTATAGTACTCAGTCTTACTTGTAGATGACGATTGCGAAACAGGAAAATACCCATACCCCAAAGAAGTGCTGCCAAACCAAAACAAGACAGCAAAATAACATCGTCATCCAAGGTGAAACGGGTATCGCTGAATAAGTAGCTGGCTTCCGCTTCTACAGCGGTCTGAGCAGCCGGTAAAACATACAACAAACCAGCAGCCACTGCTGCCAGCAATAAATAGATTGATTGGATACGTTGCAACATAGGTTGGGAATCTAGTTGATGTATTTAGATATTTGGTTGCACAAAATTAAGAAACTCCTTGCAAGGAAGCCGTCGTACTTTTGGCGTCACTTAATTTTATTCATGAACGTATACAGGATACTCTTGTTTGCTCTTTGCATGCTGATAACCCATTCGGTTATCGCTCAAGTCGATAGTGTCCCGCCACCACAAATAGTCAATATTGACCGCGCCGACATCTTGGACGCACTTCCGAACGATTCGCGTGGAGAGGTACAGAAGTTGATCGGTCATGTAGAGCTCAGTCAAGACAGTGTATACATGTATGCCGATAGCGCTATACTCGTCGATCAGGTCGAGTTATATGCATACAGCAAGGTGATTCTTCAGCAAGGCGATAGCATCGCAGCTTTTGCAGAACGCCTCAATTATAATGCTGAAGAGCAGATTGCCCGTTTGAGAGATGATGTCATTTTACAAAATGGACAAGTCGAGCTTTATACCGCTGCATTAGATTACAACTTAAATACGAAGGAGGCCATCTACAATACGCCTGGCCGTATGACGAACGGGGAGACCGAGCTTCAGTCACAGCGCGGGAGATACTACGTAGATCGCGAACTGGCTGTATTCATCGATAGCGTAGTTGTAATAGACGAACGCTTTGAGATGCGAGCCGATAGTCTGCAATATCGAGTAGATGAAGATAAGGTCTACTTCACCGGCCCCACTATCATCAGATCCGATTCGTCTGTTATATACTGCGAAGCCGGGTTTTACGATCTGGTAAATGAACGCGCGGAGTTTCGCGACAATGCCCAGTTTCAGAAAGGGGAACAAGCAGCTGTGGCCGACACCATTGCTTTCACAGGCGGGCCAGATCCAGTCTATACCTTAAGTGGCAATGCCTACTTCGAAGAAGGAACTCGGCGCAGAGCCCAAGGCGATATAATGAAGTATTTCAGCAAGAGAGACGAGTACGAGCTCTATGGCAATGGCCGGGTGGTAGACGGTGACCGGGACGTAAAGGGCGACACCATAATTTACGATGCCGCTACTGGTGCTTACAGTGTGGTTGGTGGGCGACCAATCATTACCGATGGACCAACCATCTTAGAAGCAGAAGCCGTAAACTTCGATGAAGAATCGGGCATGGGCATAGCCGAAGGACTTGTAGTCTGGCGGGATACAAGCGCTGATCTGACCATAGAATCTGCGCGCATGGAATACGAAGATGAGACCGGCTATTTAAAGGCTATAGGCGGCCATCCGGGTAGAGCTGGGAGACCGGTAATGATCACAGAACTGGACGGAGACAGTCTCTGGCTTTCAGCAGATACCCTGGTTGCTTTTGAAGTAGTAGACAGTATTCGCTTACAGGATACGATATCGACCCGCGTAAGTACAGATACTACAAACCTCTTAACTACAGTAGATACAGTGGTCGATGTATCCATCGTTGATTCTATGTCTCTTGCAGAAGAGCCGGACTCCATACAGCTGCGGCAGGATACTAATCAAATAGCATTGGTCGATGAGACTTACACGACCGACACCAGCCGAACGGTGCTCGCCTTTAATCGGGTGCGGGTGTACAAAAGCGATCTGCAAGCCGTGGGCGACTCCCTCTCATTCTCTACCGCTGATTCTATTTTGACACTTTACGACGATCCGGTGATGTGGCAAGACACCTCTCAACTACTCGCTGACACGATAGATGTGTATTTGCGGAATCAGACAATAGATAAGGTTCATCTGAAACAGCGAGCGCTGGTAGTGACCAGTATGGATTTGGTATTTTACAATCAGATCAAAGGTCGGGATATTTTTGCCTACTTCATCGAGCAAGAGCTCCGGCGCACTGAAGTCGATGGCAACGCAGAAGCCATTTACTATCCTGTAGATTCCGAAAATGCTTACATCGGGATCAATGAAACTGCGTGTAGTATGATGACTTTTTACTTCCGCTCCGGAGGTATCATTCAGTTTTCTTGTGCCGGCCAAACGGATGGCCATCTGATGCCTTTACCGATTCCCGGTATACAACCCGAATTGGAGGGATTTAAGTGGGTCAATGAAGGTCGGCCTTTATCTAAAGACGACATATATTAAGAATGCCGAATCAACACTGGGCTGATCCGGCATGTATAGCTTTTAAAAAGCGGTGGCTTATCGCTAGCTCAATTCTACGTGCTCGAAAGCAACTGCAGTCAGATCTTTCTCCACCGTTTGCAAATATTGGGCTACACTCTTTTTGTTGTCCTTTACGAAGGTCTGTGCTAAGAGTGTGTTCTCCTTAAAAAACTTGTTGAGGCGGCCTTGGGCGATCTTGTCTAAGATAGCTTCGGGCTTACCTTCGGCGCGAGCGAGCTCTTTACCGATTTCAACCTCCTTAGCCACTGTATCGGCATCGATTCCATCTTTATCGAGGGAAACAGGGCGCATAGCTGCTACTTGCATAGCTACGTCGCGACCCGCATTAAAGGCATCATCGCCACCCTTGTTTAAACCGACCAATACACCAGCGCGGTAACCCATGTGGATGTAAGGGGCTACTTGCTCGGCTTCGAGCGTACGGTAATCGGTGATGTCGATCTTCTCATTGATTTTACCAACTAGCTCTATCACCTTATCACCCACGGTAAGGCTGCCTTCCATTGGGATAGCTTTGAGTCCGTCGATATCGGCTGGCATATTCGCCAGTGCCAGATTAGCTACGTCTTGGGTAAACTTGATGAAGTCCTCACCTTTTGCCACAAAGTCGGTTTCACAGCTCAGGCGTACAATCACGCCTTGAGTATGTTCGTCATTAACCTGTGCGATGATCACCCCTTCTTTGGCATCGCGGTCAGATCGCTTGGCTGCGACCTTTTCGCCACGCTTGCGCAAAATTTCGATGGCCTTGTCAAAATCGCCATCAGCTTCAGCCAGGGCTTTTTTACAGTCCATCATTCCAGAGCCCGTCATATCGCGGAGCTTCTTTACATCAGCGGCAGTGATTTTTGCCATGATTGTTATTTGATTTTTTGGAAGTGTTTGTATTGGGTGCTTAGATGCGGGCGCTTTTAAGCCGTAGCCTCCGCTTCATTAGCTGTTTGCTTAGCGCTTTGCTCGGTCTTACGCTCCTCCAGGCCTTGCTTGATAGAAGCCGTCAGGTAGTTGACCAAAATTTGAACTGACTTACTGGCGTCATCATTTCCGGGAACTGCATAGTCGACTGCATTGGGATCGGCGTTGGTATCGACAATACCGAAAGTGCGCATCTTGAGCTTTGTTGCTTCAGCAACGGCCAGGTGCTCGTGTACGATGTCTACCACAAACATAGCCGCTGGTATACGAGTCAGATCTGCTATACCACCTAGCACCTTCTGCATCTTGGCATGCTCGCGGCTTAGGGTTAGCCTTTCCTTCTTAGTCACACTATCGAGGGTACCGTCCTTGAGCATACGCTCGATGCTCTGCATCTTGTTGATCGAGCGGCGGATGGTCTTGAAGTTGGTCAGCATACCTCCCTGCCAGCGATCTACTACGAAAGGCATTTCGACGCTCTTGGCTGCCTCAGAAACGATTTCGCGTGCCTGCTTTTTGGTAGCGACAAACAAGATTTTCTTACCTGCCTTTGCAATTTGGCGCATAGCATTTCCTGAGCGATCCAATGACTCTAGAGTGCGGTTCAGGTCGATGAGGTGAATACCATTGCGCTCGATAAAGATATTCTGAGCCATCTTGGGGTTCCACTTCCTGCGAAGGTGGCCGAAGTGAACACCGGCTTCAAGCAACTGCTGTTGAGTGGGCTTTTCCATTTTTTATTTTTTTGCCGTATTGCGTAAGGCGTAGTGCGTAGTGCGACAATTCATTATCTATGGAGTCGCTGTACGCTATACGACTAACGCAATACGCTTTATCTTTTAGAGAATTGGAAGCTCTTCCGTGCCTTGGGCTTACCGTATTTCTTGCGTTCTACTACACGGGCGTCTCTAGTCAGGAATTTGTTGGACTTGAGCGCAGGGCGGAAGTCTTCATTCAACTTGACAAGTGCACGAGATATAGCCAATCTAATGGCTTCGGCCTGGCCCTTGAAACCACCTCCGTCGACATTGATTTTGAGATCGTATATCTTGTGATCGACCTCAACGGCGCGAAAAGGCGCAGTCACTTTATTCTGAATGTCTTCCTGTGGGAAGTAACGACTCAATTCACGGCCATTGATGACAATGTTGCCCTTGCCCTGTGCGAGATACACACGAGCAACAGCAGCTTTGCGACGGCCTATGGCGTTGATCATTTCCATATTTTCGTATTATCAGTATAGCGTATGTACGTATGGCGTATGGCGACAATCTGTCGCCCAGTCGCCGTACGATGTACGCTATACGCTTATGACTTCGGTTTATAGATTTCAGGTTTCTGAGCCGTATGGGGGTGCTCGGTTCCGCTGTATACGTGAAGTTTGCGGTACATGGCACGACCCAGACGATTCTTGGGCAGCATTCCCTTGACGGCCTTTTCAATGACAGCAAATGGCTTGCGCTCCAGCAACTCAGCAGGTGTAATGCTGCGCTGCCCACCAGGATAGCCCGTGTGGCGCAGGTAAACCTTCTTGGTCATCTTCTGGCCGGTAAAGCGAACTTTCTCGGCATTGATAACGATTACGTGGTCGCCACAATCAACGTGAGGCGTATAGTAAGGCTTGTGCTTTCCGCGTAGCAAATGAGCGATCTGGCTGGCCAGTCTGCCCACAACCTCACCTTCGGCGTCGACTACGATCCAGCGGCGCTCTACCGTAGATTCATTGGCCGACTTAGTCTTGTAAGACAGTGTATTCATGGTAAAATCATTGAAAACAGCTATTTGCAACAAGCGACAAAACTCAGCGCCCCGCAAAAGCGGATGCAAAGGTAGACTTATTTCGCATACCTAGCAAGCCTTTTTATCAAATTTTGTACTTCCGCAGGTCGGTAACTCCCTGATAAACAGTTTGATTTTCGCCCAACAATTTTAGCCTTTGTGCGTTTTCGGCTTGATCAAGGGCTTCACTAAGTGACCAAAGCCACACTTTGGCGTCCTTAATTTAAAGTGTGGTATAGCACTAAAATTAGGATCACAAAGAGTCCTTTATCTTCTGCTACACCAACGCAACATTAGGCTAAGGCTAAAGAGCCCGAACTTTTGACTTTTAGATGTAGTTATGAGCTTGCTGGAGGCCAACTCCCTCCAACAACTCGAATAAACCAATTCAAAGACTATCAACCATGAACACGACAGTCTCCAACTCCCCAAAATTCACGGAGCGTTATCCCGACGCTGACCTACAGGAATTTCGTCAGATTATTCAAGACAATTATAAGGAAGCAAAAGAAGCACTTGAAAATCTGCGCAATCAGATCAGAGATTATTCTGCCCGTGCCGCCGACGATTTCGGTGCCGACTACGGCGACGACAGCAACACAAACTCCGAAATAGAGATGCTCTCTGACATGGCTGTCCGCAAGCGCAATCACCTGCGCGACCTAGAATATGCCATGACCCGAATCAACAACAAAACCTATGGGCAATGCGCCGTTACTGGCAAGCTGATTCCCAAAGCGCGTTTACTTGCCGTTCCTACGACCACCAAAAGCCTGGAAGGCAAAAAAATCCTGGCCGGAGAGCTGAAAGCCAACTTAAACTGATTCAATCAGCGATTTTTAGCCCCTCCAAATCGAAGTCTGTACCACCAACGTAGTAAACCTTTGACACGAGGGCTAAGGCTTTGTTGCTCTACTCGATCTCTGGCTGGCTTCTGATTAATCCTGGAAGCTACGGGATAAGCATATATTTTGCGGGTAAGCGCACTCAATGGCTTACTCAGCTGATTGAGCAATAAAAGCTCTTGTATAAGCTCACCAGCCTGAGGGGCAATCATGCTGCCTCCGAGTATTTTTGGGGACTTCAGCCAGTTGCTCTTACTCATGTAAAGACGCAGTAGTCCATATCGATAATCGGCAGCAACCGCTCTATCATCTCTATCGAAAGGCTGTTCTATCAATTCGAAATCAATATCCTTATCCTTCAAATCCTGCTCGGTATAGCCGAAGGCTGCCACCTGCGGATCCGTAAAGGTTACCCAACTAAAATGGGCTAGATCGTGCTTCTTGGCCACTGGACTCAATAAGTTATTCCACAGATCGATATTGTGCTTTTCTGCTCCGTGACTGAACTGCTCGCGTCCGAAGGCATCACCAACGGTATAAATATTTGGATTAGTCGTCTGATACTTATCGTTGGTTACTATTCTTCCATTTTCTGTACGAATCTTCGCTTTATCCAGGTCCATTCCCTCCGTTACGACTTCCCTGCCCGCCGCATTGAGTACATGGCTAAAGCTGATCTGGGTTTGATGTTTGTCATGTCCAACCACTAAGCTAGCCTCTGAGGAGCTCGTGAATCTTTTTACTACAGATTGATGAAAAAATTCAATCCCCTCTGCTGCCAGTTGTTCCTGCAGTATTTGAGCCATAACCTCTGGCTCCTTTTCCAATAATCTGTGCGCCTTGTTGACTATAGTTACCTTACTACCCAAGCGCCTGAAAGCTTGGCCCATCTCACATCCGATTGGGCCGCCACCCAATATAAGCAGATGATCAGGTAGCTCGTCTAGTGTCCAAAACAAACCAACATTGTCGTAAAGATCTACTTGATCTATGCCTGGAATATCCAGCCTTCTAGCCGTTGAACCCGTCGCCAGGACAATTTTTGGTGCGCTCAATGCTCGCTCATTGACCACGATGCTTTGAGGACCAGAAAATTTGGCATGCCCTGTGATGGTCTCCAGTCCATACTGGCTCGATAAATACTCAGGAGATTCATGTGCCCGAATGACATCTTGTAGATCATGCACATGCGCCATTATTTGCTTAAAATCTGCCTTTCCCGAAAAGCTGGCACCAAACTTTTGAGCGGACCGTCCACCTGCAAATTGAGCAGCGATATGAAGCAACGCTTTACTCGGAATGCAGCCGTAGTTCAGGCAATCGCCACCAAAGTTCTTCTCCGACTTATCGATTAGTGCCACCTTGAGGCCGATCAGACCACCAAAGCCAGCTGCGCCTAAACCACCGGCACCTGCCCCTATCACGATCAAATCGTGTGTGTATTTCATATAGATTCCATTTGGAATTTGCGATCCGCAAGGAATAAAAGCCCGCTAATGCTCCCCCATAGCCAACTCTGTATATTGCTTGCCTGCCCTTAGCCTTCTGATTACCTTTCGTACTGTGGGGGTGAGCTTTTCGGGTAGATCCTGAAGATCGCTCCAAACAAATTTTGAAAACTTGTCGTGTTCCCTGGACTGAGGTCGTCCCGAATAGATATTGGTCTGAAAGTAAAAGACAATCCTATGCTTCGTACCACTTTTCTTATGGGCGACAAAGGCGAGTTTCAGATCTTCTTTATGCAAGTGTATACCCACCTCTTCCCTGGCTTCTCTGATCAGAGCATCTCGTGCAAACTCTTCCTCTTCGATGGTACCACCTGGCAGCGTATAGTTGCCTCCATTAGGCTTAGTCTGTTTGAGCAATAGTATTTCACCTTCCTGTATAAGCACCAACCGCGCTTTGAGTTTTACTTGATACTTTGCCATAGAATATTCACACAATCGGGTGGGGTTTGGACTCTAAGCCCCAGTTCAGTACATTTGTGTTATTCGGCAACTGCCGGACAACCACCAGTCTAAGGATATTGCAATAATGAGGAATTCTACGCGAACTTTCTATTGCGGTAGGCTTGTTTGGTAATAGAATGTCAATTTAGGCTAGGTTTTAGCTTGGTCCTCTATTCCGTTCTACAGATAGATAGAAGAAACCTTTTACACGTATGCGTTTCAATAATGTCTTGGAGACAGTGGGCAAAACCCCGCTCATCCGATTAGATCGCATTTGCGGTAGCCGTATACCAGCCACTGTTTATGCCAAGGTCGAAGCTTTCAATCCCGGACAAAGCGCCAAAGACCGAGCTGCCCTCCACATGATCGAGCGAGCAGAAAAACAGGGGCGCATTAAGCCAGGTGCTACAATTATAGAAGCCACCAGCGGCAATACGGGCTACAGCATTGCTATGGCTGCAGCTGTAAAGGGCTATAGATGCATTCTTACCCTGACCGACAAGGCAGGTCCCGAAAAGCAGGCGCTACTTAAGGCATTGGGTGCCGAGATCATCTTATGCCCAAAAGATGCCGAACCAGAAGACCCCGAAAGCTACTACATGCAAGCCGAGCGCTTGGCGGCAACTATAGAAAACAGCATCTACCTCAGACAAAATTGGAACCTAGACAATAGCGGAGCTCACTACCACAGCACCGGACCCGAAATCTGGAACGATACCGAAGGCCAGGTTACACACTATGTATGCTGCGCCGGAACCGGAGGTACCTTGAGTGGAACGGCACGCTTCCTCAAAGAACAAAACGAGCAAGTGAGGGTAGTAGGCGTAGACGCTTATGGCTCTGTACTCAAAAAGTTCTGGCAAACCGGCCAGTTCGATAAAAATGAAATTTTCAGCTGGAAAGTAGAGGGTCTCGGTAAAACCATCATACCCGATAATGTCGCCTTCGATCTGATTGACGACTTTATCAAAGTAGGCGATCGAGCCGCAGCTTTGCGGGTAAGAGAGCTGGCTTCTAAAGAGGGCTTACTCTGTGGCTACAGCAGCGGTGCAGCGCTCGAAGCCGTCTTTGCCATCCGCAAACAACTCAAACCAGAAGATGTGGTGGTCGTGCTTCTACCAGACCACGGCAGCAGGTATCTGGGCAAAATATACAACGATGCCTGGATGCAAGAGCAGGGCTTCCTCAACGAAAAAGGCGAACCTGCTACCTACAGTGTGCAACACATCAAACGCATGTACCGCATTTACAAACGCATGTATGGCCGAAAGATCAAGAAGAGTCTGAAGATCAAATAATGACACTTTTCATGCAAAAAAATTTGGGCATCATGGCTGACCTTCTGCTATCTTTGCAGCCTCGATAAACCAGAGAAAAATGGCAAGTAAGAATCAGAAATTCAAATCAAATGCGACCAGCTCGCGCGGTCCATTCGAAAGCGACTTTCTCAATCGCATCACCAAAACGCACATCAGCGTTCCGGTTGGCCTGTTCATCTTGTATGCTATAGGTTTAATTTGGTATACGAACGTAGTCACCGAGCTTTCTATACTTCAAATAATAGGTCTATTCTTTGCGGGTACTTTTTTCTTTACTTTCGTAGAATACGCTATGCACCGTTGGTTGTATCACCCTCCGCATGGCGCAGGCGAGAAATACAAGGAGTTTACCTATACAATTCACGGCTACCACCACGATTATCCACGCGATAAGGAAAGGCTGGCTATGCCCCCTTGGTTGGCCATCATTATAGCTACAGCTTTCCTGTTCTTCTTTAAATTATTCTTGAGCCAGATGGCTTTTGCCTTTACAGCAGGATTTGTAGTAGGCTATGCAGGCTATCTCATGGTACACTATAGCGTACACGTTTTCAAGCCACCGCGCAACTTCCTCAAGAGCCTATGGATCAACCACAGCATCCATCACTACAGCGAAAATGAAATCCTATTTGGTGTTTCTCAGCCATTTTGGGACCATGTCTTCCGCACGATTCCTCAAACAAAAGCCGACAAAAAGCTGGCTAGAGAAATCAAAGCCTAAGGCTCGATCAGCAATAAAATGACCGACTACAAAGCCGTGCCCATTGGGCGCGGCTTTGTGTTTTATACGAAGTAGCTCACCGCCAACTCGTATCCCCTGAGCCCAAGCCCGATAATCACCCCTTCTGCTACTGCCGATATATAGGAGTGCTGTCGAAAGGATTCTCGCTGATACACATTACTAATATGCACCTCTATAACCGGAGCTTCTACTGCTGCAACCGCATCGGCTATAGCCACACTGGTGTGTGTATACGCACCCGCATTTAAGATGATGCCGTCGTAGGCAAATCCAATTTCATGGATCTTATCGATGATCTCCCCCTCGTGATTGGACTGAAAGTAGGACAGCTCGACTTCGTCATCCACAAATCGGCCTCGCAAATGAAGTAGAAAGTCTTCGAATGTATCATCTCCATATATCTCAGGCTCGCGCTTACCGAGCAGATTCAGATTAGGACCATTGATAATAATCAAGTTCAAAGCCATGGATCTAAGGTAAGCAATAGACATTACAAGATATTCGAGATCAAATTCAAATTCCTGAGCAAGCACTTACTTTTGCGGTATGCAGAAGCGCTTCCTAAGCAATGCCTTACTGGTCTTGGTGCTCAATTTCACCGTAAAAGGTACCTACCTGCTCATTGTAGAACGAGAAGTGCAAAATGTTCTGCCACGAGGAGAGTACGGTACCTACTTCAGCCTGCTAAATCTTAGCCTGATGTTTTTACTGCTCGCCGATTTTGGGCTACAGCAGTACAACAATAGAAGACTCAGCCAGCACCGGCACCTGCTCAAAAAGTACTTTCCATATTTCTTTGGGCTCAAGCTTATTTTCTTCGTCGTCTTCCTTTCGGCTCTGCTATTAGGTGGTTACGCATTGGGCTATGACTCCCCTACCCTGGGCTTGCTCGCTATTGTCGGTCTGAACATCGGATTGAATAGTTTTCTACTCTTCTTGCGCACCAATCTGAGCGGACTCGGATTTTATAGACTCGACAGCTGGGTCTCTATAGCAGATAAAACCCTGAGCATAAGCCTGGTAGGCGGGTTGTTACTCATCACCCCACAACTGCTCAATATCTTTACTTTCGCATTGGCGCAATCTATTTCTTTGGTCATAGCCTGCATGATTGTGCTGCGCTTACTATGGCCCAGGCTGGAAAGCAAATGGCCAAAAATTAAAAAAACCATCTCCCTAAGCATTATGCGAAGGGCCTGGCCCTATGCACTGGCGATACTGCTGATGGCAGCTTATACTCGCCTGGATGCCGTCATGATCGAGCGCCTCATCCCTAAACCCGACGGTGCCCTACAAGCCGATCACTATGCCGCCGCCTACCGATTGCTCGATGCAGCCAATATGGGTGGCTTTTTGCTGGCCGGCCTCTTACTACCCATGTTTTCCCGTTTGCTGAGCCAGCAGCAATCTATCGAGCCCCTGTTGCGCACAGCAACGCCTCTGGCCCTGACCGGTGCAGCAGCTATTTCTACAGTCTTAGTATGCTCAGCCAACCCCATCACTCAGCTGCTATACGACTTTGCCGATCGCCAAACCGAGCTGATACTGGCCTGGCTCATTCCATCCTTTATAGTCGTTTGCGGAAACTACGTATACGGCTCGCTCTGTACTGCGGCCGGACTGCTCAAACCCATGAATCGGATTTTCTTATTTGGCGTCATCCTCAACTTTTTGGGCAATCTTTGGGTCATTCCGAGATACGGCGCCGTGGGCTGTGCAGCCGTTACCACCATCACTCAAACTTTCATCGCCGCAGGGCTCATCTTACTCACACACCGCCAACTCCCCATCTCCAGTATGCAGTCAACCTGGTTAAAAACCATCTTGAGTATACTCGTCTTAGGCGTATTTGGGTTTGTACTTCCGCAGGTCGGCGGACTCAGCTGGTGGGCGAATGGCGGACTTGTGCTATTGCTAGGTCTAATGCTCATGGGCTGGCATTATAAATCTAGCCCACGCGAAGTGAACGGTGAGCTCAGCGATTGAAAACAGACTCGCCCCAACAACTAATTTACCGAAACATACCGAAACAATCGTTGTAACGATCCCTGAAGCGGCGCCTTTGCAGCTCTTTGCTCTCCCCAAAATCAAAAGCCAGGCTTATTTCGTGTACACCCCCCAAACCTCCGGGAACCGCACGCAAGGGTGAGACCGTTATATCGTAGCTGTAGCCCAGCCTAAACACACCCTGGCGAACACCGACTAGCGCAATGAGCGCATCCCTATTCTCAAATCCCTCCCTGAACCATCCACCAAGGTAGAGGGCTCCGTATCCAAAATAAGCGCCCACCATCAATTGCTCAAAAGCAGCCTGGCGCGTATACAGAATATTGGGTGTCACATAGGCGGGCCTCCTCCTATTGCTGTAGCGCTTCAGATTGATCTGACCACCCGCATGAAAACTAAGCCGCAGTGGTCTGCCCGCATATAGGTTTTCATTGACCTCGAAGAGACTCTCATTCGGCCTATTGAGGTGATCTATAGACATGCCCCCATAGAGGCCACGAGCGTAAATAAGCAAGCCCATTCCAGCATCGAAATCTGTCCTGGCATCCGACTGCAAGGCCTCCATAGTAGAGGTAGGGTCTCCGGCTCCGTTTATTGGGTCTACTACATCACCGAAGATGAAGCGGTCAAAATCGATGGAGGTTTGCAGCAAGCCCGCCGACAAACCAAGTCTGGCCCTCAGCTCTTCGCCCATCTGCACCTCATAGCTGTAGGTACCTGCAAAATAGGTGTTGGTATAAGCACCGTCAGCTTGCTGATCGACCATAGCCGAAAGCCCGAAAGCCGAAGGCGTATTAGCGATAGGTTGCTCGTATCCGACCGCATAGGTCGTAAAGGCATTGGGAAAAGTCACATACTGAGCCCGATAGTTGACCGTTATTCGCGGAGCTGCGGAGATTCCTGTAAATGCAGGATTCAACCTAAGTGGCGCTGCATAAAACTGACTAAAAACAGGGTCCTGGGCATGCAAACCCATACCTACAGAAATGGCTAATATGATCGCAATCAGGGGCTTCATCGTAGACATAACCATCAAAATAGCTTTGTGATTGCTAAGATAGGCGTATTTATAGTCGGCGTGGCGGCAGTTAAAGCGCAATCCAAATTTTCTCCCATGCGTTTAATGATTGTATTTTCGATCAAGATTAGTACTGGTCAGACCCAGCGCTAGTTATGTAAGGCCTACTCTCCATGATGCACATGCACAAACTATCCCTACTATCTCTATGCCTTTTCGCCATAGTTCATGTTCACGCTCAGCGTATTCTGGACTTCGAATTCGATTGGGGCGATGGACCTCAAATAGTCACCTACAATGGTGTCCAGGAAGTAAGCTACCAGTTTGAAGGTGGCCTGCAAGGTCCCTGGTCTATGGCTGTACAATCCTGGCGTACGACGGGTGCTGGCGTACTCGATGTCCGGGTAATTGAAGCCGAGTATGAATCTTTCAGCCCGCACCCGCAGGCAGCTACAGACTTACTATCCGAAACCCTCGAATTTCAGACCAACATAAGCCGCCAGCCAGAGGGCTACCTGGCTAAAGTGAGTTTCGTACCCGTCATCCGATCAGCTGCGGGCATACAACGACTCAAGCGCATCAAACTGGAGGTCAGCCGCAGTCCGGGTCCTGGTACTGCACGCTCGAATAACTTTGCTAATCGATCGGTTTTGGCCGACGGGCAGATTTACCAAATTGCCGTCAGTCAGACGGGCATACACAAACTGACCAGAGACTTCTTGTCTAATGACCTCGGTATAGACCTAGGCAATGTGGATCCCAGGCAGATCAAACTCTATGGCCAGGGAGGGGGCATACTTCCCGAAGTGATCAATGACGAGTTCCCCGATGATCTGCCCGAGCTACCGATCTGGATTCCAGGCGAAAACGACGGTAGCTTCGATGGTGGAGATGCCATCTATTTTTATGGAGAAACTGCCGATAGATGGGTCTATCGCGAAAACAACAATAGCTTCGGTTATGAGCAGCATCTCTACGATGATCTCAACTACTACTATCTGAAAATAGGAGGCGGAAATGGACGTAGGGTCAGCAATCTTTCTACCAGCGGAAGTGCAACTTATACAACGGACTCCTATGAAGCACGCTATATTTTTGAAGAGGAGAAGGAAAATGTGCTGCACCTGATCGGAAATTCGAGTGGGTCTGGAAAATCTTGGTACGGAGATTTTTTCCGCGTTTCGCGAGAGCAAAACTACGGCCGCCTGTTCGATGTGCCCGACTATGTTGCCAATGTACCTGCTACGCTGACGGCTCGTATGGCACTGCGGGCAGATGTGAGCAGCAGGTATAATGTGGAGGTAAATGGCGAGGTATTTACGAGCAATCTGGGGAGCCGAATCACCTTTGGGCGAGAGGAGACACAAGATGCCGTAAGACCGACTATGCTGAATGCGAACTTCAACCTCAGTCAATCGGGGCAAAACATAAGTGTGGTCTATCCACCACCGGCCAACTCGGAAGAAAGCGAGGCCTGGCTAGACTACATACAGTTGGTGGCAAGACGGCGGTTGGCTTTCGACGGTGCCCAAATGGACTTTCGCGATCGAGCCAGCAGAAATCATCAAAATACAACCTATCAACTCAGCAATTTGAATGCCGACGATCAGGTTTGGCGAGTCGGTGCCGCCGATCTGATAGGGCGGGTGGGTCTACAAGGTGGAAATGCTACAGTAGCCTCAGGAGACCAGGTCTATGAGTACATTGCTTTCCGGCCCTCAAATCAGCTTTTACAAGCCGAGGCCATCGGTGAAGTAGTGAATCAAGATCTACACGGCATACAGCAAGCCGACATGATCATTATTACACACGAAACCTTCAGACAAAATGCCGAGCGCCTGGCCGATCACCGGCGCAGTTTCAATGGGTTTAATGTAGTACTGGTTGACATAGAAGAGATTTACAACGAATTTAGCAGTGGCAAAGACGATGCCGGTGCCGTACGCAATTTTGCACGCATGGTTTGGGAGCGCGATCCCAACTTCCGCTATCTGCTCTTGGTAGGCGACGGCAGCTTCGACCACCGAGACATCTATGGGTTCGGTACCAACTTCTTACCCGTATACGAGCGCGAGTTCAAGTATACAGAGGTCGAGGACTTTCCTGCTGACGACTTTTTCGGCATATTCGGCACCAGCGATAATGGCTTGCCCCTGGACCCGGATTTGAATATTGCCGTCGGCAGATTGCCCGTAAAAAGCGCTGCTGAAGCAAAGGCGGTTATTGACAAACTAATCGCTTACGATGTATCTCCCGGAGCTCTGGGCGATTGGCGTACCCGTATGGTATTTGTAGGCGACGACGAAGACACCGGTACACATACCGACGATGTGAACGATGTAGCCGAATCTGTAGCTGCCCGCCGGCCCGATCTCAATTTCGACAAGTTGTACTTCGATCTTTTTCCGCAGATCAGCCAATCTTCAGGCGATCGATATCCGGCGGTGACCGAGGGTTTGGATCGGGCTATTTTCAGAGGCTCTTTGGCCATTACCTACCTAGGCCATGGCGGTCCGAGAGGATGGGGCCAGGAGCGCGTGCTCAGTATTCCACAGATCAGAAACTGGCGCAATCCCGATCAGTACCCGGTGTTTATTACGGCGACCTGCACCTTTGCGGGCTTTGACGATGCCAATTTCGTAAGTGCTGGTGAAGAAACCCTGCTGACCGATCGCGGTGGCGGAGCAGCTTTGCTTACGACAACCCGGCCGGTATATGCCAATGAAAATAAAATACTGACCGACGAAACCGTCCAAGCTATGCTGGATCGGCCCGATGGGCAGTGGCGCACCCTTGGCGATGTGATTCGCATAGCCAAAAACAACATCACTACCCCTGGCGGTAGCTCGCTCTCTTTCGCTACCCGAAACGCTAGAAAATTTACGCTGCTCGGAGACCCAGCTACGGTTGTTGCGCTACCAATTCACAACATCCGCACGCTCTCTATCAATGGGCAACCGATCGATCCTGCCAGAACCGACACAGCCAGGGCGCTTCAGCAGGTGACCATCAGCGGCGAAATCGTAGATGTAAATGGGCAGCCGCTGACTGACTTCAACGGCACCGTTTTCCCGACCGTATACGATAAGCCACAGACAGTGAGTACCCTGCAGCAAGACCCCAGATCGCCTGCCCGAACCTATGAGGTGCAGCGCAACATTATTTTCCGGGGGCGGGCTACGGTCACCAATGGACAGTTTGTATTTAGCTTCGTCGTGCCCAGAGACATCAACTACACTTTCGGGCCGGGCAAGGTCAGCTATTACGCTGCCGATCCGAGTCAGCGCACAGATGCCTCTGGTGCCTACAACGAACTGATTATCGGCGGTACGGACACCAATGCCTTCGCCGATGATCAAGGACCTGTAGTCGAGGTCTTTATGAATGACGAAAATTTCATTCCTGGCGGCGAAGTCGGTACCGAAGCTATACTATTCGTCAAATTGAGTGACGATCTGGGCATCAATGTGACGGGAAACAGCATAGGCCATGACCTCGAAGCCGTAATCGATGATGACACGCGCAACCCCATTGTGCTCAACGATTATTACGAAGCGGCTACCGACGACTTCACCCGGGGCGAGGTCAGATTTCCTCTGTTCGATCTGGA
>JBCDFE010000066.1:0-19892 GCA_039178745.1 Bacteroidota bacterium | reverse complement strand
AGCGTCGGTGACGAATTGCCAGCAGGTGTACTCAAGCTTGCCAAGGTGTATCTGGCCAAGAAGCGCAAGCTGAAAGTAGGAGACAAATTGGCTGGTCGCCACGGTAACAAGGGTATCGTAAGCCGTATCGTTCGCGATGAGGATATGCCCTTCCTGGAAGACGGAACGCCTGTAGACATCATCCTGAATCCGCTTGGGGTACCATCGCGTATGAACCTCGGTCAGATTTTCGAGACGGTACTTGGCTGGGCTGGAGACAAGATGGGTGTCAAGTTTGCTACGCCTATTTTCGATGGTGCCAGTCAGGATGAGATCGAGCAGCATATCCAGGAAGCCGATCTGCCGAGCCTGGGACAAACCTACTTGTACGATGGTGAAACCGGAGACCGATTCCACCAGCAGGCAACAGTAGGTGTGATCTACATGCTCAAGTTGAGTCACATGGTAGACGACAAGATGCACGCTCGCTCTATTGGACCGTACAGCTTGATTACTCAGCAACCGTTGGGTGGTAAGGCACAGTTCGGTGGTCAGCGTTTCGGCGAGATGGAAGTTTGGGCACTCGAAGCATTCGGTGCCTCCAACATTCTGCAAGAGCTACTCACCATCAAGTCAGATGACATTCAGGGCCGTGCAAAAGCCTACGAAGCCATCGTCAAAGGTGATAACCTGCCAGAGCCAAACATACCCGAATCGTTCAATGTACTCGTACACGAACTTCGAGGTTTGGCCCTAGATGTGAAATTTGATTAAGAACCATTAGACTTTCGCAGGTAGTTTGTGTGACTACCTGCGGAAGTCTAAACACCTCATTTATGCCTTTTAAGAAAAAAAATCAGCTGCAAAAGCAAGACTTCGACTCGATCACGATCAGCCTGTCGAGTCCTGATGATATTCTAGAGCGTTCTTATGGCGAGGTGCTCAAGCCGGAGACGATCAACTACCGCTCGTATAAGCCCGAGCGCGATGGTCTGTTCTGCGAGCGCATCTTTGGCCCGGTCAAGGATTACGAATGCTACTGTGGTAAGTACAAGCGTATTCGCTATAAGGGTATCGTCTGTGACCGCTGTGGTGTAGAAGTCACAGAGAAAAAAGTACGTCGCGAGCGCATGGGCCACATCAAGCTGGTCGTGCCCGTAGTGCATATCTGGTTCTTTAAGAGTCTGCCCAACAAAATCGCTTACCTGCTCGGCTTCTCCAGTAAGGCGCTGGAAAGTATTATTTATTACGAGCGCTATGTAGTGATCAATGCGGGTATTCGCGAAAGTGAAGAGATCCAGTTTAAGACACTGCTCACCGAAGAGCAGTATTTGGATATTTTGGATACCCTTCCCGCTGAAAATCTGCAACTGGAAGATGATCATCCGGATAAGTTCATCGCCAAGATGGGTGCCGAGGCCGTTCGCGATCTACTGGAGCGTCTCCAGTTGGATGAGTTGAGCGCTGCTTTGCGGCACCAAGCCAATACAGAAACAAGCCAGCAGCGCAAGAGCGAAGCACTGAAACGTCTGCGCGTGGTGGAGTCTTTCCGCGATGCACAAGACAATGTGGAGAACCGTCCTGAGTGGACCATTATTCAGTATTTGCCAGTTGTTCCGCCAGAGTTGCGCCCACTGGTGCCTTTGGACGGTGGCCGTTTTGCGTCTTCTGACCTCAACGACTTATACCGTCGTGTCATCATCAGAAATAACCGCCTAAAGCGCCTCTTGGAGATCAAGGCGCCGGAAGTCATCTTGCGCAACGAGAAGCGGATGCTGCAAGAGGCCGTAGATAGCCTCTTTGACAACAGCCGTAAGTCCAATGCCGTAAAAGCAGAAGGTGGCCGTGCGTTGAAGTCACTCAGTGACATATTGAAAGGTAAGCAAGGTCGTTTCCGCCAAAATCTGCTAGGTAAGCGTGTTGACTACTCTGGCCGTTCGGTTATCGTGGTAGGTCCTCAGCTTAAGCTGCACGAATGCGGTCTTCCAAAAGGAATGGCTGCTGAGCTCTTCAAGCCTTTTGTTATCCGCAAGCTCATCGAGCGCGGTATCGTAAAGACGGTGAAGAGTGCCAAGAAATTGGTCGATCGCAAAGAACCAGTGATCTGGGAAATCCTGGAGAGCATTTTGCGTGGTCACCCGGTACTTTTGAACCGGGCACCAACCCTGCACCGCTTGTCTATTCAAGCATTCCAGCCTCGTCTGATCGAGGGTAAGGCCATCCAGCTTCACCCCTTGGTTTGCTCGGCTTTCAACGCCGACTTCGACGGTGACCAAATGGCCGTACACGTACCTCTGAGTCAGGCAGCCATTCTGGAGGCTCAGGTGCTTATGTTGGCGAGCCACAATATGCTCAACCCTCAGAACGGTACACCAGTTACTCTGCCTTCTCAGGATATGGTACTGGGTCTCTACTACATCACTAAAGAAAGGGTAACAGAAGGAGACGTGGTCGTAAAGGGCGAAGGACGCAAGTTCTACAGCCCCGAAGAAGTCAAGATCGCCTACAACGAAGGCGGCTTGGATCTACATGCTAAGATCCACTGCCGGGTAAGTGATCTGGACGAAGCGGGAAATGTAATCAAGCACCGCGTTGAAACCACGACTGGTCGGGTACTATTCAACGAAACGGTTCCCGAAGGACTTCCTTACTTCAATGTGCTGCTGTCTAAACGCAACCTGAAGAAGGTAATCGGTGAAATTATCGAGAGGACCAACTTTGCCGTTACAGCGGAGTTCCTCGATAAGATCAAGAATATGGGCTTCACCTGGGCATTCAAGGGCGGATTGTCCTTCAACCTGGGTGACCTGATCACACCTTCGGCAAAAGTCAATGCGCTGGCTGAAGCCCAAACAGATGTAGACGGTGTCTGGGACAACTACAACATGGGTCTGATCACGGAAAATGAGCGCTACAACAAGATTATTGACCGCTGGACAAATGCCGACTCCACCATTACACGCAACCTGATGGAGGAGATGAAGAACCACAAGCAGGGCTTCAACTCGGTATACATGATGCTTGACTCAGGCGCACGTGGATCACAACAGCAGATCAAGCAGCTCTGCGGTATGCGTGGTCTGATGGCCAAGCCTAAGAAGTCTAATGACGCAGGTCCCGCAGTAATCGAGAACCCGATCCTGTCCAACTTCGTAGACGGACTTTCGGTATTGGAGTACTTCATCTCTACCCACGGTGCCCGTAAAGGTCTGGCCGATACGGCTCTGAAGACAGCCGATGCCGGTTACCTGACTCGTCGTCTGGTCGACGTGGCTCAGGATGTTGTCATCCTGGAAGACGATTGTAATACCCTGAGAGGTATTGCAACGACAGCTCTGGTCGAAAACGACAAAGTCATCGAAACACTGAGCAGTCGTATTGCTGGCCGCTACCTCTTGCACGAGGTGACACACCCGGAAACAGATGAGATTATACTGCAAGCTGGTGATTATGTCAGCGGCAAGATGGCTCGTCACATCGAAGAAACTGGTGTAGAAGAGGTAACCATCAGGTCTGTACTGACTTGCGAAACCAAGCGTGGTGTATGTGCTAAGTGCTATGGTAAAAACCTGGCTACAGGTCGTCTGGCAGAGATGGGCGACTCGGTTGGTATCATTGCCGCCCAGTCTATTGGTGAACCGGGTACTCAGCTTACTCTTCGTACTTTCCACGTAGGTGGCACGGCTTCGGTAAGCCGCGCCGAGAGCGAGATCGAGGCCAAGTACAAAGGCCGTGTGGTTTTCGATAGCATCCGTACGGTAGAGCGTGAGAACGCTATGGGCGAAAAAGAGCAGATTGTACTCTCTCGTTCTGGCGAATTGCGTTTGGTACACCCGGAAACTGGTAAGCAGCTAACCGGCAACTACCTTCCCTACGGTTCGACTCTTCATGTAAAGGAAGACGAGATTGTCGAGAAGGGCAAGGTCATGTGTGAGTGGGATCCGTACAATGCGGTGATCATTTCAGAATTCTCTGGTATTGCTCAGTTTGTAGACCTTGAAGAAGGGGTAACCTATCGTACAGAACGCGATGATCAGACTGGCCGTGCCGAGAAGGTGATCATTGAAAGCAAGAACCGCAAGAAGATTCCGACCATCAAGATCGTAGATAAGAATGGTGAGGAACTCCGCAACTACAACCTACCGGTAAATGCCTTGATCAGTATCGAGGAAGGATCGGAGGTTAAGAGTGGTGATCGCATCGTAAAGATTCCACGGAAGTTGGGTAAGATTGCTGATATTACGGGTGGTCTGCCAAGGGTAACAGAGCTCTTCGAAGCGCGTAACCCTAGTAACCCTGCTGTAGTCAGTGAGATCGATGGTGTAGTTACTTTCTCTAAGAAGATCAAGCGCGGTAACCGCGAGTTGATCGTAGAGGCTAAGGACGGTCAAAGACGCAAGTATCTGATCAATCTTTCGAAGCACATCCTGGTCCAGGATCAAGACTTCGTAAGAGCGGGCATGCAGCTGTCTGACGGTGCTACTGCACCTCGTGACATCCTCAACATTCGCGGACCACAGGCTGTACAGGCTTACCTGGTCAACGGTGTTCAAGAGGTATATCGCTCACAGGGTATTACCATAAATAATAAGCACATCGAGGTGATTGTACGCCAGATGATGCGCCGGGTAACCATATCCGACTCAGGCGATACCACCTTCCTGGAAGGGGAAGCCGTCGAGCGCTACGAGTTCCTGGAGCAGAACGACTGGATCTTCGATAAGAAGTATATCACCGATGCTGGCGATAGCGAGCGCTTGCGCGTAGGTCAGATCGTGAGCATGCGCCAGTTGCGTGAAGAGAATAGCGCACTGCGTCGCGAAGACAAGAAAATTGTCACTTTCCGCGATGCCAAGCCCGCTACTTCTACACCGCTACTTCAAGGTATTACGAAGTCAAGCCTCGGTACACCGAGCTGGATTTCTGCTGCATCTTTCCAGGAAACCACGAAAGTCCTTTCTACAGCTGCTATCGGCGCTAAGAAAGACTTCCTGATGGGTCTGAAGGAGAATGTAATCGTCGGTAAGCGCATACCTGCTGGTACAGGTCAGCGCCGCTTCGACCGCCTTTTCGTTACGACCAAGCAAGCCCAGGAAGAGTGGGAAGCTCGTCAGGCTGCATTCGCTGCCGAAGAGGAAGAAGTGGAAGCTGGGGAATAAGGGATGAGTCGGCTTTCAGCCGACGGTGATACGCTGGCGAGGTGCTTCGCTTTTGCTAGCTGTGATTATAGCGCTTCGCGCGTGATAGAAAATTGGAAAGCCGCTGTGTCGTTTGATGCAGCGGCTTTCGATCGTATAAACGATGAGAATCTGATCGATCACATCGTGCGGATAGGGGTGAGGTTCTGGGTGCGTGGTGAATTAAGCGAAACACCATCTGTGGATACTGCTTCATAGCTAGAGGTATGGATATCTGCTGTAGTGATCTCTCACTCACTCTCTTCAAGCAGAAAAGCGATTTGCTCGAAATATTGCGCTAAACTAGGCCCAAAAGGCGTACCCGGATGGCTGCCCCTCATATTGGTTCTTAGCAGGATAGTGCCAGGAGACTCAGCATTAGCACGACGTAGGGCTGCCGCATACTTGGCAATTTGCCAATAAGGCGTACTCTTATCGTAAAGTCCACCTATAAAAAGAAGTGCGGGATAGGTCTGCGTTTTTATGTTTTGGAAAGGGGAATAGGCTGCTTGAGCCTGGCGTATATCTCGGTTAGAGGGATTGCCCCATTCCGGGTATTCGTATTGGGTGAGGGGCAGCTCGGATTCTGCCATCACACCCGATACGTCTAGGAAAGCGTGGTCAAAGACGGCGGCTTCGAGGAGCTCTGGATGTTCGTTTATGGCATAGCCCAATATCGGCCCACCAGCACTTTGTGTGTAGCCAGTCAGTGGGGTGGGTGTGAGGGGGTGGCTATTTTTGAAATATTTCAAAGCCGCCACATAATCGGTACACGCCGTGATCTTGTTCTCAGCTCTTCCGGCATCGTGCCAGTTGGGGCCGCGCATACCGCCACCGCGGGTGTGTACGTATACTATGGCGAAACCAAGGTTCATTATAGCGATATCGCCTTCATGATGGCCGATGAGGTAAGGGTTGCCATAGGCACCATAAGTTTTTAGCAAAGTACTTTTCAGCATACTGGTTTTATCTCTGCGCCAGCGCATTTGACAGGGGATCTGTGTACCGTCATCGGCCGTTACGAAGATGATGCTATCTGCATATCCTTCCAAAGAGATAGTGAGAGATCCTTCGGGTAGTAGTTCGAGTTCCGGCTTCGTTTGGCGAGTATTTCCGCTATGCTCCGACCTGCGAAAGTCTATAACACCCAAGCGGCCATAGCTACCGACTCCCTCGATCTTCAATACGATCTGCTCCGATCTGGAATCATCGAAGCTGAATACAGTCGCAAAATCTGGAGTGGCTACAGGATGCCATTCGTCATCTGAGCTTTGGCGAGCATAGATCGATTGGCGGCCATCTTTTACAATTATGGCGCATTGCCGGTTTTCCAATCTGCGACAATCGAACACAAAATCTGCATCGATATCCAATTGACAGCCCTTTCCATCTGGTCCGGTACCGGCTAACAGAGTCGGGATTATCTGGTTTTCGGAGGTCCAACTTTCGCCAGTCAGAGTTAGGATGCTGGCATCTGTCAAGCTTTCTGAAATGAGGATCAAACTCCCATTGGGTAGGTTCTCCAGCCGATACTCGTACTGCGGCCTAGGCTCTTCTTGTTGAGTGATCCAACCATCTTCTGAAGTCCATCGGGCCAGGATAGCTGTGCGCAGCAGTTCATTATTTGTAGTAGCGTATAGGGTGTCGGTACGCCACTTGAAATCATCAACGAAATGAATGGGGTGTGGATAGCCATCACTATCATAGACTGTGAGCACTTGATCGTAAAGCCGGTTCTCTATCACTGTATAATAGAGATTGGCCTGCTCAATCCAGCCGTAGTCGACCATGGTGTAGCCTGGGGTAGGATCCTTAATAGCTAATAGAAGGGCCTGTTCGTAATCATCCGTCTTTTGAAAGAAACCCAAGGTGGTATCCTCTTGGAGCAAGAGAGTATCCGGATATTGAGTCGGCCGATCCGTTCTCAATATGCCTTGAGCTTCATTAGAAAACTGTTGGGCTACTGCTTCCAGCAGATTACGTCGCTGGCTGAAATATTGGGCATAGTAGTCATTTTCCCAACGTAAATAGGTGGTTGTGGCGCTGTCATTTGGCGATTCCAGCCACTGCCAGTCGTTGCGTCGTTGCTGGCCGGGCCTGACGTAGCCTAGATTGCCACGAGGTGAGGCAGCAGGCGTGAATACTACCTGATCATCGCGCTTGTGGTAAAAGTTGAATACCGTAGTTGAGGCTGCCAATGCGCTAGGAGAGGATTCTTGGGCTATTTGATAGATAGACGATTGCTCGAAGGCTGACCAGAAGGTGGAGTCGTAGGCTTGACTCAGATTATGTAGATGATTGAGGTAATTACTACTATACCAGCGTTGTTCTTCCCGAGCGGATATACCGCCAGCTGGCACTAGTTGAAGGCTGCGGAATGCTTTATAATTTGGATCTACGACGGAGGTAGTCTGCGCATAAGCATATTTGAGTACCCAATGATCTGCTTCGTTTTTAGCATAGTCCGCCCCTATTTGAAGTGTACCGATGGGAGCGATATTGTAGCCTTGAAGCCCGTTGTTCCTTACAACGGGTTTGCTATTCTGAGCTTCGTAAGCTACGATGGCCAGATCGTTGATGGCAATGTATATTTCCCCTGAAAAAGCCCCTGTCCTTGGCGTTTTAGGTAGTGCATGGTAAGTCGTTGGCTGGTTGTCGGCGGGTTCGAAATGAATGTGGTAGCAGTAAGTATTTTGAATAAAGACACTATCGACCATGACATATTCGTATTGGCGCATATCACTACGCGAGAAAAAATCGTAAGCCAGCCTGACCTTGTCTAGTGCTACGAGATCGAGGGGGCCGTCTCTGAATACGGCATGTTCTTGCAGTGGCGGTAGTAGTTCGCTATATCGGATCTGTATGGGCCGATAGGCATCGTCTACGGCGGCGTAGAGTTGGGTGCCTTCGGCATGATCGAAAGCCTGCGACCTAGAAAGGCCATTGAAAGGAAAAGGATAGGAAGCATAACGTCGGTCCCAGGCAGTAGACCAGGCTTTTCTGTGATTGTGTCTATCCGTGTAAGAAGATAGCCGATATTCAAATAGTCCCTCTGCCCTAGAGACAGGATCGTCTTCATGAAAAATAGTCTCTCTATAAAACCCTAATGGGTAGGAAATACTGGGCTCGTAATTGTCGGGTACAGCCCGTAGCGCCATCTTGAGCAAGTGTTTGGGACTACGAAATTTTCTCTTTTTATCGGATACACTGATCTCAGGTAGCGTCAGACTGCTTGGCTCGAGGGCGATTCGGAAGGTGTCGATGGTTAAAATGGGAACGGCAAATAAGGTATCTCTATAAGAAAGGTGGCTTACCCTCAAAGGGGCACCTGCTTCATAGAGGGTTAGGGTCAGCATGCCTGCTGCATCAGATACACCAAACTGGGTGGTGTCATACTCGAAAAAAGCCCCTGATATAGGATCGCCAGTTGCGGCATCATTAAGGGATATAATCGAGTTTTGTTGAGCAAAAATTAGACCAGAAAAACTGAATAGAAAAATGGAAGAGTACAGTAAATTTTGCATAGCTATATCATAAACGCAAGTATTTATACCTCTATTTTTATGAATTCCTTTCTATTTATCTATGGGCTGAATATTTCCTTCCAAGGTGTGATAAAAGCTCAAAACCACTATTCATCACTCAAATTTGGCAATTCATCGAAAAAGAATGGGGGCAAACAGCTTGTTGGTGCATCTTCACCATGTATTCTCGATTTCCCCAAAAGATTTATAACACACTCCACGATGAAAACTAAGCTTACTTACTTAATCGCCTTACTTTTTTTAGGGACTTCCGCAGGTAGTTTGTCTGCCCAGGCCCGGATCGAAGGCCGCATTACTTCAGATGGTGAGGCTGCCGAAGTAATCAACGTCATCTTATTTACTCAAGCTGATTCCAATGTCGTCAAGCTGCAACTGACTGAAAGCGATGGCGGGTTCCGTTTCACTGATCTGGATGCGGGCGACTACTTCATTCGCACCCAGGGAATCGGCTATGCCCAGACGGATTATCCGGGTTTCAGCCTGGCCGAAGAGGAGGAGCTCGATCTGGGAGACTTGGATATGGCTGCTACCGCTACAGATCTGAGCACGGTTGAGGTGACGGCTACACGGCCATTGCTGGAGCAGCGCGCCGGCAAGCTGGTGGTCAATGTAGAACAAATGATCACAGGCGGCGGCGGAACGGTCACTGACCTGCTTCGCAAAGTGCCTGGCGTGATCGTAAGAGGCAATCAAGTTTCTATGGCAGGGCGATCTGGTGTGACCATTTTGATCGATGGCCGACCGACTAAGTATATCGACATCCAGAGCCTGCTCCGCGAAATGCCCGCGGACAATATTGCCAAAATCGAGGTGGTCTCTCAGCCAGGTGCCAACTTCGATGCCGAAGGATCAGGAGGAATCATCAACATCATTCTCAAGAAGAACCTGCTGCTGGGTACCAATGGTAGTGTCTACGCCCAATACGGCTACGGTCAAAGAGCCAAGTATCGCACGGGTATCAATTTGACACATCGAGCTGGTCCGCTAAATCTGACGGGTGGCATCAGCCTGAACCGTGGCTCGTGGGTCGAAGAGCTTGATCTGGTGAGGCGAGTAGGTGATGTCGACTACATTCAAGAGAACCGCGATTTTGGTATTCCCAAGTCTTATTCTGTTCGTTTGGGCGCTGACTACGATATAAGTGAAAGCCACCGAATTGGTATTAATGGCCGCTTTAGCCAGGGTACCAGCCCGCGCGAAGCCGATAACCGTACCGATATCGTCGATCCGGCCAGCGGCGAAATGTTGAATACATTCACCACCTTCAATACCCGCGATCGAGATTGGGATAACTTGAATACCGACGCTTACTACCGCATTAAGCTTGATACCATGGGGCAGGAGATCACTTTCGATGCCAGCTATAATCTATTTACCCGCGAGTCCTATATCGATCTGATTGTCGACAGAGGTGGTTTCCCCGATCGTTTCAACTTTGAGCCAGCGGATGCTTCGATCTTCTCTGCTCAGGTGGACTACAAACTCCCGCTAAACGAAAGATGGCAGCTCAGTGCGGGTGGAAAGATCAGCCGGGTCACTCTGGAGAACGCTATAGTTTCAGATACGACCAACGCGGCTGGAGAACGCCTGCTGGACGCCAATGTCTCTAATGCCTTCGACTTCGATGAAGATATCAATGCGACTTATGTAAGTGCTGTTTACACAAAAGATCGATTTGAGTTTAATGTGGGCTTGCGCTACGAGCAGACGCAGACCATGGGTTTCAACCGCACCATCGATAGTCTGAATAATCGCGATTATCAGAATCTCTTTCCTTCGGCCAGTGTCGCTATGCCGCTGGTTGGACCATTGGGTTTGTCGCTGGCTTATAGCTACCGGATAGAGCGGCCGAGCTATTACGACCTCAATCCATTCATCAGCTACCTCGACGCCATCACCTTTCAGAAGGGCAACCCCTTCCTACAGCCCGAATATGTACACAGCGGCCAGCTAAGTGTAACCTACGAAAAGCAGCCTTTCTTTAATTTGCTCTACGATCGCACCAACAATGTGATGACTGAGGTGACTCAGCAAGACATCAGAAACGGTGAAGCTTTCCAGACGGTTGTCAACCTCGACAATTATACTCGCTATGGCGGTAGCCTGTTTTTCCCTCTCGATTGGATCGGAAAGAATGTAAGCGGCTATGGCGGTGGTATGCTCTACTTCCACGACTACAACAGTGAGTTTTTAGGTGGTCAGTTTCAGCAAGATCAGTGGTCTTTCACCGGTTTTCTGCAAATCAACTACCAGCTGCCTGACGACTGGGATCTAGAGGTAAGCGGTTGGTACCAAGGCGCTGGCCTGGACGGAATTATTCGATTCAATCCTATGTATGGTGTCAGTATGGGGCTGGAAAAGACCTTCTTCGACGATAAGCTGAGCTTGCAGCTCGAAGCCGATGGCATCATCCAGCGATTCTTCACCGGCAATATCAACTATCAGGATCAGGATATCGACATTGCTTCTCGTTGGGAAGCACCGGTATTTTACCTTCGTGCCAGCTATAAGTTTGGTAACCAGCAGTTGAAGCGCAATGAGCGCAGAAACTCTGCTAGTAGCAGTGAGCGCAATCGCTTGAGTAATGATTAAGCGAGTCTCTGATTCAATATGAAGAATGTAAAATGCTGCGCTTCAAGCGCAGCATTTTACATTTAAGGAATGAGGTCAACGATAGGGATTTCCATAGTCAGCACTCCATTCTGCAATTGCCTGAGATCATCTGGTAGGTAGGCCTGACGGATGAGTACATTAAAAGTCATTTCTAGTTTAATCACTTCTTGGCCGGCCTCATCAAGTCCAAGTTCTGAACGTAAGATTTGAACAGATCCTATATCTTGGTCAGGATTCACAGCATAGCTCATTCCCGAAAATCTATCAGTAGATAAGTCAACTCTAGCCATTGGGCCTGCCTCAATAGTTGATTCGGGTAGCAAGCGACTAATAATTAGCTCTGGAGTCAAGAGCGGATATTCATTGTCAGGCTGTACCCACTCAGCACTATCTTGAGGGGTGTTTCTAAATAAGAAAGAGAGCTGATGATATGGATCGTCAAGATCATCTATATTTAAGGTCAGCCTAAGGTACATGTTTCTCCATGGTACCAAGGGGAGATCGTCTGTAGGGCCATCTTGCTGTAGACTATAGTCCAGACCCAAGTCGAGAATGTCACTACTCTGATAACAAATAATATCTCCATTACTATCCACAAATTCTAAGCTAGCTAGTAATCCCTCTGTTTCTTCGCCGCAGTGTATACTAGCTAATTTTGGGTTTTCATCGGAGCAAGCGGTTTGAGATAGTGTAGCTGCAATGCTTATTGTCAAAAAGAATAGTTTCATTTTATTCGAGTTTAAGCGTGAGTAGGGCTGATTTTTTGATACGTAGTCGATTACCAACCATCGATGGGATGAATCCATGCAAAGCGCCCATTATTGATTCGAAATAATTCCTGACCTGCAAATGGGCTTTGAAGGTTTTCTGCTACTTGTAAGGTTCCAGAGAACTCGCCTTTTACGTAGAGTCTTGGGCGGTTTGATTCATCATAGATGATGCAGCTTTCTAATATTCTCATGTACGAGCCAGGCTGTGCAAGCAGATCATCTCTGAAGATTCTGGCGGCCTCATCATAGCTGGGTTCGTAAGTGAAAAAGAAGCGCGATTGTACATGGTATAGGTCTCCCGTTGGAAAGCCCAAGACTACGTAGTCTTCCGGGTCTTCGTAAGTGTAAAGTTGGGTATAGGCATAGCTATTTGGTACCGGCTGGCATCTCTCAGCGATCATATTGGGATAAAAGCCCATGAAGAGTCTAGGGAAAAAGCCAGATGTCGTATCCAAGGCGTAGTTGATGTAGAATTGTTGGAGAAAAGTATCGGGAGGACTGCTTGGAGAACCGCTATATGAAACCATACTTGTAGTCAGTTGGTCGAAGGTGTTGATAACACCAGACTCTCCGGATACTAAATTTTCGTACTCGAAATAAAGGCTTGCTTCTTTTTCCAAATTGTACTTCCGCGGGTGGCAGCTAAACATCAAAATCGATAGAAAAACAAGTGCTGATAAATATTTCATAGGTTTACCATTTGTAGCGTAGCCCCATAAAAAGGGTTACGGTATTTTGAGGATTTTGCGTGATAAATGCTTGTCTTATATCTGCTGTCAAAGACCATTTAGGTAGCACTTCGAATGAGGCTCGTCCACCCAGATAAAACTGATCTAATTTTAGTCCAAGGTCCTCTCTGCTTGTCCGGTCGGTTATTATTTGTGTGACATTATAGACGGAGGAATAGGTGATGTCCTGTTCTCTTTGTCTCCAAATATTGACTTGTATTCCAACAAATGGAGTCAGCTGCCATCGGCTCGTTCTTGAGAGTATTGGTTTTTCTATCTCAAGTAGTACGTTGACATCTCTTCCCGATTGGGCGTAATCTAGAAGTTCACCCGGAAGATTATTGGCAATATCTTCGATTTCTGTCTCGCTAAAGTGAGATCGATCCCAGTTGTGTCCAGTGTTTCCTATTCCGAGGGATAACCAAATACCACTAGCTATATGGCGGCCATATCGCATGCCAAACTGATTGGTTGTGGGTGATTCTGGATTTAGTTGTGTGTTTATTTCAAGAAAATTATTGTTGACCTTCGTCTTTGCAATTGGAATGCCATTCGGATTCAATTCTGGTATTTCCAACGAGCACGATAATGGTTTTGGGAATATACTCGGTATAGGATGTGTGATTTTGTTTTCACTATGGCTATTTATGGTGCCGCTTATTTTGTGGTCATCTTTGTTGGTCGCTATCTCTTGAGGGTCGTTTGTAGAATTATTAGTTCTTTCCGGGTCAGGTTTGTAGGTTTCTGGAAATGAGTAGCCAGTATTCAGACCTCCTTGATCTATATCTGGTATGCTTTTGTATTCTGTAGCCAGGTTGCTGTTAGAAACATCAGCAGATGACGACTTCTGCGACTGTGCGTGTAGAGATACATAGCTATTTGGTGCGAGTAAAAGTCCTGTCAGGAGAAACATTGCCCCAGCACCGAGTATTTGTATGAGCATCCATCCTAAAAGTGGGAATCTATTTTCTGGCAACGGCTCTTCAAGAGCTACCATTAACTTATCCCAAGCTTGCTCTGTCGCTTGATGCTCAGGCGCTTTTGATAAGGCACTGTGGAATTGTCTCCAAAAGTCAATGTTCTGTTTCATTAGGCTAGTCGACTTATGGTGTAATGTAAATGCTTGAGTTGTTTGCGAAGGAGTCGTTTAGCTCTTAGCAGATTGGATCTTGAGGTCGATTCACTAATCCTGAGCAGTTCAGCGATTTCAGTATGCTTATACCCTTCTACTTCATGTAAGTTGAATACAGCTCGGTATGCAGGCGACAATGCCTGTATAGCTGCAAGGACATCTTCATATTGCAGGTGGTCAATTGACTTGGGCAATACACTCATTTCATTAGCTATATCGATGGGTTGAGGGTCCCAGGCTTTTGTCTTCAGTTGGTCGAGAGATGCATTTACAAAAATGCGTCTCAGCCACGGTCGAAGAGCTTGCTCGCGATCAAAGCTTGCAAGCCCTCTAAAAACTTTTATGAAACCATCGTTGACTACTTCTTCGGCTTCGGACTTTGATCTGGCATACCGGATGCAAATATTCAATGCCCAGCTGTAATGGCTGTCGTAGAACTCCCTTTGAGCTCGGCGATCATGCTTGAGGCACCGATTCAGAAGTATGTTTAGATGTTGGTCAAGTGGCATTCACCTCTAAGTACGGTGATGCGTGCCGGAAACGCTGCGTTGTATCTGTAAAACGGCTTCTTTTCTTACCATGCTTTCACTGAAGAACTAAACATCTGGATTGCAGAAGAATGAGGTTGCCTATGGAAGATGGAAACGCACATTGCTGTTCAAGATAATAGCTAAATGGAACTAATGGAACCAATTGTCCAAACAAAAGATAAATAGATGTTGCTGCTCGTCCAAAATAATAACTCTAAGGTTATCTCCTCCGCCTGTGTCATAGTGCAAGAAATAGGCTTTGTATTCCCAGTCGTTTATAACGGTTAAAAAATCATACAAAATTCGATCCTTGATAGAGTCAAAACGAAGTTGATCGCACTTTGAACAAGTAGCTGCATGACCAAAGCACAAGTCTAAGTAAGCTCGTGTTTTTACTTTTACATTTTTTGGGTCCTCTTCAGGTTTGGGCTCAAGTTTTATTCCATTGATAAGGCCGTGGTCGTAAAATAAATAATTGACTACATCATTCAAATTTTCAGGCTTTACGCCTTCTCTCATGATACAATTCACCGAGCTGAAATTATATCCGTCGGAGATGGTGCTTAGAAGCATATTCACTTGTACTATGGCTGCCTCAAATAGAGCCATTCTATATGTTTTTGAGTCTAATAGCAACTTGTCCTCCTGGCTTAATTCAATACCTAGTTTTCTAATTCCTTTGGCAGTGTTGATGCGCTCATGAAGACTATCCATGCCAACATTCCAATATTTTCCAGGCTCTAATATCCTGTTGGCACTTGAAAAAATCTCAGGGTAAAAAACTGCTGTAGAATTCTGATGATGAGTGCTTTTCTCACTTTCCATTTCTAGCCCCTTCTCGGATTCAATAGGTGTGAAAAGGTAGTACTCTACTGTTTCTACGATATTTCTATCATTGATAATTACATAGTATCCACCGCCGACGATCGCCAATGGTATGTAGTATTCTTTTGTAAAGATGTTTTTTACCTCATCAACTGGGACTAAAACTAGTTTTGGCATTTCATAATATTTAAGAACTACTATGAGCGTAATACACCCTTTTACCAGGGGGGACACTTTCCACGATCCACGTATTTCCCCCAATAATAGCATCATCGCCTATAATGGTTTCACCGCCGAGAATAGTGGCACCGGCGTAGATGACAACCCGGTTGCCGATGGTAGGATGCCTCTTGGTCTGGGCTAGTTCCTTTCTGACACTTAGGGCGCCCAGGGTGACGCCTTGGTAAATTTTCACGTCTTCGCCTATTTCTACCGTTTCACCTATGACGACGCCTGTACCGTGATCGATGCAAAACCTGGAGCCAATTTGTGCTTTGGGATGAATGTCTATACCGGTGCGACCATGGGCGATCTCGGTCAGCATGCGGGGTAGGAGAGGGATGCCTAAATGATCGAGGGCATGCGCTATGCGATAAGCGGCTATGGCGAAGAAGCCCGGATAGGTGCGCAAGACCTCAGTCAGGGTAGTAGCGGCAGGATCTCCGGCCAGAATGGCATTGGCATCGTCTAGTAGGGAAGTGTGTACCTGCGGAAGTCCAAATTCAAAAGACCGTTGCAATTGATCTGCCGGAGCCGAAAGGCGTGTTTGCATATTAGACAGCAAACTCAACAGCATAAGCTGATTGGCCAAAAAGGCCTGCTCGAAGTGTCGGAAGCTGGGGTAGTGCTGGTTGCGATAGGCTGGAAAAAGCAACTGCATCAAACCATCTATCCAATCTGCAACCAGTTTGGGCGCGGGAAGATCGTTTTCTTGTTGGTGGGCTCGATAGAGTGATTGTAAAAAGTCGGACATGGTCATATTGCAGATGCCATACTAACGCCAGCAGTGATTAAAAGATTTAGGCTTTGCTAACCAACTTCAACACCGTCACCTCAGGAAGTATGCCTACTCGTCCTGGATAAACCAGACATCCCAGCCCGCGATTTACGTACAGATGCTGGGCCTCTTTGCTATACAAGCCGGCCCACTGTTTGTACATAAATTTGGCAGGGCTCCACTTGAAGCCGGGAATCTCTATGCCAAACTGAAAGCCGTGGGTATGCCCAGAAAGAGTCAGGTCGATATCGGTGTCCAGTACCTGAGCTTCCCAGTGCGTAGGATCGTGCGACATGAGTACACGCACATCAGCCCCGTCAGTGCCCGTGCGCGCAGCAGCCAGATCGCCCTTTCGCGGAAATCGCCTGATGGCCGACCAGTTTTCCACCCCAATCATAGCCAGCTTTCGACCGTTGACATCGATCATTCGGTTTTCATTCATCAACAAGTCCCAGCCTAGGGCACGGTGGGTTTCGAAAAACTCCTGGCGGTTGTTTTCATAGCCGTCTGGGCTATTGAAGTTGTAGTAATCGCCATAGTCGTGGTTGCCCATGACGGAGTAGACGCCATACTTAGCCTGGATTTTGCTGAAGGTCTCCACAAAGGGGCCCATCTCACTGGCCAGGCTATTGACCAAATCGCCCGTGAAGCAGACGAGGTCGGCCGCTTGCTGATTGATCAATTCTACGGCCTTGGCAACAGGCGCATCGTCTGTCCAGGTGCCGGAATGTATGTCGCTAATCTGAACGATCTTCAAACCCTCCAGCTCCTGGGGTAAATTTGCGATGGGAATATCTTCTTCGTGCAGGCGATATCTAAATCCGTTTCGAGCCATGCCGTAGGTCAGCACGCTGAAGGGTACGGCACCCAAGGCCAAGGCTACCTTGGCCATAAAGCGCGATCTGCCCGGGTCAAATTTTACCTCTCCGCTTACCTGGTTGATACCCCAGCTGATCAGCCTACGTGCATCGTCGAGCAGCATGACCCCTCCGATAGGTAGCTTGGATAGCATCCAGATCACGAAGCCCGCCATGCCATAGATGCGCCACCAGTCGGGCTTTGGTCCTTCGTTAAAGATGTTGTACAACAGATAGCCGTAAGCCATCAGACTACCCAGGCCATATACGATCCAGATGCCTGTTCGCCAGCCGGGGCTAAATGGCCGCACCCAGGCGCGCAGTGCCTGAACACTATACCACTCCAACGCGAGTAGCATGAGGAAAAAAACGGTATTTCTGCTCATGAGGGCAATGGTAAACCTTTTCTTCTGGCTTTCCGCTCGGCTTTTCGCCGCTTCTTAGCCTCCCTTTTCTGCCTTCTGGCCTCCTGTTTATCCATTTTTTTCATTTCTTTTTCCGAAGGGATATAGCCCACCAGGTGTAAGTCGCTCAGCTCGCGCATAACGATGGCTGCGGTCACAGATATGAGCAGCGGTCCCAACAGAGCTCCGATAAGTGGAACATATAAAATCAAGAAAAGTGGAAAGCCCAGGCCTAAACATACCCCCATGTAGCTGCGCCTGATGTAGCCTAGACTCTGATTGATAGAAATGTCGAACTGCTCGTTGTAGTTGTCTACGATGGCAAATCCCAATAGATATGCCTGCACAAGCAGGGTAAGTGGAGAGCGGAGAAAGGACATAAAGGGGACAATCGAAAAGGCAACACTAAAAGCTACATTCGTGATTAAGAGCTCGATTATCCATGAGGTGATCGCTACCCCGATCATACGCATTTGAGCATCGAAAAAGGGCTTGAAGGTATTGGCATCTGGCATATCGCGGCCAAGCACCACCTTGATGGTACCGCGCATAAAGTGGTAGATTACCACTTCCATCAGCACCAGTATCACCCACTTTAGGGAGCCATCTGTCAAAAGATTCATGGTGTCGGTTCCCAGCCTGCCAACCAAGCTATTCTCGCCCCAGAGCAGATTCATTTGCTGAGTGCCCGATGCTGTGCGATCGAACCAGTCCATAGCTTCGGTCACGAAGTACAAGCCCAGCAGTATGCCTACTATCATCAGTGCCTTGGCCACCCAACCATAATTGCGCAGTCCGCGCCACAGCTTGTAGTGCCACATAAATCGCCACGCCCGAGGAATAGCGAGCAGGCTGTAGAAAAACTGATGTATTTGTACGCCTAATCCCGACAAACCCTACAGAATCAGATTAATGAAGAAACTACCGACGGCCAGAACCAGGGCAAAAATGAAAGTCCAGAACAGGTTTTTCGCTTCAAAACCTTTTAGGAACCGGTCAGCAACCCAGATCAAAAAAGTCGAAATGCCCAGATTGATTAAACCGGAGAACAACCCAAAGGTGATCAGATTAAACGGCCAGGCCAGTCCGCGCAATACCCAGCCCGCTGTAGCATTGAGCAGCGCCAGAACGATGGCCAATAAAATAGCGGCACCAAAATCTTTAACGTAAATCCCTTTTAAATAGCTAGCAGCCAGCATAGATAGCGCAGCGACCAATACGATGTTGAGTACCAGACTACCCATGCCCATCTGGGTGACTTGAAGCAGTAGATTTTCCATATTCAGATAGATTGTTTTTTACAAGATAGGGGCTATTCTACATCTTTTGTGCGGCATCTGGCCAACTCCTCCTCCAAAACAGCCACTCGCCTGACGAGATCATCGCGGTCCATGTTATCATAATTTGTACTTCCGCTGGTGGATGCACTACCCGAAGACCTTCCATTGTTACTGCTGGCCTGGGGTTCTTCCCAGTGCACCAACTCTTTGAACTTCTGGACCGGGTCTTCACCATTGTAGTAGGCAGCACCGAAAAAAGCCGAAGGCAAAATCACGAGTAATGCCAGAATTAGACGGGAAAACCCCGTTAGGTTTTTGCGTTTAGCCATGGTCTTTAAATTTATATCAAAGGTGCGCTTTTCTGCTATAGGACCCAAAAATACTCGATGGAAGGATGTTTGTTTTAGACAAAAAACCAATTCGCAAACAAGCTCTAACTTAGCCTCATGTCAAAGGCATACATATACGATGCTCTACGTAGTCCGCGGGGTGATGGTCGCCCCGGTGGAGCCTTGTATCAAGTCAAGCCTGTGCAGTTGCTGGCCAGGTGTTTGCAGGCCCTACATCGCCGATCTCAGGTGACTGATCTTCCCTTGGAGGTAGATGATCTCATCATTGGCTGCAATACACCTACAGCTGATCAGGGGTACAATATTGCTCGGGCAGGGTTGCTTCATGCCGGTTGGCGAATGGCGCGTGGAGGTATGCAGATCAATCGATTCAATACCTCTAGCCTGGAAGCCATAAACCTGGCAGCCGCACGCATAGAAGCCGGCTACGATGACTTGATCATTGCTGGTGGACTGGAGTGTATGTCGAGGGTGCCCACCTGGCTCAACAGAGGGCCCATGATGAATGATCCGGAAACCATCATCAATAGCCACTACATACCCCAGGGTGTGGCCGCCGATCTGGTAGCTACCACGGAGGGTCTGACTCGATCTGATTTAGATGCTTTTGCCATCCGATCACACCGATTGGCTGCCGAGGCCCATGCACAAGGACGCTTTCATGCTTCTATCGAAACCATCTTTGACGCCAACGGCCTCGAAATT
>JBCDFE010000065.1:0-19948 GCA_039178745.1 Bacteroidota bacterium | reverse complement strand
TGTTTTAATAAATTTAATCCTCCCATTTTCCCTTCCGAGACACCCACCGATTGCAGGTCTAATCTGACTGATTCGGTGCAATTTGAAAGAATGGCTGAATACTCTTCCTCAAGGATTTTCTCTATAAATTGCATGGCGATTCTTATTAATTACTATTGCTGTGCTGAGGCACAAATTTGTGGAAAGCGATAACCATAGAAGCTATAAGATTGTGCCGAATGACTATCAAAATGGGAAAATAGGCTACTCTAAACCAAAAAAGCACGCCCACCAAACGGCAGACGCGCTTTCCACTAAAAAATATCTTCTTAGAAATCCTTGCTTAGTAGCGGTAGTACTCTGGCTTAAACGGCCCTTGTACTTCTACACCTATGTAGGCTGCTTGCTCTTCGCTGAGGTCCTCTAGCTCTACACCGATCTTGCTGAGGTGCAAACGGGCGACTTGCTCATCGAGATGCTTAGGTAGCATATATACCTCGTTATTGTAGTTGTCAGAGTTTTTCCAAAGTTCCATCTGGGCCAGTACCTGGTTGGTAAAGCTATTGCTCATCACGAAGCTTGGATGCCCGGTAGCGCAGCCCAGATTTACCAAGCGGCCCTCAGCCAAAATGACAACCTCCTTACCATCGATATTATACAGATCGACTTGGGGCTTGATGTTGTCTTTGGTATCGCCATAGCTGTCATTGAGCCAGGCCATATCGATCTCATTGTCGAAGTGACCTATGTTACAGACGATGGTCTTGTCTTTCATGGCGCGGAAGTGACGTTCGGTCAGAATATTGAAGTTGCCAGTGGCCGTTACTACAATATCCGCCCGGTGAATGGCATTGTCCATGCGCTTTACTTCAAAACCGTCCATGGCTGCTTGCAGGGCGCAGATGGGATCGATCTCGGTAACGATCACTCGGCAACCTGCTCCGCGAAGGCTTGCAGCGGTACCTTTTCCTACATCACCATAGCCAGCCACAATGGCCACCTTGCCGGCCATCATCACATCGGTTGCACGGCGGATGGCGTCTACTGCACTTTCCTTACAACCGTACTTATTGTCGAACTTCGACTTAGTCACCGAGTCGTTTACATTGATAGCGGGCATGGGCAGTGTGCCTTTCTTCATGCGCTCGTACAGGCGGTGTACACCTGTGGTCGTTTCCTCGCTCAGTCCTTTGATGTTTTCTACCAGCTCCGGGTAGCGGTCAAGCACCATATTAGTCAGGTCACCACCGTCGTCCAGGATCATATTTAGCGGCTGATCACCCTCAAAGGCGTGTAGGGTTTGCTCGATGGCCCAGTCGAACTCTTCTTCGTTCATGCCTTTCCAGGCAAAGACTGGGATTCCAGCAGCGGCGATAGCGGCAGCGGCGTGGTCTTGGGTAGAGAAGATGTTGCAGCTAGACCAGGTCACATCAGCGCCGAGCTCTACGAGAGTTTCGATCAGTACGGCCGTCTGTATGGTCATGTGCAAACAACCGGCAATGCGGGCACCGGCCAGCGGCTTACTTTCGCCATATTGCTCGCGAAGAGCCATCAGACCGGGCATTTCTGCTTCGGCCAGATTGATCTCCTTGCGGCCCCAGGCCGCCAGGTTGATGTCTTTTACTTTGTAGTTTGTGCGCGTTTCAGTAGCGGGCATAGTCTTCAATGGTTTTGAGGCCGCAAAGGTACGAAATTTAAGGGACCTATGCCAGTTTGATTACTGGTTTGCTGTTAGTGAGGTCAGGACTTCCGCAGGTCGGAACGTATCGCGTTTGTCGTATTTTTCATAGCGATCATCAAGATGAAAATTTGAGAATCGCTATTCCCTGTACGCCTCCGACCTGCGGAAGTCCAAATTAAAGACCACACAACATGGGTCGAAACAGACCGTTATACACAGCGAACTGGGGATCATATAAGATTTTTAACGATACGCGTCTTATCTTCCCGCCACAAACTACACGCTTAGTGTTTGGGGACTTAACCAGCCCCACACGAGTGAACCACCAAAATCGCAGCGATGACGAAACGATGTCTGATAGGTCTTTTGGCCATTTTCTCGCTACAATCCATTACAGCACAATACACCACACGCTTCACCGAGGCCGACCGCTTGTTTAAACTGGCAGAGGGGCATAAGGCTCAGAACCTGCTGCCTATGGCACAGAATGAGTACGAGCAGGTATTGGAATTGCTCAGGCCTGTGCACCAGCCCGAAGCCGAATTGCTGCGGATACAATCGGAGCTGGGCATAGCCACCATAGCCGTACAATTGGGTAAGCCGGATGGGGAGAAGCTGATACTCGATTTCGTGCGCAGATACCAGCCAGATCCTATTGCCAATGCAGCCCTGCTGGAAATCGCCAACTACTATTTCAATCAAAACGATCTCGAAAAGGCCGAAGATTTTTACAAGCGCATCCCCACTTCTTCATTGAGCCGGGAAGAACGGGCCGAAGTCAACTTCAGACTGGGCTATACCAACTTCGTGCAGCAGAAATTTCGCGACGCCAAACGCTACTTTTCGACAAGCAAAGATGTGGACTCCGATTACTATTTCCCGACCAACTATTACCTGGGAATGATCGAGTTTTTCGAAGGCAGCTACGAGCAGGCCATTCGGCAGTTCAGGTTGGTGGAGCGCTCGCCTTTGTATAGAGATTACATTCCCTACTATCTGACACAGATTTATTTTGCTCAGGGTCGCTATCAGGAACTCATCTCCTATGCCGAGCCTTTGCTGAGCAATGGCTCAAGGGTTAGAAACGCCAGGGAAATCAACGGATTGGTGGGGCAGGCCTATTTTGAACTGAGCGATTATCAGCGGGCGCGCCCGTTTCTGGAAGCCTACGCGGAAAATAATCGTCGTTTGCGGGAAGAAGAGCTCTATCAACTAGGTTTCACCCAATATCAGGCAGAAGACTACAATGCGGCCGTGCAGACTTTCGGTGAGATAAGCGGCGAGAATAGTCAAGTGGGCCAAAGTGCGAATTTCTACCTCGGTGATGCCCAACTGCGCCTGGGCGACCGCCGTTCTGCGCGTGCAGCTTTCGGGGCGGCATCGCGTATGGAATTCGACCCTTCGCTACAGGAAGAAGCCTTGTTCAACTACGCCAAGCTCAGTTACGAGCTCAGAGATCCGGCCGAAGCGATCAATGCCATTCAAAAGCTCCAGCCGGGTAGCCGGTTTTATGTGGAAGGTCAACGCCTGCTTGGTGATCTGTTTGCAGCCAACAGAGATTATCAGGGTGCGCTCGACATTCTAGAGCGCATGCCAAACCGAACCCCCGAGCTGCAGGAAGCCTACCAACAAGCGGCGCTGTACCGCGGCATGCAATTGATCGAAAATGGGAACTTGAACAGTGCTCAGACCACGCTGCAAAAAGCAATAACCACCTCGGTCAATAACAGCCTGCGTGCTCAGGCGCTCTATTGGTTGGGCGACATTGAACACAAAAATGGCAACTATGACGCCAGCATCAACTATGTCAATCAGTTTTTGACCCTGGCTCCTACCCTTCGCGATTTGCCACCACAATCATCGATATATACTGGCAACTACCTGCAAGGCTATAACTACCTCAAGCAAGATAACTACTCGGCAGCGCTACAGTACTTCAGACAATCTGTAGAGGGCATACAGCGCAATGCGCCCTACATCACTGATGCTGATGTGCGCGAGCGCGTGCTGGGTGATGCTGTGCTAAGGGTAGGCGATTCCTACTTCAGTAACAATCAATACGACCAGGCCATCAGATACTACGACGAAGCGGTCTCCAATAGGTATTCCGGCTTTATCTATGCCCTTTACCAGAAGGCGATCATCGAAGGATTGCGCGGTCGAAACACCGAAAAGATATCGTCTCTGAACCAGCTAGCGCAGCAATATCCCAACTCACCTTACGCAGACGAAGCCTTGTTTCAACTGGGTCTGACCTACCAAAGTATCGGGCAGCTACAGCAGGCGCTACCTCCATTCAGGCGCATTGTTTCCGACTATGCGAATAGTAGTCCGCTGATCAATGAGTCTTTGCTGCAACTCGGTCTGGTGAGTTACAATCTTGGCAATCAGGAGGCGGCCATCAACTACTACAAGCAGGTGTTTGGCAACAACCCTACGGGCTCTGAAGCCGACCGGGCGCTTGCCGCTCTCGAAGAAATATACGTGCGCGATATGGGCCGGGCAGATTTGTACTTCGCCTTTCTCGAAACCATACCCGGCTACCAGGTTTCTTCCGATGGCAGAGATAGCATCAATTTCCGTGCTGCGGAGTCACAATACGAATCCGGTAATTATACCCGTGCCGTAACGGCATTTACTGACTACATACGCCAGTTTCCCAGAGGACGTTATGTGCTGACGGCCTACTACCATCGAGGTGATAGCTATGCCGTGCAGCAGCAGTATCGCGAAGCGCTGGGCGACTACGAGTACGTGGTCAATCAAGGACCGAGCCAATTCTATGTACGAGCCCTAGAAAAGGCCAGCCTTATAGCCTACAATAGCGAACAGGATTTTGCCAGAGCTTATAATTTATATGTGAAACTGGAAGAAGCTGCACAAACCGAAGACAAACGCTTCGAAGCTCAGCTGGGCGCACTGAGGTCGGCCTATCGCTCCAACAATACACTGGGTGTAGAAACTTACTCCCGAAAGGTGGCCAACAACCCGAGTGCGACCCAACAGCAGGCTACAGACGCCAATTTTTATCTGGGCAAGATCGCCTATGACCGCGGTCAGCCCGATCAGGCCATGCGATACTTCGATCAGGTCATCGCCAATAGCAATGACGAACAAACGGCGGAAGCCCGCTACATCAGATGCAAGATTTTCTACGAGCGCAATGATCTTAACCGCGCACAAGAACTCTGTATAGAAGCTAACCGCGAAAGTTCGGGATATCCCTACTGGGTAGCCAAGACAGTCATCTTGCTCAGCGATGTGTTGCGAGCCAAGAACGACTTCAGGAATTCGAGGGCAGCATTACAAGCACTTCTCGACAACTACAACGAAGATGCAGAGTTGGTGGCGGAAGCTCAGCGAAAGCTCGACGAAGTCAACCAAATCATCAATCAGTCCAGCCGATTAGACAACACAACCACACCTGGCAACCGCCTACAGATGGACAATAGCGGCCGTAACTAAATCAAGTCCAAATCCCAGCATTCACTCATTTATTATCACCCTGCACTATCTGACCAAGATGATGATCCGTATCAAAGTTCTTTTTCTCCTTGTCGGCAGCTTTCTGGGCTGTACTACCCTACTATACGCTCAGCCAGGTGGCCTACCTTCTGGCGAAGTCGATGTGATACGCTCCTTTGAAGCTAATTTGATCGAAGCAGAGCGCGTCGGCGTCAGCCCCGTACTACCTCCACCAGATACATCCGTTCGCCGACAGCAGTACAATGTCGTTGCCAGGCCACTCAATATGGAATATCCGGCACCAATAATTCGCCCCAGAGCCATTGGGCGCGAGCGAGGAGAAGACAGTTACAATGGGCTGCTGAGTCTAGGAGTTGGCTGGCCACTGGGTTTCTATGGTGACCTGAGCTATGACATCGTGAATGTCCAGGATTTCGATCTCGGTTTTCGGGCTCACAGACACAGTTTCAACAACAATGCTCAGGTCGAAAACCAACGAACCAGCGATACCAGGCTGGCACTAGATGGCACCTACTATTTTGACCAGGGATTTGCTGTGACCGGTGAACTGGCCTATACCGGACAAACACGTCATTATTATGGCTACAACTTCCCGGAGATGGAGGATGATAGCATTCCATCTTTCGAGGCCAATGAAGTGCGACAGCGTTTTACCACCATCGACCTCTCTGCGTCAATTTTTAATGGAACCCGCACCCAGGGTGATTTCGACTATAGCGCAGGTTTCGATTTCTATCTGTTTAATTCTTTAGGTGCAACACAAGAAACAGGGTTTGTTGTCGATATATCAGCCACTAAGTGGTTTGGCGATCGCGATCCCTTAGACATCAGGCTCAAGACCGATGTGACCAACTACAGAGATACCGCTAAGCAAAACCTCAACAACTTTTATTTGCAGCCGAGCTATACGGCTCACTTCGATCGGTTCAAGCTGCGGATAGGTGCCAACCTCGTCAACCACAACGATGAGTTTTTCATCTATCCAGACCTGGAGGCCACAGTCAATATCATTCCCGGTATTGTAAGTGCCTTCCTCGGCGCAACGGGTGATCTACAAAAAAACACCTTCAGATCCCTGGCCGAGTACAACCCCTGGATACGCACCCGACTGGAAATTGCCAACAGTGATTACAGTAGGTTCTATGGTGGTGTGCAGGGCACCCTCTACGGGCTGGCCTATCGAGCTGAAGTCGGTTTTAAAGACATAGACGGCTTACCCCTATTTCTACTCAATCGGCGAACAGAGCTACCCACATTCGACATTGTTTTCGATACGGCGACCATAGTAAGCATACAGGCCAGTCTGACCATTCCATTGGTAGACAATCTCGACCTTACGGCAGGGTTTGTGCAGAATATATACTCGCTCGAAAATCAGGACAGACCCTGGCATTTACCGAGCACAACCATCAACGCAACGGGTATTTACACCGTCCCTAATAGTGGGCTGCAAGTTCGTGCTGATGTGTTTTTGGAAAATGGTCTGCCTACGCAAAATGCCGATGGCACCGCCAGCAACCTGAACGCACTTTTCGATATCAGCCTGGGCGCAGAGTTCAATCTGACTGACCAGCTTAGCCTTTGGGGTCAGCTGAACAATCTGGCGAATAATAGGCGACAGCGGTTTGCGCGGTATCCGACCTTGGGGATAAATGTGCTGGCTGGGGTGTCGGTTAAGTTCTAGTTTTTGGGTATTTGGGAAAATCCAAATACCCAAAAAATGATCGAATATTTTTAAAATAAAACTTTTTGTTTATATTTATAACGCAAAGGAAAGCGTTAATCCATTCTTTGCAACCCCTGCAAACCAAGTTTAGTTAAGTAAACGTCCATACCCCACCTAAGAACAGTATGCGGCCTGAATAGAATTCGGACTTCCGCGGGTCGGTTCCATTCGGGTAAATGTATCTGCTCACATTCTGGGTATTGAATGCATTATTCAGATTGGCATATACAATTAGTTGTCCATTGCCGAGCTGAAAAATTTTGGATATCGACACATCTGCACGCAAATATTCAGGCAGCCGACTTCCCATTTCGGGAGAAGCGAATATCGGGCGGTAGAGGCCATCTTCTCCCGGTATAGCTTCGCTGTCCATTAGAGGTAAGAAGTATCTGCCGGCTCTCCAGGTGGCCGTAATTCCAAATGAGAAACTATTGCGGGAAGCCCTGACGAATTGTCCGCGCACTAGAAATGGTAGATCGCGTCCACTAGGTATGCTACCCGATCTGGATTTGACGCGAACCACGCTTCCACTCATCCAAAATCGCAAAGCTTCAGTTCGGTAGCCTATCCTCGTCTCTATACCAGATATGTTCTGATCGCTTATAAATTGGTAGTCTTCCCATTTTCTGTAGACGGCCAGATGTGCAGACCAGAGGTCCTTTCTCATCTGGTAGCTCAAGGAGACCTGGTTGAGCTGTAGCCATTGCCATTGCGTGATCTCTGCTCCTGGACTCAATAGTTGCTGATAGTGACCACCGCCCAGGATGATGCGATGCCTGATGCTCGGCTTGTAATGTAGACTCGCCTGTGCACTCAAGCGATTGTCCGCTTCGGTCAAATGGCGAGCCATACGAATTCCCGATTCCAGGGTAAAGTCCTCCCCTATTCGCTGCTCCATAGTGGCGTATGCAGTGAGCAAGCTTTCCGTGGTTTGGTAGGCATAAGCATCACTTGGATCACCTTCGGCAAACTCATAGTCACTGAGTGGAAAGGTCCCACTTACGTCATCCTGAAAATAATCGAACTGTAGTCCAAATTCACGGCTGAACCCTCGTCCCTCTTGACGAGCAGAAAAAGCCGTGTAGGCGTTTAGTCGATTGGGGCGTGTTTCGATATTGCCCAATACAAATTCGTTCCTGTCCGAGTCTATCATTTGGCTGAGGCTCCAGTTCCAGGCTTCTCCTTCATTTTGCCAGCTGATTATGCCGAGTTGCCGGGACTTTTCTTGCTCGAACTCATCTGTCAGATAGTTAGTGCGCGTCAGAAAGCGGTAGCTTTCTTCAAAAGCTATAATGTAGGCGTTCAATCGCGACCTATCACTGAAACGGTGAGTTAGGGCAAGCGCTCCGTCGAGGGCAGCCGACCTGCGCAAGTCTGAAAAAGTACCCTCATTGAGCCTTTGAAAAAGCGCTGCCTGACCAAAGTTGACAAAGGTTCTCAAGTCGGTTTTCTCCCCCAATGGCCGAGCGTGTGTTATGCCAAATCCCGCCAGATTAAGCGAAATGCCATAACTCTTCTGTTCCAATGGATTGCTGGCCGTCCTGAGCTGAACCGCGCCTGCCGAAGACCGCCCGAGTGAGATGGGCGGATGTCCCGGAAACACACGTACCTCTTCGAGAGGAAACTGGCCGAAAATGCTAAATTGTCCCAGCCCATTGCTTTGGTCGATACGAACGGCCGAACGAATCGGCACACCATCTAGATAAACTCCGGTGGCAGCGCTTGGGCTTCCTCTCAGGCTTACATTAGCCGTTTCATCCATGTTGGTTGCTGCGGCCAAATTATTGACTGCTAGCAAAGGATCGGCATTAGATGCCGGATCCAAATAGATGTCTAACTGACTCAGCCGCTGAGTTGCCAGCTCACCAGCTCGAATCCGCTTGGCGCGAACTGTGGCGGTGGGACCCGAAATTTGGTCCGAAGGCTTTAAAGACAGCTTCAAAGTTTCCTCGCCCAAAGCTGAAAAAACACGGAGTGATTCAAAGCCGAGATAGCTGACTACTAGGGTATCGGGGGTATCGAGCTCTAAAGAGAACTGCCCAAGGGCATCTGTGACCTGCACTTTGCCAGGGTTACTTAGGGGATAAACGTAGGCACCTTGTAAGGGCTCCTCATCACCCGATATATTTCCAGCGATATAAATTTGGCTGTGCAGTGAGAAACACCAAATAAGAAAAAGCTGAATGAGTAAAAATTTCATTTTACTGATCTAAACTTGGTAATAAGTAATACTTGACATAAGCTAGCTCGGGCTGCATGCTAAGGACCTTGAGATAAACGGCACGGGCGGCTTCCCTTTGCTCAACCTTGGTGTAGGCCTCACCCATCAGGATCAGAGATTCATAATAGCGCCAGTCGGATTCTGGGCTATCCATAGCTTCAAAAAGCGCAACTGACTGGCCTATCAATTCCAATCCGCGATCGGGATCACCGCCCCACTGCCTGGGTGTATAAATCTGCTGAGAAGCGGCCATGGCCAAGGCAACCGGGTCTTCCTCACCATACTGCAAGGCTTTGCGCGCGTGCCGGTTGGAGGCCATACCTAGGGTCATTGCTTTTGATTCATCCAGTGCGATGCCCATACCAGCAATGCCTGACATAAGCCCATGGGCAGATGGATGCTTATCATCGGCGTCTAGTACGTTTTCCAGTGCCTCTTCTGCTACTTCCAGGTATTTAGCAGCCATATCCATGTCCCGTTTTCCAAATGCAGTTCCCACAGCCGTATAGGCAACATGGCCGAGCTTCAGCTGGGTTTCTGTATCTGTTGCATGTTGCTTAAGGTGATCAATTACTGCATCCCATTGCTGTGGGTCGTTATCCACGTAGGCGCTAAGGATTTGTGCATCGATGCTAGTCGCATCATCGGCAACAGTATCTTGAGCATGTACAGAAGCAAAGCACATGAGAAGTAAAAAAGAAAGGTATTTCATGGTTTTAAATTGAGTTCGATCCCAATATGCGGTGAGGTACCAAGGCTTTCAAAAACAGATTGATGAACGGAATGCTCTTGTTGATAAACGGTAAGTTTTTGATTGACTTACCGTTCGTCAAGCTTAAGCTGCCATTCGTAAACTCGATCAGGTACTGATGGATTTTCCCCTTAATTTGGCTCTATGAAGTTCAATTATGTATTGAAAAAAGGCTGGATAGCCGATTCTATATTTTGGCTCGTCTATGGTGCCTTCTGGCATTTTGTATTTGCACCAGAACCATTCAGTATATACAATGCCGTCTTTACGCTTTGCATGACACTTGCCCAGATGGCAACCGTGTATGTGCATTTGAATATGCTTATGCCCGCTAGAGATAGCAGGCAAATGAGTGTTGCTGCTTATGGCCTGCTGGTGGCTTTACTGACTTTGCTGGGCTCTGTACTGACCTGGCTTTTACTGTATGGGGTCTTTTCCTTGATTCCCTATTCAGAGGGATTGCTAGCCTCCCTGCGCTTAGCCATTTTCAGCTACTGGCTAGGGCCGATACTAGGCGGCATGTCTACCGCTGTAGCGGTGACCGGTGCCGCACATATTTTCATCAAAAGAAGGGATGAAGAAAGACGCGAAAAAGAGCTGGAACACGAAAAAGTAAATACAGAGCTACAGTATCTACGTGGCCAGCTCAATCCACATTTTTTATTTAATGCCTTGAATGGTATTTATTTTATGATTCCCAAAAATCCTGATCGTGCAGCAGAGGTCCTAGTTGGTTTTTCTGACTTACTGCGCTATCAGCTATATCGGTCAGAAGATAAGCTCGTACCCCTTTCGGAAGAACTCCTATATCTCGAGCGTTTTGCAGAGCTTTCTTTAATGCGTTTAGAAGATGATTTTAATTATGAAATGGACATAGCAGATAAGAACTCAGATTGCCAGATCCCACCCATGCTATTACTCCCCCTCCTGGAAAACGCCTTCAAACACAGTCCGAATCGAAATGGTTGGATAAAGGGGAAATTGAGTCTTCAGAATGAAGATAAGCTCCACCTCAGCCTGATAAACAACTACGAAGAGGATACCAAGCGCGATCAGCAGGTAAACCCAAACGAAAAGTCGGGTGGCATTGGGCTGGAGAACATAAAGAGGCGGCTGGAATTATTATTTCCTCACAACTATCAATTTAAGATCCGAAGAACGAAAGGCATCTTTTCTGTGGAAATAGAAATCCCTCTCGTTCCCTCTCCTAGCTTGGTCGCCATTGGATAGTCATGAGCAGCATGCCAAGCAATACGAACCCCATACGAACCTTCATTGTCGAAGATGAACCACTGGCCCGCCAGGGCATGCGAGACTATGTCGATAAAACGGATTTTCTAGTTGAGCATGGCGTAGCTACAGATGGATTGGATGCCCTGCAACAATTACAAGGCGGCAATCTGGACGTTGAATTACTACTACTCGATATTCAAATGCCCGGATTGAGTGGTGTAGATTTGATGAATAGTTTAAAAAGGGCACCAGAGGTTATTTTCACCACAGCCCACCCCGGATTTGCCATTCAGGGTTTCGAGCTGGAAGCCATAGACTATTTACTGAAACCCATTACTTATCCCCGATTTTTTAAAGCTGTCCTAAGGGCCAGGCAAAAGCTGAGATCTGAACCGACTGCCCACACGCAAACGGTGCAAATGGAACCTCAGGAAGAAAATAAGGAGCTGTTTCTAAGGCTGGAAAATCGGATTCAGCGCATACTGATCAACGATATTTTGTACGTAGAAAGCATGCAAAATTATTGTCGTGTGGTAACTGATACAGACGACTATCTACCCCTTATTCCACTAAAGGATATAGAGGCTGCACTTCCCGGCCGCTATTTTTTCCAGATTCATCGTTCTTATTTAGTGGCCTTGTCCAAGATCGAAAGCCTGGAGGGCAATCAGATCAAAATCAGAGATCGCTGGCTACCAGTTAGCCGACGGCGCAAGGAAGAACTTGCAAAAAGATGGCTTGGAGACAAACTATTGTAAAGTAGCGGGTACCCTATCTTTGCCAGTGAAAAGGTAAACAACATGCCCAAGTATCTCAAACAGGAACAAGTAGACCACTACAGAAGAGAAGGCTACCTTCACGTGCCGGCCGTCTACAGCCAGGAAGATATAGCCAGATCAAGAGAACTGATAGAATCCGATATAGAAAACGGCGGATGGGCATCGGCACCCTATCATAACGAAGGCGTAACGACCGACATCTACGAGCGTATTCCGGAGCTGGCTGACATCGTTTGGAACAAAGCCTATCTCGATGTTATGGAAGATCTTTTTGGAGAAGAGCTGGTCATGCTCGCCGAGCCCGCTGTACATCGTTCCCGCTATTACTACTGGCACAAAGACTCTACTTTTCTGGATGAGCAAGGTGAAAAATTTCACTGGAACGAGGACTTCCAAGCCGCTATGACCGTATTGTACCTACAGGGCAACCACCCAGATTATGGTGGGGGCATTTCGGTCGTACCGCGTACACATCACGATCCAGATTTTTACCATCGAATACCGAAAATGAACCTCGCACAACGCGCATGGCTCAAAGGGCAAAAAATGATAAAGCGATCGCATTTTGATCGCCTGGATCAGCATCCCGAATTGAATGCTATTGCGAGCGAGGCAGGCGATCTGCTCGTATTGGATATGCGTATCGACCACAAGGGTACTCCAGCAAAAAAACCGGTTCCCTATACCAAGTACGGCATTATGAATATCGCCTGCACGGGCCAACAGACAGCCGCCAGACTGCGCAAAGCGCTGAGAAACCGACCTGCCAAATACTATTCGGAATATCTGGCGAAAGAACCCGACACCACCCCAAAACTCGAAGAAATCAGCGAGCGATCAGGTGTAGAAATTCTATTGTAATCAGCAAAACGAATACCAGCGCAGCACCGGTTGGCCAAGATTTGGGAAGGGCCAAACAAGCTTTGGAGGCCAATGGCCTGGTGGCTATACCAACGGAGACCGTCTATGGACTGGCCGCCAATGCACTGAACCCCAAAGCCGTGGCCAGAATATTCGAAGCCAAGCAAAGACCGAGCTTCGACCCCTTGATCATACACATACCCGATCAATCAAAGCTCGATAAGTACGCAAGCCAGATTCCCGACAAGGCGCAAAAGCTGGCAGAGCAACTGTGGCCTGGGCCTCTGACCATGGTGTTGCCCAAAAGAGACGTAATTCCCGATCTGGTGACTAGCGGTTTGGATACCGTGGCCATCAGGTCACCTAGGCACCCATTGACTCATCAGCTATTGCAATCGCTGGATTTCCCTCTGGCAGCGCCCAGCGCAAACCCTTTTGGCTACCTGAGTCCAACTCAACCGGCCCATGTAGCTGACCAACTCGGATTGGAGGTCGACTATATTCTGGACGGTGGCCCAGCAAAAGTTGGCCTGGAAAGCACCATCATTTCCTTTTCCGATCCTTCGAAAATCGAATTGCTCCGAGCAGGTGGCTACCCCAGGGAAGAAATAGAAGAAATACTGGGCCAAGCCCTATCCGTACGCACCCACTCGAGCAGTAATCCCAGAGCTCCTGGCATGCTAGTCCAACACTATTCGCCACATACACCCCTACTGGTCATCGATGCAGATGAAAAGCCAGAAGAAGCCGATATCTTAAAGCACATACAACAAGTAGGCGAGATTTCAACAGCTCGAATTGCTCATATTGCTTTTGACCTCTCTAAACCGCAGCCTAATTGGGCATCGAGTCATTACAAATGGTCAGAAAATGGGGATTTACGGCAAGCAGCAGCTCGCCTTTTCGCTTTACTGCGTACTTTGGACCAAATGAAGTATGATCTGATCGTGGCTGAGCGCGTACCCGAAACCGGACTGGGTACGGCCATCAACGACAGACTCGCAAGAGCTGCAGCACGATCATAACATAAGCACCCTGCGGGGCGTTATTCATACCCGAATTGCAAACCAACATACATGCGCGCCACACTTTTGCTCTCCCTACTCTTCCTTTGCCTGGCTTGTGGCAAAGACCAACCGCAAGAAGATGCTCCATTGCCGACAGATAGCCTAGAACTAGAGGGTCGCTGGGAGCTGATCGAGGCCAAACGCAACAACAGAGTCACCCAAACCTTCGATGGCCTGTATTTCGTTTTTGGCCCAGACGACCAATTTGAAACCAATCTGGGCGGTGACGAATCGACCGGCAAGTTTCAGTACGACGACCGTGCCGAAATCATAACATCCGATGTTTCCCTACCTGCCACCTACCTGATCCGAGAGCACAACAACGGAGAATTGATGCTCGAAACCGAATTGGAAGGCCTGGCTTTCAGTTTCTTGCTAAGCCGTGTCGAAGAGAACGAAATGGACAGCTAAACCCGCTACAAGGCTGTTCAACTGCCGACTTTTCTAGCAACTTCATGCATCGATGTTTTAGCTACTGCCGTGCAGTGGTATCTTTGGAGTAGAACCGACACGATCATGCTTAGACTTATCGCCACCATTGTCACCATTTTCATAGCACATACCCAGCTCTCGGCTATTGATGCGGGTGTTTCGCTCAATCGCATGTGCAGTCCCACGGGTCCCTACCTCGAAGTCCATACCTACATAGTGGGCTCGACGGTAGCCTTTGATAGCGTAGCGGCAGACAGTTGGCAAGCTTCCGTTTTCTTAACGATCATCATAGAGCAGGGAGACAGCATGATCGTTGGAGAGCGACTGGCTTTGAATAGCCCGATTACAGCAGGTGATCCGATCAATTTTATAGACTTCCGCAGGTACAAACTTCCCGCGGGCACCTACAATCTGCAACTGGAAATCACCGATGCGGCTAACGAGGCCAACAAGCAGAATTATGAAATCGAAGTCGAGCTACCCGATTGGCCGAGTGCACCTACGCTGGCAGACGGTATGCTCCTTTCTTCTGTAGAAACTTCTTCTGATTCGGAGAACCCCTTGTACAGACATGGAGCGCTCATGGAGCCACTACCCTTTAGTTTCTACGGCCGCGGAGCCAACACCCTCCATGTCTATACCGAGGCTTATGCCCTCGACGAGTCGGGCTACGATCGCGCCTTGATGCTGATCAAGATCGAAAAGATAGAAGGCAGCAATTTTATACAAAAGGCCCAGGCGTTTCAGGCTATCCGACCTGCGCAAGTCTCCGTTATTCTACAAAGTATGGACATAGCGAACCTGCCTAGCGGCAATTATCAGGTGGTTTTAGAACTGCGCAGCCCGACGAATGAACTGATCGAAACCAAGAAAATTCCATTTCAGCGGGCCAATCCATTGGTAGACATGGCACTTGTAGAAGAGGAACTTTCCGATTTTGACCTGACTCAGGAGTTCGTAGGTCAATTGGATACCGACACCCTCAGGTATGCCATACTCGCCATGATGCCCATCATGAATCATTTCGAGCAAAGTACAGGCGACCTGCTGATCAGAGATATGGAGCTTAGACCCATGCGCCTTTTTGTGTTTTCCCATTGGGCTGCTCGTCGACCTTCAGATCCCGAGGGGGCATACAATGAATATATGCACGTGGCCAGGGCTGTGGACCGTACGTTTACAGCCGGGTTTCGCAATGGGTTCGAAAGTGATAGAGGATACACCTATCTCAAATACGGCCAACCCAATGATATAACCAGGGTGGATACGGACCCGGTCGCCCCACCCTACGAAATCTGGTCTTACGACTTCGTTCAGCGAACAGGTCAGGGCAATAGACGCTTCGTTTTTTACAATCCTTCTCTGGCAGGTGGGGACTTTATCCTATTGCACAGCGATGTCATAGGAGAACTCAACAATCCGCAATGGCAAATCGAGTTATATCGCGACGCCCCCGACGATTTGCCAGGTAATCTGATCGATGGGACCGAGCCTTCGGACAATTTTAACCGCAGGGCCGGCCGTATTTTCAGCGATTATTGACACAATGTTAACAAGAATGTGTTCTGTCGATATTTTCTAGGGTTTGCAGGCTTTCGTAGCTTTGCGCCGCCGGTGTTGTAGCCGGTTTTAACCAAAACATAAATTATTCTACCATGACCATGCGATTCAAGCCGGCCATACTTTTGGCCCTCGTACTCGGACTAGGCATTATGGCCTGCCAAACAGGTAACGAAGATGTCCGCAATGCGGCAGCTGCACGTCAGAACCTAACTCCTGCCAGTGATGCCATTACGGCAAACCCTCCTGCCAATTCTACCGTACAGCCAACGGCTCCAACGCCCAATAATAATGTAGCCGTCAATAATGGTCCTACTACGACCTTGGCCTTTGGCGAAGAAGAATTTAACTTCGGTACCGTCGACGAGGGTGAGGTAGTTACACACACCTACAGTTTCACCAATACCGGTGAAAACCCGCTAATCATCAGCGATGCACGTGGCAGCTGTGGCTGTACAGTTCCTTCTAAGCCTACCGCACCAATTATGCCAGGCGAAGATGGTGAAATCACTGTTCAGTTCAATAGCCAGGGTAAGCGTGGTGAGCGCAACCAGAAGGTGACCATCACGGCTAATACCAACCCACCGCAGACATTCATCTACTTGAAAGGTAATGTAACGCCATCAGCAGAGACGGCGACACCTGCTCAATAAGGTATCGATATATTCTTTTTCAAAAAGGGTTTCGACCAGTGGTCGAAACCCTTTTTGTTTTGGGTCGTTTTTGTTCTTAATGGCAACAATTCGCGATTTTTTCTCTCTGGTCAAATTCAGCCACACCATCTTTGCCCTTCCGTTTGCCCTACTCGGATTCACCCTGGGCACCATTGATCTGGGCCGCTTCGATCCACTCGTTTTTGTTTTGGTACTCGCTTGTATGGTCTTTGCCAGATCAGCAGCTATGGCATTCAATCGCTACCTCGATAGAGATATTGACAAGCTGAACCCAAGAACGGCCATCAGAGACATTCCCAAAGGAAGAATCAGTGCTCGATCTGCATTGACCTTCGTTATCATTAATGCAGCACTCTTTGTTATAACCACTGCCTTCATTAATGAACTCGTTCTACTGCTTTCTCCACTTGCACTGCTCGTGATTTTAGGCTATAGCTACACCAAGCGATTTACCCCGCTATGCCATTTTGTTTTGGGTTTAGGACTGGCTTTAGCTCCGATCGGAGCTTATCTGGCCGTCACGGCTAGCTGGTCATGGTTGCCGGTCTTATATGGCCTGATCGTATTGGTCTGGGTAAGTGGATTTGATATCGTTTACGCGCTTCAGGATGAAGAGTTCGACCGCAATCAATCGCTTAAGTCTATACCTACTGCCTTGGGTCGGCAAGGCGCTTTACAGCTAGGACGCAGTCTACATTTGCTTTGCGCCATCCTCCTCTCAGCAACCCTATGGTGGCAAATGACTGGCCACTACCCAGACCGGAGCGGCTGGTTATCTCTATTAGCCGGAATTGCTTTCATCGCCCTTTTACTCAGACAACACACGCTAGTGAAAGTCGATGATCTGAGTCGCATCAACTTGGCTTTCTTCACCACAAACGGTCTTGCCAGTCTTACTTTTGGGTCACTTTTGATTCTCGATTTGCTTCTATAGCGGCAGCGTTTTCGCGTGCTTTTTCGAAAAAGTCGATGTAGCTCTCTGGGTTTACCACATTGCCATAGTCTGCAATAATGCTGATGTCGATACCTCTTTCCTTGGCCTTGACTGAGTAGTCTTCCAGAATTTCGATCACGTCGTAATCGAGGTAGCGTGTAGCTCGCACATCGAGTTCTAACAACGTGCCTTTTTCTATTAGATCGAGTTCGCGTAAGATTGCTGCTTTATTGAAGAAAGTGACTTCTTCTGCCAATGTCATTCTTATGGTGTGACGATCATTATTTTCCTCCTTTATGTGTAGAAAGTGGCTATTCTGGTAGCTCTTGTAAAGTATGATTACAATAGCCACAGCAAGTCCCAAACCTATACCGAGCAGTAGATTCGTAAATATGATGCCTAGTACCGTAACTATAAATGGAACGAATTGCTTCCAGCCTGATTTATAGATGGCTTTGAAGGTCGATGGCTTGGCCAATTTGTAGCCAACGATCATAAGTACGGCAGCCAGTACAGAAAGGGGAATCTGGTTGAGTAAAGTCGGAATTAACAAAACTGAACCTACGAGAAGAAAGCCGTGAAAAACAGCAGACAATTTCGAGTATCCACCTGATTGCACGTTTGCGCTAGATCTGACGATGACCTGCGTAATAGGCAAGCCGCCAATGAAACCTGAAACCATATTGCCTGCGCCCTGGGCCAACAACTCCCTATTGGTGGGCGTAACCCGCTTGCCTGGATCCAGCTTATCGGTTGCTTCAACACAAAGCAAGGTTTCCAGGCTAGCTACCAGCGCAATGGTAAATCCGGTGATCCAGACATTGAAGTCCCCTATAGCCGACCAATTGGGCGACGAAAACTGACCCAGAAAAGAATTCAGATCTTCGGGCACCGGCACTTTTACCAAGTGCTCTGCAGTTATGCCCAGCGTAGCATCTCCTTTGGTGAGGCGATAGAAAATAATGCCCACAACGACCGCGACTAGTGGCCCTTGTACCAATTGAAAAAACTTACCTTTCTTGCTTAAGACCGAGCCCCAGATGATCAGAATAGCCAGAGAAATGAAGGCAATAAGGGTCGCACCATAATTGATATGGTCAAAAATGCCCAACACATGAGAAAATATGGTTTCTCCATCTCCTTGCATGAATGCCCAATCGCCTTCTGCTGTTTTTTCTATGCCAAAGAAAAACTCTACTTGCTTCAGCATGATGAATATGCCGATACCCGTGAGCATTCCCCGTATAACCGAAGCCGGGAAATAATATCCGATGACCCCCGCCTTTAGCAGTCCAAAGCCGATCTGAATTAAACCACCGATCACCACAGCAACGAGGAAGTTTTGAAAACCGCCCAAATCACCTATAGCCACAATTACGATAGCTGCCAAACCTGCAGCAGGACCACTCACTCCAATTTGAGATCCACTCAAAAGACCGACAATAATACCACCTACAATGCCTGCAATCAAACCACTAAAAAGGGGTGCACCACTGGCCAAGGCTATACCTAAACACAGTGGTAAGGCAACGAAGAAAACAACAATCGCAGCAGGCAAGTCACGCTGCCAATGCGAGAAAAAATTGGAATTCATACAAGAAAGACTAGTACTAAATCAAATGGTAGCATTACTATCACGGAGCAAGTATACAACCAAGTATCAGAGAAAGCTATATTTTTGTTAACAATATTTACACTGTTCGTGATTCTCCCAAAATGACACGCAAAGCACAAATTGAGCAAATGCTCACTTCGAGCCCCGATGATTCTTTTTTGCTTTTCGCTCTGGCCAAAGAATTTGAAAAGATGGGTGACGATACCGGAGCACTCGAAGTATATGAAAGACTGAGAACCAGTAACCCAGACTATGTGGGATTGTACTTCCATTTGGCCAAAACCCTGGAAAGGCTGGATCGGGAGGCAGAAGCCTGGCATACTTACTCGATAGGTATACAGATAGCCAAGCGATTAGGTGAAATCCATGCTATGAACGAGCTGGCCGGAGCCCGACTCGAACTGGGAGATGAAGAGGACTTTGTGGAGTAAACCCAGCTTCCAGCTAAACTTCGTCAGTGATTTGTAATTTGACTAGTTATTCTAATCGGTGGAAAATTAAGGGCTAACATCGCAATTACAGTTCGTACATTTTTCAGATATTGAGATCGTATTCGGGAAATAAGCACCCAGGCCAACAACTATTTTGCATTTTTCCACTAGTTTCCATACTCCATGAAAGTGAGATACTACCTTGCTACAGCAGCGCTTTTTGTGTTGTCATCAGTTGCTTTGCGTGCCGATGAAATCATCCCGGAATTCTTATCTAATCCTACACCAGCTGATGAGATCGAGGAGGAACTTCCTCCACTACCCTGCGACGCATTTTATGCGGTAACCAGTGGTATTTTCGGTGGCGGAACCTTTGGCAGATATGAACCTAACGGCACCATTACGACCATAGCCACCATTCCCGACGGGCTAAATGGCGCTGGCTACAACAGCCAGGATGGCTTCGTCTATGCCTACAGTGGAAATACACTGTATAGGTTTCACGACGACGGAACAGT
>JBCDFE010000064.1:0-20435 GCA_039178745.1 Bacteroidota bacterium | reverse complement strand
CCGATGCCGTCTTCATTGCCTATGGCCGTAATGCCGCTTATGGTTTCACAGGTTCCTGATGCAAACACCTCCCTGACCAATCGGTCGGCCGTGAAGTCGGAATCTACCCGAAGCTCCTCTACGGTTTGTGCGCTAGCAAAAACTATGGGAATCAGCACTAAAAAAGCTAAGACCAAAGGCGTACTCACCACCTGCGGAAGTGCAAAATGACAAGAGCGTAAATCGAATGGAGAGAAACACCGCCACATGCGGTATTCGTAGATAGTTCTTGGGAGTTGCATGTGATCGCAGAAAAGGATGTGGGAAAACGACATGACAAAGCTAAAGAACACAGACAAATTAGCAGCCTTGTAGCCCAATACATATTAAATTTTACCGAAATTAAGCGCTACATTTGATCTTGGAGTCAGCAGTAAGATCGATTTCCCTGCGACTCAGACCTTATTTGCGTTCATCATGATCCTCGAAAATCTCATAAGACGTTAGCATGCGACCCACTCTACCTGTTTTTTTTCTACTTTTTCTGTGTTGTTTATGGCAACAATCCCCACTACAAGCTCAAGGCAATTTTGCACTTCTAAACGGCTGCATAACCGATGCTACGGTCTTTGTGGCCTTTACTGAAGAGACCGAAATCAGCACTTGTGCCGGCGATGGCGAGCCCGACCGAATTCGGTTTGCGACCAGTACGCTGGCTCAATCTTTTGCTTATGTCGTAGTAGACGAAAACGACACTATTGTTTCTATTGGTTTTAGCAATTTTATTGATTTTGAGATGCTGCCCTTGGGCACACTCCGGGTATATGCCTTTTCTACCCTGGGCTTCATCACGGCCCAAGTTGGCGAAGACTTCAATACGGCCCAACTATCAGAACCCTGCTTCGGATTGACGACTAACTTCGTGACCGTCAATAATGGATCGCCCGGTGGTTCGACCATCAGTACCACCAGCGGGCAAGATACCCTGTCTGTATGCGCTGGCGATGGGCTGGCAGACCTGATCAGCTTCACCTCCGATAGCGACGCGCCAAATGTAGCTTTTGTTGTGACCGACACGGCCAATATTGTCCTGGCCGTAAACACGAGCGGCACCATAGACTTTGAAGGCGCGGGTGGAGGCATTTGCTATGTGTGGTCGGTTGGCTATACCAATGCTATTCCTGTCGAACCCGGAGATGTACTGGCCGCAGGCAATGGCTGCAACGGGGTGAGCGATAACTTCATCGTCGTAGATAGAAATTCCCTGGCGGGAGCATCTGTGCTGACCGCAGATAGCAGCCAAGTTATAACGACCTGCCCGGCCGATGGCCAAGACGACTTTATAGACTTCATTATACTAGACGGGGGCGGAACCCAGACCCTCGTGGTTACAGATGACCAAGGCAATATCTTGGGGCTGCCCGGTGGGCTGAGCGTAAACTTCGAAGATGCCGGTGCCGGAGATTGCCGCGTTTACGTGCTCACCTACGAGGGCGACCTTTTGGCAGAAGCCGACGACAATGTAAATACGGATACACTAGCCGATGGTTGCTACGCACTGTCGGCAGAATTTGTCACTGTACAGCGCATCCCTACCGAAGGCGGAACAGTGCGAACCATCGACGACCGAGATACGGTAGCCGTATGCCCAGGCGATGGCGGAGACAACAGTGTGCTCTTTGTGTCTGAAGATGCCTCTGGCGGCGACTTTATTTTCGTCATCACCGATGATAACAACGTAATCCTTGGACTGAGCGAAGATCCAAACATCGACTTCGATGAGGCCGGATTTGGCACTTGCCGGGTTTGGGGGCTGAGCTATCGCGGAGATATACTCGCCGGTCAGGGCGATAACGCCGCCGAAGTGACTCTGGCTTCCGAATGCTTCGACCTTTCCGACAATTTTGTCACCATCTTGCGCGAAGAAGTCGATGGTGGAACTATAAGCCTGGAAGGAGGCGGAGACGAAATAGAAATCTGCCCCGAAGATGAGCTAGAAGACATAATCAGCTTTGTGGTTTCCGGCAATAGTGGCCCATCACTTGCCCTGCTCGTTACTGACGAAAACAATGAAGTTTTGGGATTTGTGGATGGCCCGGAAGTAGACTTCGACTCTGTAGGTTTTGGTACTTGCCGGGTCTGGGCCTTGAGCTATAGTGGCTTCATCGTCACTATGGTGGGAGACGATGCTACGAGCGATGAGCTGGCTACGGGTTGCTTTGACCTGAGTGACAACTTCGTAAGTGTGATCAGGGAGTTACCCGAAGGCGGTAGCATAAGTACCGATGGCGGTCTGGAATCTATAGTTACTTGCCCTGGTGACGGCCTGGCCGATGAATTCACTTTTGAAGTCAGTGGCAACTCCGGCCCCAACTTTACACTCGTTGTTACAGACGATAGCGGCAACATCATAGGCGTTCCTCCCGGTCTGACGATAGATTTCGAAGATGCTGGTGGCGGCACCTGCCGCGTATACGGCCTGACCTATTTTGGCGACCTCTTGGCGGCTCAGGGTGTCTCTATCGATGCCCCGCTAGCTGCGGGCTGCTTTGCACTTACAGACAATCTGGTCAGCGTGGAGCGCATAGCGACCGAAGGCGGTACCGTGCGCACCATAGACAATCGCGACACCGTATCGGTATGCCCTGGCGATGGCGGAGACAATAGCATCCTATTTGTCTCAGAAGATGCCTCAGGGGGCGAGTTTATTTTCGTCGTAACTGACGACAACAATGAAATACTAGGGCTTAGCGAAGACAGCAACATTGACTTCGACGATGCAAGTCTGGGTACTTGCCGGGTATGGGGATTGAGCTACAGAGGTGATCTGCTCGCTGAAATAGGCGATAATGCCGCCATCACTCAGTTGGCATCGGATTGCTTCGATCTCTCAGACAACTTTGTGACCGTACTGCGCGAAGATGCCGACGGAGGTACGATTAGCCTGGAAGATGGTAGTACAGAGGTCGAGTTGTGCCCCGGCGATGGTATACCCGATTTGCTCACCTTTGTGGCCAGCGGAAATACCGGGCCTAGCTATGTACTACTCGTGACCGATGAAAACAATATGGTCTTGGGCTTCGTGGATCCGCCCAGCATAGATTTCGACAATGTCGGTCAAGGCACTTGCCGGGTGTGGGGCTTGAGTTATAGTGGTAATGTGGTTACTGTGGTTGGCGATGATGCAGAGACAGACGAACTGGCAACTGGTTGTTTTGACCTCAGCGACAACTTCGTCACGGTCATTCGCAACTCGCCCGAAGGTGGGATACTCGACAATGAGTTTGGCCTCGATACAATCACAACCTGCCCGAACGATGGCAACGAGGACCTGGTCACTTTTTCTGTAATGGGCAACACGGCACCCAACTTCAGCCTGATCGTGACCGATAACGACGGCGTTGTGATTGGGACTCCCGCGGGCCTCACCGTCGATTTTGATCAGGCAGACTCAGGCGTGTGTCGAGTGTATGGTGTAGCCTACGAAGGTGCATTGCTGGCTGCTATGGGCGACCAAATCAATACCGACGCCCTGGCAGAAGGCTGCTATGCCCTGACCGACAATTTCATCACCATAATCCGGGAGGAGCCCGATGGTGGCACCGTAAGCACAGAAGACGGCGACAACTCCATACTGATATGTCCAAATAACGGAACACCCGATATAGTGCGTTTCGATAGTACCGGCAATGCCGAGCTGGCCAATTTCGTCTATGTCGTTACAGACGTCAATAATGTGATCATGTTCTTCTTATTTGGAGACAGCTTCAATTTCGACGGTTCTGGCCAAGGTGTTTGCCGAGTCTGGGGACTTCCGTACGACGGTACGCTGACGGGAGCTATAGGCGAAGTTGCCAATGAAGTAACGCTTGCCACGGGTTGTCATGCCCTATCCGACAACTTCATAACCGTTGTTCGCCAGATTCCAGTGGGCGGAACGGTATCTACAGAAGCCGGTGAAACGGAGATATTCCTCTGCCCTGGCGATGGGGTAGCAGATGTGGTCGATTTTCAAGTAGACGGTGCCGGTGGTGGTGCCTTTACCTTTATCGTTACCGACGATGAGAACAACATTCTGCTTGTACCCGACGGCAATACCGTAGACTTTGAAGATGCCGGGTTGGGTGTGTGCCGTCTTTGGGGCTTGAGCTACCAAGATACTCTGCTAGCAGCTCCAGGACTGAATGCCAGCGAGCAGTTGGCCACAGGCTGCTTTACCCTCTCAGATAACTTCGTCACCGTAACAAGGGACGTAGCTATTGGCGGTACTGTAAGTCTGCCCGACGGCAGCACCAACATTACGACCTGCCCTGGCGATGGCATACCAGACATCGTTAATTTCGAAAGCGAGGGCGCTATGGGGCAAAACTTCGTTTATCTCATCACCGACGATGAGAATGTGATACTGGAGGTAACTCCACTCAACGAAGCCGATTTCGAAGATGCCGGATTTGGCGTTTGCCGAGTTTGGGGCCTGAGCTATGCCGGTGATCTGCTGGCACAACCCGGCGATACGGCATCGATAGCAACGCTAGCCGATGGCTGCTTTGGCTTGTCAGACAATTTCATCGAAGTCTTGCGGGTAGTGCCCGAAGGCGGAACGATCAGTAGCCCCGCAGGTACAACCATAGATGTATGTGCTGGCGACGGCATAGCTGACTCTGTCGAGTTTGTACCCATGGACCAGCTGGGTAGCTATACACTGATTGCAGCTCAGGGCGACTTGGTTGTTGGCTTGCTACCCGATTTGATTTTCAACTTCGAGAATGCAGCTGCCGGGACCTATCAAATTTATGGCCTCTCCTATGCAGGCGCTTTGACTGTAGGCCCTGGGACCATGCTAAGCGACGATCTGGCGACAAGCTGTTTTGACCTGACCGACAACTTCATCACCGTAAATGTGACTGTGGTCGATGGTGGGACCATCAGTGTAGATGGCATAGAGGATGTCATTTACCTCTGCCCGACCAACATCAATGCCAACATAATCGATTTCGAGACCACGGGTCTGCTCAGCGATACGACTTATCGCTATATCATCGGATTGGACAACGGGATTTCTATCGTAGAGCTAGAGCCTGGTGTGACGGACTTCGATTTCAACGGCTTCCCACTGGTGAGGGCTAAAATCTTTGGTGTGAACTACACTGGCGATTGGATAGTCAGTGGGTCCTATCCTATCGAGACCACACAGCTTAGTGATGGCTGCTTCGCCCTGTCAGACAACTGCCTGCTGATCATCAGCGATGCCCCCGAAGCCGGAGAGATCAGCGTAGATGACACGCTCTTCTGTGCCATAAACGGCAATCAGGACCTGGTGGTCAATGTCAATACGACCAGTGAGGCGGGCTATGCTATTGTCGTCACAGATGAAAACGACATTGTTCAGCTGGTTTCACTCGATGCTGCGGCTGTGCCGTTGGGCACCCTGCCAGAGGGCGACTACAGACTCTATGGCCTATCGTATACTGGCAATGTTACTGTCAGTGTCGGCGACGACATCAATATGGTAGCCCTCGCAGACAATTGTTTTGAAGTGACAGCAGACTTCGTGACCGTGACGCGCGGTGCCGAACTAGATGGTGGTATTCTATCTACCCTCGATGGTTTGGATACTTTTTATGTATGTCCTCAAGATGGAATACCCGACGTAGTAGGTATTCTAACTACAGTAACCGATGTTCCTTATCGCTTTGCCGTGACAGATAACGAAGGTAACATTTTAATACCGGCTGCTGTGAGTCCTGTGTTCAATTTTGACACTCAGGATCCAGGCATTTGTCGCATTTACGGTTATGCATTAACTGGAGATCCGATTGCTTTCTTTGGTCAAAATATCAATGAAGTACCACTCAGCAACGAATGCTTTGCGCTGAGTGAAAACTTTATCACCATCATTCGCGAGGAGCCTGCGGGCGGGACCGTTGCTACTGTAGATGGCGAGACTGAGGTCACTATCGATCTGGGCAGTGGCAATACCAGCGTAGAAGTGGTCAGCAGTGATGCTTCTCAGGCCAACTTCATCTATGTGATCACCGATGACCAGAACGTTATACTCGATCTGGGAGACGGGCCGGTCTTTGACTTTGGAGATACTCCAGCCGGCGTATGTCGCATCTGGGGCTTGAGCTATACCGGAGAGATCATCGCCATGCCAGGCGACACGGCGAGTGCGGTAGCCATAACAGACAACTGCTGGTCTCTGTCAGACAACTTCGTCACGGTTACGCGGGAGGAAGCACGTCCCGGAATGGTAGCCGATCCTGCGGAAGTACAAATTACCCCATACCCCAACCCGGTAAGTGGTGATCTACTGCGCGTCATTATCGAGAGTGAAGATCAGCTCGACGAGGGCAATGCATTTGTGCGCGATCAGCACGGTCGGGCATGGGCAACAGAAAGAGTGGCTGGCGGCACGAATCGCGCTATAGTCGATTTTGATATCAGCACGCTTCCGAGTGGACTTTTCATGGTGCAATACCAGAGCGAAGGACGCCTACGCGCTGTCAGATTTATTCGGCAGTAGTCTAACTTTAATTATCTCCGTCCGATGCATCGGACGGAGATAATTACTATTGATTTGCCATACTTAGTTGAAATCAAAGCCCGCACTTCTGGCCCGGACCTGGTCAGAGAACGTCTAATAGCTAACGGAGCCGTACTGCAAGGGAGAGATCATCAAGTTGATCACTATTTCCATGTGCCTGAGGGAAGGCTTAAACTCAGGTTGGGGACCATAGAGCGAAGTCTGATTTTCTACCAGCGTCCGAACCAAGCTGGCCCCAAAGACTCGAAGGTCTCCCTATGCCGTCTTGAAGAGGTATCGGGAGATGCACCTGAGCAGTTGCTCGATGTGCTCACCACTGCCCTTGGTGAATGGAACCGAGTAGATAAGCAGCGGGAAATTTACTGGGCTGACAATGTGAAACTGCACCTGGATGAGGTTGCTGGTCTATGCACCTTTGTTGAGATCGAAGCCATAGGCGATGCAGCAGATCAGCACGAAGCTCTGGAAAAGCAATGCCGAGCCTGGATGAATAAGCTAGGCATTGCAGATAATGATCTGATTGAGGGAAGTTATAGTGATATGGAAGCTTAGATCAGCTTAAAGAAGATTTCTTCTTACTCCACCAAGCCATCCACAGACCGGTCAGCATAAAGCCAACGGCGATGATTTGGGCTTGAGTAAGTCCAAAAGCAAAGTCGTAGGTATCATTCACTCTGATAAATTCTATGCAAAACCGCTCGATGCCATTGAAGACCAGATAAATAGCAAAAAGTAGACCAGGAACAGGAGTCAATCGCTTGCGCAGACTCCATAAAATAGCCCCAATGGCAAAAGCCATCATGGTTTCATAGAAGGGGGTCGGGTAAGCAGCTTCAGCTAATTCGTAGCAGTATTGCAGATCGCAATCCGGTAGTGCCACGGCATTGGCATAGGGCACCCTGCCGGGCTCTAGCTGCGGAAATATTACAGAATGGGGGTAAGTGAAAGACCACATCCAGTCGGGTAAAAACCACCAGTCGGGCTGAGGTCCTGCGGTTATGCCCCAATCGCCATCACCACTCAGCTGGCAACCTATACGGCCAACACCGTAAGACACCATTAAAGCAGGAGCTACAGCATCGGTGAAAGGCAACACATCAATTTTGTGTTTGCGCAAATACCAGATCACCGCTACGGCACCACCAATCAAGCCACCGTAAATGGCCAGTCCGGTTCCGGAAAAAAAGACCCCGGCCGGATCGCGGAAAAAACTAGGCAAATCTTCGATGATGGCAAAGACTTTAGCCCCAATCAAGCCTCCTATAGCTGCGGCAAAAGTGATGGGGCCGATACGATCACTGGGAAAAATCTGTATGTCTTTGGGATAGACCTCTTTATCTCGTTTTCCCAACCAATAGTAGTAGCCTGCAAAAAGCGCAGCGCCCAGTATGCCGGTTAGAAAGTTGCCGTCGGTACTGAGCAAGACCGAAGCCGGATCGATTTTCCACTCATCGAAATGACTAAAAGCATAAGGCAATTTGTAGCCCAGCAAAAATCCTACTATACCATTGACTACTATATCAGAGGTCTTGTTGGCGGGGTTCTTCTCAATGGTATAAGTCTTACTGCTAAACTGTCCGAGTTTCTCTCTCCGTTTGAGTTCCAGCTTCAATAGCCAGGCCGCTGAGACAAAAGCCATCAGTAGGAAAAACCCGAAGGTTTTAAATATACTCAGCCAATTGTCGGGCTCAGTGCCGATCAGGTCGTGAAAAAGATAGGAGAGATCGGGGTACATGAATTAGTCTTTTAGGGATTTTTGAGCCTACTCAGTTTATTAATGATATAGAATTGACTTGGGCTCTATGCGTTTATTTGTGGAGAGTCTTTTAGTCTGTTAGGTTTATTATAAAAGACCTATCCCGCTGATCATAGCTTAGGGTAAATCTAGGTGTTTTTGGTCTAGATAAATGAGCAATGCCCGAATTTACCTAACAGACTAAAAGACTAATTTTCTGGTCTCATTTGCGGGAAGAACAAGACTTCCTGAATGCTGCTCTGTCTGGTAATCAGCATCACCAGTCGGTCTATACCAATACCTACTCCGGTCGTCGGGGGCATACCGTATTCCAATGCCCGGAGGAAGTCTTCGTCTAGTGCCATCGCTTCTTCATCACCTCGCTTAGCGAGTTCCAGCTGTGTCTCAAATCGCTCGCGCTGATCTATAGGGTCATTGAGCTCAGTGTAGGCATTAGCCAGCTCTTTGCCATTTACAATCAGTTCGAATCGCTCTACCAAGCCCGGTTTAGAGCGGTGCTTTTTGGTGAGTGGAGACATCTCTACGGGGTAGTCTGTAATGAAGGTGGGCTGGACCAGCTGATGCTCTACTTTTTCACCAAATATTTCATCTATCAACTTGCCTCTACCCATGCTGGCATCTACGTCTATGTGATTGCTTTTGCAGAACTTCCGCAGGTCGGATTCGTCCATATCGCTAATGTCGGTTCCCGTGTACTGCTCAATGGCTTCGTACATGCTCATGCGTCTATAAGGGCCGCTAAAGTCGATGCTCTTTCCATCGACTTCGACCTGGGCCTCACCATTTACTGCCGTTACTACGGTTTGCAGAAGCTTTTCCACGGTGTCCATCATCCAGTTGTAATCCTGGTAAGCCACGTAGAATTCGACCATGGTAAACTCCGGGTTATGCGTTCGGTCCATGCCCTCATTCCTGAACATCTTGCCGATTTCATATACGCCATCGAAGCCGCCTACGATGAGTCGTTTCAGATACAGCTCATTGGCTATACGCATGTACATTGGTGTATCGAGCGTATTGTGGTGGGTGGCAAAGGGCCTGGCTGAAGCTCCTCCGTGAATGGCCTGCAGTACGGGTGTTTCTACCTCCATAAGGCCGATGTCGTCCAGGAACTTTCGCATAGCGGTGATGGTCCTGGAGCGTTTGCGAAAAATATCGCGCACATTCGTATTGACAGTAAGGTCTACATAGCGCTGCCGATACCTCAGTTCGGGATCGGTAAACGAATCGTAGACATTGCCTTCCTCATCTTTTTTGACGATGGGCAGCGGTCGAAGAGACTTGCCGAGGAAAGTAAATTCTTTGACATGTACGGTCAGTTCTCCTGTGCGTGTCTTGAAGGCAAAACCTTTGACTCCGACGAAGTCGCCCAGATCCAGATACTTTTTGAAGAGATCATTGTAGAGCGATTTGTCTTCCCCTGGGGCAATATCATCGCGGCTCAGATAGAGTTGAATGCGGCCGCTGCTGTCTTGTAGCTCTGCAAAGGCAGCTTTGCCCATGATGCGTCGTGACATGATGCGACCACTCAGGCTAACCTCTTGAAAGTTGGTGATTTTACCTTCCTCATCTTCTTGTGCACCAGCTTTGATTTTGGCTGCCAGGTGACTGACCGGGTATGCGGCTGCCGGGAAGGGCTCGACTCCAAGCTCTCTGATCTTTTCCAGGTTTTCTCTGCGTACGATTTCCTGTTCGCTGCGTTCCATCAAATAGGTTTGAGGGGTTAATGGTGGCGCAAAGGTAAGCTATTAGAGGAATGCTTCGACCTGCGGAAGTACAAAATATAGAAACGCCTATGCGGATAATGGCCTTCAAAACAGAACCAACTAATTTGATCTAATTTTGCAGTCTTATGTTTTCTCCCGCCGTTCTAACCTTGCTGATTACACTTGGTGCTGTGGTCTTATTCGTAACTGAATGGCTTTCGGTAGATGTGGTAGCTATGCTGCTGATCATCGCGCTGGTTTTAACGGGCGTGATTTCTGTAGAGGAAGGCTTAGCCGGCTTTAGCAACGAGGCTACCCTGACGGTGGCTTTTATGTTTGTACTATCTGCTGCCTTATTGAAAACGGGTGCTTTGCAGCAGTTGGCCCAACAAATGTCGGGCGGTTTTAGGGCTCATCCACTCAGAGCTACTTTTACTATGATGCTCTTGGTCGCGGTAACTTCGGCCTTCATCAATAACACACCGGTTGTAGCGGTTTTCATCCCGATAGTAGGGCAGATTGCGGCCACTACAGGCATTAAGGCATCTCGCCTGCTCATCCCACTTTCCTTCGCCAGCATACTGGGTGGCATGTGTACTCTGCTGGGCACATCTACCAATCTTCTGGTACACGGCATTGCTCAAAATCATGGCCTTCCGGGTTTTTCTATGTTCACCCTGGCGCCTGTGGCCGCTCCCATTCTTTTAATGGGTTTGGTCTATGTAGTTTATCTGAGCTATCGCCTATTGCCCAATCAAGAAAGTGAAAAAGACCTGAAAGACGAGTTTGCCTTGCACGATTATTTGGCTGAATTTGTGCTACTGGAGTCAGAGGCATTTTCAGGCAGGCGTATTATGGACTCGCCACTGGTCAGGGAGTTGGATATGGACATCATAGAGGTCAGACGCGGGCAAACGAGCTTTAACCTTCCACCAGGAGACTTTCGCCTGCAAACCAATGACACGCTTAAAGTGCGCTGTGATCGCGAAAAGATCAAAGCCCTCAAAGACTATGTCCGCTTGCTGGACCGAAAAGGCTCTTCTGGTTTTACCATCATGGGTACTGGGCTGGGTAGAGCCGGAAGTACCTTGGTAGAGCTGGTGGTTACTCCCAATTCAAGTTTTGTGGGCAGGACCTTACGGCAGGTCGATTTCAGGCGGGCTTACCGAGGAGTTCCTCTAGCCATCAGGCAGCGAGAGGCTACCTTAAGAGAGAAGCTGTATCGATTGCCGCTGACTGCTGGCGATGTCATCCTGGCAGAAGTTAAAACGCACTACCTGAGCGAGCTAAAGCGAATAGAGCAACAACAGGACAGCCCATTTATACTACTTTCTACCGATAGTCTTCCAGACTTTAAGCGGTCGCGATTCGTGTTCGTTATGGCGGTCATATTTGGTGTGGTGTTTTGTGCTACTGCGGGTTTGCTACCCATCGTGCTGGCTTCGCTTTGCGGGCTATGCGCTTTGGTGATCGGGCGCACGATGAATATGACGGAAGTGTACGAAGCCATAAACTGGCGAGTTGTCTTCCTGCTGGCAGGTGCACTGAGTCTCGGTACGGCTATGGCCAATAGCGGTTTGGATACTAGTATTGCAGCTATGTTGAGTGGCCCCCTTCATGATTCCGGGCCCTTTATTCTGGTTGGCGGCCTTTACTTGCTGACCAATATACTAACCGAACTCATGAGCAATAATGCTACGGCAGCTCTACTGGCTCCTATTGCCATAGCTGTGGCTCACCAAACGGGTGTTGATCCCATGCCTCTTTTAGTCACAGTTGCCCTGGCGGCTTCGGCTTCTTTCCTCAGCCCGGTTGGTTATCAGACTAATGCGATGGTCTATAGCGCAGGCCGGTATAAATTTCGAGATTTTGGCCGAGTAGGTATTTGGTTAAGCTTAATTTGTCTGATTCTCACGACCCTTTTGGTGCCTTTGTTGTTTGACATGTAGTTTATGCTAGATATACGCAAACTCAACCAGCAGGAGCTTACGGAGCAGTTAGTAGCCTGGGGCGAAAAACCCTTCAGGGCCAAGCAGGTATATGACTGGATCTGGAAACGCGGTGCGCGCAGCTTCGACCAAATGAGCAATATATCTAAAGCCTTGCGCGAACAGCTGCGTGCGGAGTTTATTTTCCCTACGCTGGAGGTCGATGAAGTACAGCGATCCACAGATGGTACCATCAAATCGCGATTTCGGCTACACGACGGCCACCTGATCGAATCCGTCCTCATTCCGGTACCCAAAGACGATCGATACACTGTTTGTGTAAGTTCGCAGGTGGGCTGCTCTCTATCTTGTACCTTCTGCGCTACTGGCCGGATGAAGCGGGCCAGAAACCTGACAGCAGGCGAGATATACGATCAGGTGGCTCTAGTCAATGAGCAATGCGAAAGCACCTATGGCAGAGGGCTGACCAATATCGTTTACATGGGTATGGGCGAACCGCTATTGGCGTATCAGCCCGTCATGGAGAGCATATCGCGCATCACCAATGAACAAGGCCTGGGCTGGTCGGCCAGGCGAATCACCATCTCTACGGCGGGTATTGCCAAATTCATTCGTCGCCTCGCCGATGATAACAGCAAGGTCAATCTAGCCTTGAGCCTGCATGCTGCTGATGATGAAAAGCGTAACGAGATCATGCCCATCAATAATGCCAATAACCTATCGGTTTTGATGGATGCCCTAGAGTACTACTACCGCAAAACCCGCAACCGCATCAGCTACGAGTACATCGCCTTTCAGGATTTTAATGACTCTATAGAAGATGCCAAACGCTTAGCCAGACTCTGCCGCCGATTTCCAGTCCGGATTAATATCATTGAATACAATCCTATAGACGGAACATCGTTTCGAAAGTCGACCGAGCATCGTATCGATGACTTTGCCGCATACCTGCGCGCGCAAAAGATCATGGTCACCGTCAGGCGCAGCCGGGGTAAAGATATAGATGCCGCATGTGGACAGCTGGCGAATAAATAGCAATCGGGTAGCCCATGCTGCAATTACTAAAACTACACTAAATGAACTGGAAAGAAGAAAATAATCAGCTCCAAGCTACCTTCAAATTTGACAACTTCACACAAGCCTGGGCTTTCATGACAGAAGTAGCCTTTGCTGCTGAAGGCGCTCAGCACCACCCCAATTGGAGTAATGTGTACAATACCGTAGAGATTGCCTTGACAACCCATGACGCCGGCAACACGGTGACTCAAAAAGATCGGGATCTGGCGAGTAAGATCGATGAGATCTACAGCAGGCATGAAGCATAGAGCCCGAAGTGTGTATATGTGCAAACCCTGTCTCGCAAGAGACTCTTGGCTTCTTCGGTTTTGGGTAAGCTCCATTCTCATTTTCGTGTTTATGGGCATCTTGCCTGGTCAGGAGACCCATGATTTCAGGTATGATTTTTCAGTTGGTATTCAGCGCGCTTATGACTTGGCGCTCAGTTTACATCTAGACGAGGCCAGATCCGAAACCACGCAGATACGCCTACGGCAGCCCGGCAATATAGCTGCAGATCATATAGACAGCTATGCCGACGTGCTGGAGCTCTATATCACGGAGAATAAAGACGAGCTCGAAAATTTTTTGGAACGTCAGGAAGAGCGGCTTGCCCAAGCCACGGAGTTGTCTGTCCATTCACCCTGGTTCCGGTACCTCATGGCCGAGTTGCATTTGCATAGAGCGGTCGTCTTAATTCGTTTTGAGCGAGAGTGGGCCGCCTTTCGCGCCCTAAACCGGGCCCACCGTTTACTGAGAGATAATGCTGAACTCTTTCCCGATTTTCTACCTACCTACAAAGATCTTGGACTCATACATGCAGCAGTAGGGAGTATTCCGCCCCAGTACAAGTGGGGCGTACAACTGCTCTCTTCTCTCAACGGTACAATAGCCCAAGGTAAAAGCGAGATGAGCCGTATGCTTGCTGGCCCAGAAGACACACCCTTCATGGCCGAGGCACAAGCGCTATATGGGTTTTTACATCTTTACCTACTGGATGATGCAGAAACCGCTTGGCGCCTTGCCCAGAGCTGGCAGTTGAGGCCAGATGAACACAAGATCCACTGCTTTATTCTGGCGACAATCGCCATGCGATCTGGTAGAAACGACGAGGCTAATGACTTACTGGACCAGCAGCCAAGAGGAGGCACAGCACTCGATTTTCCATACTTGGATTATATGCTCGGCTTAGTCCGATTACGCCAATTGGACCCCGGTGCAAGAGTGTATTTTCAATCTTTTCTTACGCGTTTTGAGGGAGGGAACTTCCGCAGGTCGGCCAGACAAAAAATAGCATGGGCCGAATACCTAAGGGGCAATATAGACGGATACTACCAGCAGATGAGTCACTTGGACGATCGCGCTAATAATAGAGCAGGAAGCGATAGAAATGCCGCCCGAGAAGCGGAAAGAAATGCGCCGCCAAATTTGAGCTTGCTACGGGCCAGACTACTTTTTGATGGTGGCTACTACGAGGAGGCCCGATCGGAAATGGAAGCAATCGATATCGATCATTTGCCTGCGACAGACGAAATCGAATACTACTACAGAACCGGTCGCATACTACACGGCCTCATGGACTGGGCTGGCGCTTTGTCATTTTACGAGCGAACCATAAGCCTGGGTGAAGAAGCCGACAGCTTTTTTGCCTGCAACTCTGCTTTGCAGGCCGGGCTGATCGAAGAAGAGCGCAACCACAAAGATGCTGCGCGGAGATATTTTCAGCAATGCCTGGATCTAAAACCAGATGAGTATCGAGCCGGACTACACTTGCAAGCAAAAGCTGGATTGAATAGATTGAAATAATAAATCCGGACCGCCAGCTGGCGATCCGGATTTACTATTGGTGATTCTTCAGGTGTCGTTTAGCGATTGGCGACCAGGGTGATCTCTAAACCGATGTTGTCGTTGATGATCTCGTCTTCGGCTAGTCCGAGTAGGCCCGAACCGTACTGAATGCCCCACTCTGTACGATTAATTACGAAAGCTGGCGTAGTCGCAGAGATTTGCTCTTCGGTCATTTCTACCATAGCCGGGATGGTGACACTGCGCGTGCTGTCTTTCATCGTCAGGTTGCCTGTGATCATGTGGCTGATGTCATCGCGGCCACTGGCAGGGGTTACATTCTTGATTTCGAAGGTTGCTGTGGGGTAAGTTTCTACCTCGAAGAAGTCTTCATTGGAAAGGTGACCTACCAGCATGCCTTGCTTCTCTTCAGGTAGATCAGCATTGGTGATAGAAGTCATGTCTATCGTGAAAACACCACCATTCAGCTTGCCATCTACAACAGCCAGGGTGCCATCGGCCAAACCGATATGGCCATTGTGGCCACCACCGATTTTCTTGGTGCCTTCCCAGGCGATAGAGCTGGCGGCTACATCTACATTGTAGCTGGATGCGGCCATTGTTGTGCCTTCACCTTCGCCTTCGATGGCTTCTCCACTTTCTACCGTTTCACCTTCTGGGCCAGCGCCACAGGCGGCCAAAATGAAAAGCGCTAGTAGGCTGAATAAGGAGTACGTTGCTTGCTTTAGCATGATTATGTCTTTTTAGTTACGAACCGCAGGTATGAGTTTGATTGATTAATTGCGATCCCAATTACCCAAGAACAAAGGCATAACAAACACATAAAGTTTAATGCTTGAAGAAAAATTGATGTAGATACATGAATTTATACTGTAAGCATGCTGTTTTACTTACTTACCTTTGTAAATATGCGTGCTTTCGTATTTGTATCGGTCCTTTTTTTGGGTGGTTTGCTACCAGCACAGGAGGCGGAACGCAAACTGGTTGTGGCCTCTGCATCCATCTTTGCCGACATAGCAGATGTCATAGGAGGTGATTTGGTAGAGGTGCGTTCTATTGTACCTATTGGGGGCGATCCGCATGTATATGAGCCCACACCAGCTGATGTTTCGCTGGTGTCTAGAGCAGATCTGATCTTGATGAATGGCCTGACTTTTGAGGGCTGGATCAATGAGCTGGTGGCCAATAGCCGCTCGTCTGGCGAGGAAAGTAACCGATCCCGCAATCCTTCTCTTCAAGAGCAGGAGCGGGATGTCGGCGTTCGGGGAACGTCTCCACCTGCGGAAGTCCAAATCATCACAAAAGGTATCGAGCCGATAGGTAGCACAGACTATGCGAATGCCAGCGATCCGCATGCCTGGATGAATGCGGTGAATGGTAAACGATACGTCATCAATGTGCGGGATGCTCTGATCAACCTGGCGCCGGAGTTTGAAGGGGAGTTTCGTTTCAATGCGGGCATTTATCTACAGCAGCTAGACGATCTGGAAAGTTATATAAACGAGCAAATCGAGCGCATTCCTGCACCTAAGCGTGTGCTCATTACTAGTCACGATGCTTTTCAATACTATGGCCGCCACTATGGACTAAGGGTGGAAGCTGCACTGGGCACTAGTACCGATGCCGAAGTACAAACCAATGATGTGGCCCGGCTGACAAGCATTATACGAGAGCTCGAAGTGCCTGCTATTTTTGTGGAAAGTACGATCAACCCCAAGCTGCTGCGCCAAATAGCGACCGACAATGGCGTGATAATTGGCGGAGAGCTATTCGCCGATTCTCTGGCAGAGCCCGAGCATCCAGCGGGTACCTATCTGGGCATGCTGCGCCACAATACTGATCAGATCGTCTCTGCGCTGCTGGGTTTGACCGGAGATATAGAGATAGGTCGAGGCCCCAGTAAAACCCAGCAGGGTATTTTGTTGGGACTCGTGCTGTTCGTTATGCTTGGAGCTTTTGGCTTTATGGTCGTTCAACTCAATCGTCCCGGATGAACTCTATCATAGAAATAGAAGACCTGCATGTCAGCTACGATGGCAAGCGCGCCCTGAGCAATATCTTTCTGCGCTTTGAGGCCGGTTACCGATACGGCATATTAGGCCCTAATGGCTCTGGTAAGTCTACTCTGCTAAAGGCGATACTGGGACTGATCGAAGATTTTCAGGGGCAAATCAAAGTTTTAGGTGGTCCTGTACAAGAGGTCCGCAAGCGGGTGGTTTACGTTCCTCAGCGATCAGAAATCGATTTTAGCTTTCCGGCTACGGTTCGCGATGTGGTACTTATGGGCAGGTATCCGCACAAGCGGGTTTTCTCCAGAATTACGGCCGAAGACCAGCGTAAAGTAGATCGGGCGCTAGAAGAGCTCGGTATCACCAACTTACAAAAACGCCAGATCGGGGAGCTGAGTGGCGGACAGCAGCAGCGCACTTTTCTGGCGCGCGCACTGGCACAAGAAGCAGAGGTGCTCTTGCTGGACGAGCCATTTGTAGGTGTGGACATCCCGACCGAGGAAAAAATCATAGAAGTATTGCGCAAACTTTCTGACGAGGGCAAAACCCTTTTGGTCGTACATCACGATTTGCAGGCGGTGCCAGATTATTTTGATCAGGTGGTGCTGCTCAATCAGCGGCTAGTTGCTGCCGGGCCAACAGAATCTACCTTTACCCCAGAGTTGATTGCCAAGGCGTTTGGGGGTCAACTCCATGTGTTGCAGCAGATTGGGTTGAAGTGATGTTCCTGCCGTAAAAGCCCACTGCAAGGTGTATCGCCTGGCGTGAATACCACTAGAACGTATCCGCTGCGATTGGTTCAAAATACGAGCTCATCGGGTGGGGAATTCGGCTTTATCATGATTAACGGCACCACTACCAATGAGAATTGGGAGATGTATGTGGGTACGACCACATCCAATTCAGGTGGATTGGCTTTGTATCATAACGATGCGCTCAGGGGTACCTTCAATGCCGCTTCTGGCCATTATTCTGCCCTTTCAGATGCTAGGCTTAAAACCAATATCAGTGCTGTATCAGGGGTGCTTCCGCTGCTTTCACAATTGCAAGCGCACAAGTATAACTACCTGACAGATCCAGATCAGGAGTTCATCGGTTTTCTGGCTCAAGATGTACAGCAGGTTTTTCCTACCGTGGTAACTGAGACTAGCGACAGGGAAAGAGGCGAATCCACTTTATTGGTCGACTATAGCCAGCTCACTGTGCTAGCCATCAGCGCCATTCAAGAGTAGCAGCAAGTCATTGAGCAGCAAAATAGTACCATTGCTCAGCAGACTTCTATCATAGACCAGCAGGCCCAAGAACTAGCCAATATGCGCCAGCGATTGGAGCGGATAGAGGCTATGCTAGAGGACTGATTTTTATTTTCGTACTTCCGCAGGTCGGGATCTTGATGGTAGATGCCGACCTGTATTTAATGTGCTGATTTTAAAAATTACAATATGGAGATCAGCAATGAGTTATTAACTTTAATTTTGTTTTTGCTTTTTTTGCCCCCTGATAAGATTATAAACAGGTAATTTTTGATGACGCTCTCTATGAAGATCAATCCAATAAGCTTCCCAATAGAACTGTCTGTCTTCATCTCTAATTAACGAATATTCGACAACGTCAAAATCCCAGTTTTGTCGAGTCTTATCCCCTAGTCTATTCCGAATATTTCCTTTTCCAATGTAAACGACTTCATCGTTTCTGATGTACCGATAAATTCCACAAGCAGAGTCGTCTATTTCCAGACGGTCAGCTGTATTTACTCGAAATTCGAATGAGGGTCTGAGGTCTATTTTCCACCGGTTTCTTCCAATCTGAGCTGCAACAAAGCTTCTCATCGTGGAGTCTGGGAAATTCATTACAGAGGCTATCCAATTCTGTTTTGGTAAAAACTCCCCCATAGAACTTCTGAAATTATTGGTTTTATTATTGCCTAATTTAAAGGAATCAGATGGCTGTTTTTCTATGAAAAAGTCAAATGCTATAATCCTTTTATCAGGGTCGTAATGATACTCCACAAATTGATATTTGCTTAATTCAGCATCCTTGGCAAACCGGCTATTGAAATGGAACCTGCCATTAGATAACCTAACGGCAGGTTCATCAATATTTGCTCTTGTTCTTCTAACTTTTATCAGGTTCATGCATCAAAATACACAAATTGTATAAAATACTTTTTCATATACCATGCTCTGAAAATGTAACACACGGCTGAATGGACACATGAATGGTCAGAAAACCTATTCAAAAAAACTGACCATGAGACTCTTTAGTGTTTTATTTCTATTACTCTGTGCATGCGGCCTATATGCCCAGGCACCTTCAGGCTTTAAATTTCAGGCTGTAGCCAGGGATGCCATGAACGAAGCCTACGCCAACGACAATATTGCCGTTCGGGTAAGTCTTGTCCGCGGCTCTGCTAGCGGTGTCGTAGCTTACAGCGAGCGCCATGAGGTAACGACTACCGACCTTGGCGTTTTTGATCTATTCATCGGGAACGGGGTAGGACTCAGTGGCGACTTCAACACCATAGACTGGGGTACCGATAGCTATTGGATAAAGATCGACCTCGACCCGACAGGAGGCACTAGCTATATCAATATGGGCGCCAGCCAATTGCTGAGTGTACCCTATGCGCTTTATGCTACTGAAAGCGGCAATGGTGGCGGTGGCGACCCCAGCGACGAACTACAAAATCTAATTTATGACCCCAATACCGGGGTCCTTACGATCACCGACGGTAATAGTATTACTCTTGACTTAGGAGGAGGTACTGACGACCAGCAAATCAATTTAAATGGAACTGTGCTCTCTTTAGAAGATGGAGGCAGTATAGACTTGTCGGTACTTCAAGACGGCGTGAACGATGCAGACGCAGATCCAAATAATGAAATACAGACCCTGAGTATAAACGGAGATCAAGTTAGCCTAAGTAATGGTGGAGGGAGTATCACTATCCCACAGGGTGGAACACCACAAACTTTGACATTTAATCCAGCTACTAGTGAATTAAGTATATCAGGCGGAAACTCCGTTACTATTCCAACGGGTGGTACGGACGCTGATGCCGATCCAACCAATGAAATACAAACGATTACCTTAGTTGGTAATGAGCTGTCATTGAGTGATGGAGGGGGTGCAGTCGATCTTTCCTCTATTCAAGACGGAGTAACCGATGCAGATGCGGATCCAAGTAATGAGATCCAGACTATAACCTTTAATCCTGTAACAAACGAATTAAGTATCTCAAATGGTAATTCGGTCACCATTCCAACTGGTGGTACAGACGCAGACGCGGATCCGACTAATGAGATTCAGACCATCACGCTTATTGGAACTACTCTGACGCTCAGCAATGGCGGTGGTATGGTTGACGTAGCACCACTTTTAGCAGCCATAGACGTAAACGACGCGGATGCTGACCCCACCAACGAGATACAAAGTCTAGTTTTTAACCCGATTACGAGCGAGCTAAGTATCTCGGGCAGCAATAGTGTCACCATTCCAACTGGTGGTACAGACGCTGATGCTGACCCAACCAATGAAATTCAAACAATTACGAAAGCAGGTAATACCGTTACTCTAAGCGATGGGGGCGGAAGTTTCACTGACGAAGTAGATGATGCCGACGCAGAT
>JBCDFE010000063.1:0-20515 GCA_039178745.1 Bacteroidota bacterium | reverse complement strand
GTGTCTATCAGAAGGGATAAAGACACCTGACCTAGTGTGAAGGTGCTGGTCAACCCACCGTACCAGTCAGGGTTGAAGTTGCCGAGCACTTGGCGGTCAGCATCCACCTGCGGAAGTCCATCTTCCCCAAAAATCATTTCGCCAGCGTCGTTCCGGGCAAAAACGGTACCCCATATATCACCTATCTGGCCGCCGACCTGAGCAACTATATTGGCGTTGAAGGTGCGGTCCTGCCCAAGATTGAGCTGGTCGATACCGTCGATGAGGCTGATGACCTCGTTGCGGTTGCGCGAGTAGTTGATGCTGAGATCCCAGCGAAAGCTTCCCAGCTCCAGCGGGCGAGCCCTGGCCAGCAGTTCGATACCGCTATTGCGCACCTCGCCGGCATTGAGCAAGAAGCGATCAAAGCCGCTGCTGGGTGGCAAGGGACTGGGGAAGACGTGGCGGTCGGTGCGCTGGTCGTAGTAGGTGACCTCTAGCCCAAATCGATTGTTGAGGAAAGCGAAATCGGCGCCCAGCTCTAAAGAGTTGGTTTGGCTGGGCTCGAGAGTAGGGCTGCTAAACTCATCGTCCGCTATATTGCCCGCCGTGATGGAGCCATTTTGACTCTCGACGGGCAAGGGCGAGACGGCGAAGGTGAGTACCTGCGAGTAAGGGTCAATCTGGCCAAAACCGGAACTGCCCAGCCCCAGTCTAAACTTGGCAAAACTGAGCCAGTCGGGCAGGTCGAAGGCATCGGTAGCAATGAAGCTGAGCGAGCCCGAACCATAGAGGATAGAATTGGTGGAATTTTCAGGATCATTAGGGTTCGTAAGGACCGAGAAGTAGTCGTTGCGCAAAGAGCCTTCGAGATACAGAAAGTCGGCAATTGAAAAAGTAGCCGTGGCAAAAAGCCCATTGATGCGGAAGCGCTCTTCGCTGATATTGGCCGGAAATCTGACGGCCATATTGTTGATGGACAAAAAGCCTGGGTTGATGAATTCTGTACCTACGCTGCTGTTGCGCCTGAATCGCCGGTCGGTACGCGCTGCGCCCAGGTTGACATCTAGCCCCAGCCAGTCGGTGAGGGTTCGGTTGGCGTTGATCAGCAGGTCATAATTGCGCTCGGTAATTTGAAAATCGTCGATAAAAATCGAGCCCGGCATATTGTGCTGGGTGCCGTCTATTTCTACGTTGAAATAGTTTTGGGTGCTTTCATCGGTGGCGATCCGCCCTTGTATCGAGAGCCAGTCGGTTAGCTGCCAGTTGGCACTGACATAGCCCAGTAAGCGAATCTTTTCGTCCTCGTTGGTATTCTCGACGGGTCCCCAATACGGGCTGAGGGTGAATGGATTGTTGGACCAGTATATGGGATTGCCGTTGGCGTCGCGGGTTTGGCGGAAGACTTCTTGTGGCAAATTGGCCGGACCTATGGTGAAGTACTTGGCCGGGTTGCTGGGATTGTCGGTCAGGTTGGTGCGGTTGTCTGATTGCTCGATGGCATAGTTGACTTTGCCCTCCAGGCTCAGGCCTCCGCCCAGCTGTGCGCGGGTGAATAGCAGGATCGTATTTCGTTCGTAACTGGTGTTGGGTACGATGCTGTTGTTGCGCAAATTGCTCAGCGATAGTCGTCCATTTACTTCTTCATTGCCACCGGTCAGGCTTAGGCTGTTGGTCCAGGTATTGCCCGTTTGGTAGTAGTCTCTGATGTCTTCCTGGCCCGCAGCCGAGTATGGCCGTTCTTCCCCATTGAAAATTGGGGTAGGACTGCCATCTAGCCGTGCACCCCACGAGCGCCAGTTGTCGAAAGCTTCCTGCTGGCTGCTCGGTTTTTGTCCGTTGGCACCCTGACCGTATTCTTGCTGATAGTTGGGCAGCAAGGCTACGTTTTCAGTCACGTAGTTGCTGGTGAAGTCTATGCCCAACCCTCGGCTTTGCGCGCCTTTCTTGGTAGTAATCAGCAGCGCGCCATTGCCTGCTCTTGAGCCGTAAAGCGCTGCCGCTGCGGGTCCGCGCAAGACGGTTATGGTCTCGATGTCGTCTGGATTGATGGCCGTAAGTCCGTCGCCAGAGTCTCGACCGCCAAACAAGCCTGCTTGGCCTACATTCGAGTTGTCAGCCGGTATGCCATCGATCACGATCAGCGGCCGGTTCTCGCCCTGAAACTGAGAAAGCCCACGAATGGTGATGCGCGTAGCACCCCCCGGTCCATTAGACGGTTTGGTGATATCAAGTCCCGGGACTTTGCCAACTAGCTGATTGACTACGCTCACCTCCCGCGCCTGAATTAACTCATCGCCCCCAACCTCTGAGTAAGCGAAACCGGTAGCTTTCTTGTCTTTCTCGATCCCGAATGCTGTGACGAGTACGCCTTCCAACTGCTGTACGTCTTCTATCAGGTCGACCTCTAAGTTGGTTCGGCCATTCAGGGCGATAACCTGGCTGGCGTATCCAAGATATCTGATTTCGATTTCTGCCTCAGCGGGCAAAGTTAGCTCGAATTGGCCATTCAGGTCGGTCAGTGTACCATTGGTCGTTCCCTTTTCAGCCACTGTTGCCCCGATGATGGGCTCCTGGGTGGTGGCATCTCTTACGGCACCTTGCAAGCTGATCTGGGCCATTAAACCCAAATATCCGCCCAGTAGCAAACTGAGCAGTAGATAGCGGTTGTTCATGATCGGTGGTGTGTGGGTGTAAATAAGTCGACCCAAGGTAAGGAATGTGGCTTGGAGGAAGGCGATTGATTTGTATTTGGACTTCCGCAGGTCGGAGCATCGCGGAGACCCTCGAATAGCGGGGTGGGTTTTCCCTGTAAATATAAATTCTCTTTTTTCTGCTGGAAGTAGGGTGAAATGGGAAAAGGCGATATGCTTGAATTATGTATATTTAAGAGTTAAAAGGGTATTTCTCTTCTTAAATAAGCACCTATGAAAAGCTTGCTATTATTTGTTTTCGCACTACTTGTTTCCAGTTTCATCCAAAGTCAGGAAAGTCTAAAAATAGTTTGGCTAGAAGAATACGAATGGAAAGCCATATCCAATCAGGAAAACGATAATATCCATATAATGAATATTGTACCGGGTAATGAGGATGCAGAAAACTGGGCAACTGTATTCAAAGCTAGTGAGATTATTGAATTGGAATAAGAGAATGATATAATGGTTAAATCGAAAGCGTTTATTCAATGGGCATTTTTGGTATTATTACCTCAAGTATTGTTTGTTTCCTGCAGCACAAGGGAAGATTTCGATTCCAATAAGTGGAAATCAACTACTGGCGAAAGGCTTATGTGTGGCATAAGAGACACAAACCCTAGAGCACTAATGGTTCAGAATCTGTTAGATAGCAAACTACTGATTGGGCAGGATTATGATAAGGTGCAAGACTTGCTGGGAAAGGAAAGGATAGGAGAAGATTCTACAGTAAGGTATTTGGTTATCGAAAAGTACCAATGGAATATTGATCCAGAATATGTCACTTTCCTAGTCGTTCAATTTGATAGCAATATGCGGGCTATAGATGCTTTTTTGGAGTGATTTATGCACTACTTTTTCCAGTATGAAAATCGCAAGATTAGCCACAGTGGATAGGTTTGTAAATGAATTTATTACTTTTTTAGCAGCTGCATGCATAGTCTGTCTAATGGGTGGTGCTATCGTTATATTTTCAGGAATCCTTCTTGCTCCATCTATACCTGAATCCAGCAAAAATGAATTGGTGAGAAATTATGCCAAGAATAGCATGGCGATATTCGACTTAAAAGAAAATTTTACAGCCATGATCGCTGATATCTTTGTAGTGTACATAGAGTTTGAAGATCAAAATACTATTGACTTAAGTGTTTATGAAAAAACCAAATCAGGAAACGGAAAGATGACCTGCTTATTCCGAGAATACAATATTGACCCTTACAACTATAGGATAAGTTCTACCAATGAGATTGAGAATTCCGAGTACGTCCCTACAACAAAAGACCTGGAACACATCAAAGAGCGGCTAGGCTGGACGGACAACTCTTTCTCTATGATCAAGGAATATTTAGATAGGGCAAATTGCATTTCCATTCAGAATGGGAATCCAGCAGAAGTTGGATTTGCTCGGAGTGGAGTGGGCAAGTACTTTTACCACCTATTTGAAATTGCTACCCCTGAAAAGGATATCGAAATATGGAATGACAGCTGTACGTATATTTACTATCAACCTAGAGTCGTTTTGGGCTATGGTGGGGGTGTATTTGGTCCACAGTGTTTTCCAGATTAATCTTAGAAGCAACCTACGAAGCCACTCTTCTCGCTGCTATGATCAATATGAAAAAGAACGGTTCTAATCGGGTATATCTAACCCTTGTTGGCGGAGGCGCCTTTGGCAATGAAGAGACTTGGATTTTGGAATCCTTTGGTCATGTGGTACATAAATTCAGAAACGTCCCGCTCGATGTGAGAGTGGTTAGTTATGGCGCATCAAATCCAAGACTAGCTGAATTTATAAATCGGTTGATGATGCCCTAACCAACTCTCCAACCGCACACCTTGTTTTTATCATCAAAACCACCGATGATAAAGGGACTTTTCGAAACCCACCTTTTTGTCGAAGACCTCGAGCGGTCAATAGACTTTTATACCCATGTTTTAGGGCTGGAGCAATACCTGCACGAAGAGGAAAGAAGAGCTGCACTTTTTTGGATAGGCGAAAAACCGAGGCAGGCTATGCTTGGCCTTTGGGAAAAGCCCAAAGCGGAAATCGATATCAGGCATTTTGCCTTCGAGTGCGACTGGGAGTGGGTGCTTAATGAATCCGAAAACTTCCTGAGATTCCACAATCTGAATCATTGGAATTTCCTAAACGATGGCACTAAGAATCCCATGGTGTTTGCTAATATTCCTGCGCTTGCCATCTACTTTACGGATCCAGATGGCCATTATTTGGAATTCCTTGGAAAACTCCCTGGAAAGTACAGGCCTGAAGTAGGGAGCTTGGTGGTTTCTTACCAAGCGTGGTTGGAGATGGAAGAAAGTGAGGGGTAAAAGTTAGTGAACTAGATGGATTAGGCCGGGAATACCAAATGAACCTTTAGCTAGCGTTATAAGTCAAAATCACAACCCATGAAAACCACCATATCATTCCTTCTAATGGGTATGGCGCTATTGTCTAATTGCCAAAGAGAGGACGATTCCATGATGTCTGATGCAACCATACAGTACACAATGCCCGAAGAAAGTGAACCCCACGAAGGCACCTGGCTGCAATGGCCACATCATTACCAGTATGGACTGGAGTATCGAAATAGTCTGGATCCAACTTGGGTGGAGATGACTCGTGCGCTGGTTACGGGAGAGAATGTGCACATCATCGCCTACAATGAGGTGGAAAGAGATCGAATCATTGCCCTATTAACAGATAGTGGGGTTTCGTTGAACAGAGTAGACTTCAAAATCTACCGGACAGATGACGTTTGGGTAAGAGATAACGGCCCGATTTATGTGAAGGATCGGGAAGGAAATCTGGTTATACAGGATTGGGGTTTCAATGCCTGGGGGGAAAAGATCGATGAGCTTTCTGGTTTTCCGATAGCGCATACGAATTGCGACCAAATCCCTTCAAAAATTGGATTGGATCAAGGAATTGCTGTTGTGGATTTGAATGATACCATGATCAACGAAGGCGGCAGTGTAATCATGGATGGAAACGGGACCTTGATGGCCTGCAAAAGCTCTATTTTGAATGGCAACCGAAACCCCGGAATGACCCAGGAAGAAGCAGAGCAGATTTTTACAACATACCTTGGGGCAACCCACTTCATTTGGTTGGATGGGCGGTCTGGCCTTGAACTCACGGATCAGCACATTGACGGCTTTGCAGCATTTGCAAATCCTTCGACCATTGTCACTATGAGCGAAGAGGACCTACTGGATTTTGATGTGCGTCAAAGAGACATCGATAAGCTCTATGCCGCCACAAATAAAGATGGAGGTCCCTACACTTTCGTTCAGGTCCCCCTGAGCCAGAATACAGTGAGAAAGACGGATGGCACAGACCTGGGATACAAAGGCTCCTACATCAACTATTATGTCTCCAACGATAAGGTCCTGGTGCCTAACTACAATGATCCCAATGATATGGTCGCCAATCAAATCATTCAATCCCTCTATCCATCGAGAGCAGTTGTTGGCATAGATGTGCGAAACCTATATGAAAACGGCGGAATGGTACATTGTGTGACCCAGCAACAGCCAGATTAGGCTATATTGGGCTAAGTATCCGCTAGCCTGATGCTTCAATGAGCCGTACCTATGATTTCACTCCTCGATAAGTTATTTTTCCGCAGCCCAGCGAAAACTACAAGACCCAATACAAGGGCCTTCCGCATGGCATCACTATCCAGCTTTTTGCTTCTAAGCATCTCTTGCCAGAGTCAGGAGGCTCCCTCATACCGCATACCCCTTGACCAGGGCCCTATCATCATGAGCGAACCGGATGTGGAAGACCCGATGCTGTATATCGATGGGCAGTTGTGCCAGCACCTAAGGCAGATTTTTCAAGACAGCAATGGCGATCTATGGTTTGGAACCAACGTATACGACCTCATGCACTACGATGGTGACAGCCTGAGGTACATAACCGAACTCGATGGATTTAGCGGTGGAAGAGTTACAGGATTTGCTGAAGACGAGGACGGAAACCTCTGGATAGCCAGCAGCTCTGGCCTCAATAAATACAATCGGGATACATTCACCACCTACACGGAGAAAGATGGCTTGGAAAACCAGGAAATATGGAGCCTGCTACTAGACGAAAGTGGCAACTTCTGGATAGGGCATAATGAAGGACTCAGCCGTTTCGACGGGACGAGCTTTGAGAACCTAAGCATTCCCAAACCCGAAGTGTCGGAAGTGGATCCTATTTACTCAGAAAATCGAATTACAGATATAGTCCAAGACGGGGAGGGCAATCTGTGGCTGGGAACAGACGGTTATGGCATCACTATATACGATGGGCAGCAGTTTACACACTTGACGAAAGCCGATGGCCTCTCTGGAAACAACATCTCTGATTTGATGCTGGATAGCAAAGGAAACCTATGGATAGGTACTGTCTTTAATGGGCTATCCAAATACGACGGGCAGCAATTTGTTAATTACACATCAGATGGAATCATCGAAGGCATTGAAGTCGGCGCACTATTCGAAGATATACAAGGTGATATCTGGTTTGGTGCAGAAAACAACGGTGTGTACAAATATGACGGTACCGCTTTTAGCCATTACACACAAGAAGAAGACCTAGACGCCATCATCCTCAGCATTTACAGAGATAGAGAAAATCGATTCTGGTTTGGTGGCTGGGGCGGGCTATTCCGATTCGATGGCCTTTCCTTTAGCTCCGTCACTAAGGATGGCCCTTGGGGAATCGAGCATTAAGCCGCAATTTTCTCTTAAATCGTAGGGGTTTCTTAAACCATGTTACATCATATGTATTGGTCATTCACTTAATATTCCCAATACATCATGAGCCAGCAGAAAACGGGCTTCAAGGAGCCACAAAATTTAATCGCAATTGGCGTAACGGTCATCAGCCTATGCGCTTTGGCCGTCTCTTTTCAGCAAACGCGTATCATGCAGGAAGAGCGAGAGCTTATCCGAGAGTACTCCAGAGCATCCGTTTGGCCAAGGGTAGAGCTGGGCGTAGCCAAGGGGCACAACCCAGAAGATGGCAGTATCAATACTTTCTTCCTCAATCTGACCAATAGCGGTGTTGGCCCTGCGATCATTACAGATGTCAGGATTGCACACAAAGATGAACCTGCTGAAGATTGGTGGCATCTATTTGAATTACAGGGCGTACCCGATTCTATAGATACATATATCACCAACGCTGTATTCAACGGCCGGATCCTCAAAATTGGCGAGACTCTCACCGTTTTGGATTTAACCGATAATACCAACCTGGCTCAGTTTTTCCTAGAAAATGCAGAGCATCTATCGATAGATATCTACTACGAATCCATCTACAAGGAAAAATGGAAATTCAATGGTGAAGAGACCGTCGAACTGACAGACTTCGAGGGCTTGCCAGAAGAAGAACAGTTCAATTGAATGAGCTGACTTTACAGCTCACCCCGACTGGCATAGGCCCTGCCTGCTCCAGCTTTCTGCTCCAAACGCATGTCTACGTAGCGCGTCATGACGTAAGCGCCGATCAAACTAACCGCTACACCTTCCATGAGGACAAAAGTGCCGCCCATAATCGGCGTCAGTAGAGTTCTCCAGCCCGATGCAGCCTGAAGCTCAGCCAGAAAGCTCGAATTGAAGGCCAGAAACAGAGTAATGAAAATCATAAAAAGGATCGTTCCAACAGCACCAACGTAAATGCCCTGAGCAACGCCACTCACATAGTTTTGATGCGTATTCGGCTGGTCGATGCGCAACTGTTTAATGCCATAGTACAAGACTACCGTGTGCAGTAGTCCATTAATAATCCTCAACTCGTAATTGGCGGCTACGCCCGCCGCATAGCTAATTAGAAAGATAGAGACCAGGCCAGCAAAGAAGTATAGCCCGTAGGTGATCGCGATACGTTTCATTGTTTTGATAGTTTTGCAATGAGCCAAACTAAAAACTGGATAAATAGTTCAATTCGGGTTAAAAATTGTTTAAAGCGATCTGTGACAATACAAATATATTGTTGATTTCCCCTGGGCTGGAACTAGTCTGTCACTGGATTCTCCACAAAAGTGATCGCTTCGCCCGTTCTGCCCGCCCGGCCAGTCCTGCCAACCCGGTGTATGTATACATCGTAGTCTGTTGGTGCCTCGAAATTGATCACGTGGGTAATATCGTCTATATCTAGTCCGCGAGCTGCCACGTCGGTAGCACAAAGGGCCTTTATTTTTCCTTGCTTGAACTTAGCCAGGGCCTTTTGGCGGTAGTTTTGAGACTTATTGCCGTGAATTTCATCGGCGGCGATGCTCGCTTGATTGAGTTTCTTGGCAATTTTTTTGACGCGGTGCTTCGTCTCTGCAAAAACCAATACGCGCTTGAGTTCTGGATCTTGTAGCAACTCGATCAGGGCATCGAATTTCTTATCTCTGTCCACATACTGAACTCGCTGATTGATGTGCTCTGCCGATGCTTCTCCACTACTCACTTGCACAGTGACGGGATCATTCAAAAAATGATCGATTAGCTTTTGCTGCGATTTATCGAGCGTTGCCGAGAATAACAAGGTCTGATCTCTTTCGCCGATCTGATCGGCCAGGAAAGTGACATCTTTTTGGAACCCCATGTCGAGCATTCGATCAAACTCGTCGAGAATGAGGACGGAAGCCTGCTCCAGATCGATGACGCCCTGCCCGAATAAGTCCTTGATCCGCCCAGGCGTAGCTACGATCAGATGATACTCTCGGTCCAATTTTTTAATGTCGCTATTGATATTCCGCCCACCGATTAGGGAAATGGTGTGAAACGGCATCTTCTTGGTCAGCTTGCGAAACTCTTCCTCGATCTGTAAGGCCAGCTCGCGAGTTGGGGTCAGGCAAATGGTCTGAAAAGGCTGCTCTTTGAGCAAAGAGTCGATTATAGGAATGAGAAAAGCCCCGGTCTTTCCCGTTCCTGTGGTTGCTATGCCCATAACGTCCTTGAGGCCAGCTATATGGTCAAAAGCTTCTTCCTGTATCTCCGTTGGAGAGTCCCATCCAACCGCCTGGATGGCCGACTTCAGCTTGGGGTGCACGTCCCAGTCTTCAAATTTCTTTTCCGCTATGTATTCTACCTCTTGTACGGGAACAGCTTCGTGTACCATCAATTCAGCAGCAATGGGCTTGTAGTTGTGCTTCTGACGGCGGTTATTATTGCCGCGGCCACCATTTCGGTTTTTTTGCTGACCTCCTCCGCCCTTATTTGACTTTCGGCGATTGTTGGAGCGACCTCGACCGCCACTAGATGATTTCTTGCTCATGAGACTTATTGGAATCGCAAAGGTATGGAGATAACAGACAACCTGATTTCAATAACCAAAAAGCACAATTTTGTATGCAGATCGCCCTCTTTCGAGGGTGTTGAGATTCGGGGAATGCGCTCGACCTGCGGAAGTACAAAATAAAGAAGCAGATCTGCGTGAACTATCCGTGTGCTATCCAGGACTTATAGTACTTGCCATCGTCGATCTTTAGGGCATTTTCTGTCAGCTTGAGTGGCTTGAAGGTATCGATCATAACCGCCAGCTCTGCGGTCTCGGTCTGCCCAATACTGGCCTCATAGGTACCTGGGTGCGGCCCGTGCGGAATGCCCCCCGGATGCAAAGAAATATGACCAGGCCCGATGTTGGTACGGCTCATAAAATCGCCATCGACGTAGTAGAGCATCTCGTCAGAATCTATGTTGGAGTGATTGTACGGGGCTGGAATCGACTGCGGATGATAGTCGTATAGCCTGGGGCAAAATGAGCAGATGACGAACGCGCTGGTTTCGAACGTCTGATGAACTGGCGGCGGCTGGTGTACCCGTCCGGTAATGGGCTCGAAGTTGTGGATAGAAAACCCATACGGGAAATTGTATCCATCCCAGCCCACGACGTCGAAGGGGTGGGAAGCATAGACCATGTCGTGGATCACATTTTGCTTCTTGACTTTAATGAGAAAGTCGCCGGTCTCATCATGCGTCTTCAGGTCCTGCGGTAGCTTATAATCGCGTTCGCAAAAAGGCGAGTGTTCCAGCATCTGCCCAAACCAGTTTCTATATCGCTTGGGCGTGTAGATGGGTAGCGTAGATTCGGCATAGAGGATGCGGTTGTCGCTTCCGTCAAACTCGATCTGGTAGATCATGCCCCTGGGGATGATGAGGTAGTCCCCGTATTCGAAGCGAATATTGCCGACCAGGCTCTTGAGGGTCCCGGTGCCTTTATGGATGAAGAGCATCTCGTCGGCATCGGCATTTTTATAGAAGTACTCGGACATAGACTGGCGCGGTGCGGCCACGCCTATGGCTATGTCGGTATTGACCATCAGAACTTCCCTGGATTCCAGAAAATCGTCTTTGGGTGCAGCATCGAAGCCAATGAGCTTTCGGCTGGTCAGATTTTTCTCTACGGCGATTTTAGGGGTCATATCGGTCTGGCCCAAAATTTCTTTGACCATGGTAGGCCGCTGTAGATGATAAAGCAGGGAAGACATCCCGTCAAAACCAATAGTACCAAACAGCTGCTCGTAGTATAGATTACCGTCGGGTTTTCTGAATTGCGTGTGTCGCTTGGGCGGAACTTTTCCGAGTCTGTGGTATAATGGCATGATTTGATTATTGGGCTGTACTGAAAAACTCTGGGCATTCGATCGATAGAATGATCAGATGTCGCTATAGATGGTCCAAAAATAAGACTCGTATGGAAAAGCGAGATTATTCGGCCTTATGATTGTTGGTTACCTTATACTTTCGCTGGATCGGTCACCTTCCTACTGGCGTTCATTTTGCAGGTGCTACTTTACATTTTGTTTGTACCATTTTCAAAAAATTCAAGCAATACTCATTAAAAATCGCGGCCTGCTCTATACTCACCACATGACCACAACCTGCGATGACTTCGATCTGCGCATTGTCATGGAAAGCGGCATAGGCTTGAGCAGGCTTTAAAAACAGATGATCCTGGCTACCCATGACGAGCAGATGTGGAATATCGGTTTGAGCTTTAAAAAACTTTTTGAGCGCCTTATTTAAGTGGTAGTAAAGCTGCGTCCACTTCTTGAATTCTTCAATGGTCAAGAACTTGGATTCCTTGATGAATACATCTCTGGATCGCTTGTGGTTATGCCTCGGCATCATGACAAAAGCACTCATTTTGTAAAAATTGGGATAGCCAATGATTTTCGCCAGCGCCAGGCTCGTATTGGCCAGGATTTTCAACTTCAGATTCAGGCGAACGATGGCCCCCGGCAGCACAACCGACAAGACCCGGTTTGGTCTGAGTAGCCTCATCTGCAAGCACAGCACTGCCCCTAGAGAAACACCAATCAGATGGACGAACTCAATGCTGAGATGGTCAGCTACTTCCCATATCTTTTCGCAGACAATTTCGAAGCTATAATGGGGCATACCCAAATCCCGATCTCTGTTTTTTCCATGCCCGGGCAGGTCTATAACCAGCAAATTATACTGGGCCCCCAACTGCTCTATCTGACGCTTCCAGGTACGCGTACTACCTCCGGCTCCATGCACAAATAGTAGCCATTCGCTATGCTGTGGTTGAACGTGTGTCTCGAAATATAGCAGTTGGCTCATTCGTCCCTGTTGAAAGCAGACAACAGTGAAACGGCTGTAGAGTTGCCGGTATGCCTATTCTCATACCATAACAGCTTCTGCTATCGTATTTTCCCATTTATATACTCATCAGGCTTTTTTCTATAGCTATTTGCACGTATCACGACTTTAATTTTGTCATACCTCAAAAAAGGAACCAGTAACCAAAAAACCATCATCATGAATTTCCAACAATCTTCAATAGTAGAAAAAAAGCTTAATGCCTTACATGCAGACGCACGCTTCGATTTCATGCGCATTAACCCCTTGAAAGGGGGCTTTGGAGCAGCGGCCTTTGAGCGTGCCTATCTGCCGATTTCTAAAGAACAAGGGCACTTTATTCGAAATCTAATTATAGAAAAGGGAATCAAAGAAGTTGTAGAATTCGGGACCTCATTCGGGATCTCTACGCTCTATCTCGCAGATGCCGTCAGACATACCGGAGGGCGGGTCATCACCACTGAACTGCTACCGAGCAAAGCGGAAAAAGCACTGCAAAATTTAAAAGAAGCAGGCCTGAATGACTTCGTAGAAATCAGAGTCGGTGATGCGATGCAAACGCTAAAAGACTATCAGGGCCAGATCGATTTGCTGCTGCTAGATGGATGGAAAGACCTGTATCTTCCCTTGTTCCAAATGTTGGAGCGCCATTTTCATTACGGTTCCCTCGTATATGCTGACAATATGGAAATGTCTGGGACCCAAACTTACAGTCATTTTGTGCGGTATGAACGAAGTCAATACACTACGGAAGCTCTTCACGGTGGCAAGGCGTATTTGACGCAAGTGGGATAGCTTAGTGTGTTGGGGAATTGATCATCTTTAGCCTAGAAAAGAATACCTTTCAGGCTGAAGGCTTAAAATATAAGATGAATATCCCCGACAAAGATCTTCCGTTTCCACTAAAGCACTACGACAGACTCTGTTTTCTTAAAAACATCGTCAAAAATCCAAACATCGTTGTTGGGGACTATACCTACTACGATGATTTCGAGACCGTCGAAAATTTTGAGCGGAACGTAAAGTATCTATTTGACTTCACGGGTGACAAGCTGATCATCGGCAAATTCTGCATGATCGCATCCGATGTCATCTTCATTATGAATGGGGCAAATCACCTCACCGAAGCCATAACAACCTACCCTTTCTCCATCTTCGGCGAAGATTGGTCAAAAGCTATGGACGGAAAATCATACCCAACAAAGGGAGACACCATTGTAGGCAATGATGTGTGGATTGGCTACGGGGCTACTATATTGCCCGGCGTTACGATCGGTGATGGTTCTATTATAGGAACCAAATCAGTCGTTACTAAAGACGTAGAACCCTACTCGATTGTAGGTGGAAACCCTGCTAAGTTGATCCGCAAGCGATTTACAGAGGAGCACATTAAGGTTCTGCTAGAACTGAAATGGTGGGACTGGTCAATAGAGAAAATAACCGCCAATGTACAGTTGCTGACGAGCAACCAAATATCACAATTAAGTGCATTGAAATGAATAAATCCCTGATAAAATTCATATCCAATATCTTTCCTGGCCTGGTTGCCTCCTATGCCTATCGGCAGGTGACCAGTCCACAAGTGCGCAAGCTCCGTGAGCATGAGCTGGCAGTCCTGGACAGGGCCAATAAAGAGATCTTAGCCTTCAAAGGCTTCGACATCCAGCTCTATCACTGGGCAGGTGGAGATAAGCGTGTTTTACTCATTCACGGATGGGAAGGGCAAGCTGGCAATTTCTCGGACTTCATCGACCCTTTACTGGCCAAGGGCTTCTCCATCTTTGCATTCGACGCGCCATCGCACGGTTTCAGCAGTAAGGGCTCAACGAGCATGTTCGAATTTATTGAGCTCGTCGGTCTGCTCATTCGAAAATTCGAAGTGAAAAAATTGATCAGCCACTCTTTCGGAGGGGTAGCAACCACCTATTCCCTGTATGATAACCCAGACTTACATATCGAAAGATATGCCTTGATCACTACTCCTGACAGATTCTCTGAACGAATCGATGATGTGGCTAACAAGGCGGGCATATCCAAACGGGCAAAAGATCTATTGATCAAAAGGTTAAAGCAAGAAATCGACAAGGATATAAACGCACTTAACGTAAGTGATTTTGTGCCGTCCGTCAAAGTGGAAAAAGCCCTCATTTTCCACGACAAAAACGACAGAGTCATTCCTATCGAAATATCCAGACGAGTGCACCAGAACTGGCCAGCATCTTCCTTCAGAGAAGTAGAAGGAACAGGGCATTTTCGCATTCTGCGCACCCCAGAAGTAATAGATGAAGCCGTAGCATTTCTAGCTTAAGGTGGTGCATTTTTTAGGACTTCCGCAGGTCGAGCGCATTCCCCGAATGCGCGAGATCCTCGCACGTAGCTAAGCAGTTAGGACCCTTAACCCAACTGCCGCCTGGGCAGGAGTAACGGGATGGGATCATTCCCCCAATCTCAACATCCTCGCGCGAGGTCTTGCAGACTGAGAAACGAGATGTGCTCTACAGATATTCAAGCTCGTTTCAAGCCCTGAACCAACCGACTTCCTTTGCAGCTAACTCTGTTTATGAAAGTTTCATCTAACTATCTTTAGGAAAAATACCCTTTCTATGTTTTACCCAAAAAACCTCTCCCTCATACTGATATGCTACTTTTTCGGAGCGCTTATCCACGCCCAGTCTTCACTGCCTCAAAATATGGATGTCGAGACGATATCCGAAGAAGTGGCAATCGCATGGTCTACCTTTGGGCAAGGAGGCGACTATGAAGTAGGAGTATCCACAGAAGCTCATACCGGCCAACACGCCCTAAGCATTATTCATCAGTCTGGATCAGATGGTTTCCGTGCCTGGGGGCAAAACCTAGCTCCGGAGTTTGGTGGCCGCAAACTGAAACTGACGGGCTACTTGAAAACGGAAGCTGTAAATAATGGCTTCGCAGGCTTGTGGCTTCGCATAGATCCAGGCCTTGGTTTTTACAATATGGAAGATCAGCAGATCACCGGCACCAACGACTGGCAGCAGTTCGAGATAGAGCTGGACTATGACGAGGGCGCTGCGCAGAATATAGCATTCGGCGGCCTCCTCGTTGGCGAAGGAAAAGTCTGGGTCGATGATCTAGAGCTGACTATAGATGGTACGCCCCTAGATCAGGCACCTCCCAAAACTCTGCTACCTGCCCAGCAAGATACGGCATTCAATCAGGGTTCAAATCTCTCGTTCGACTTACCCCTGTCAGAGAATGACATTCGAGACCTCGACTTACTCGGTAAGGTGTGGGGACTACTTAAGTATCACCATCCTAAAATTGCATTGGGTGACCTCAACTGGGATTTTGAATTGTTTCGATTCATTCCCCGTTATCAAGCAGCAAGCGATAAATCAGCCGCGCTTTCGGGGTGGATAGAATATTTGGGGCCTGTATTACCCTGCAATGATTGTAGTCCGCCAGAAAACCCTGAAATAAAAGCCGACCACCGATGGCTGGCCTCTGAACATATAAGCTCGGAATTGCGCGAAGCCTTGCAGTTTCTAATCGACAACCCTACGGCTTCAAATAGGCACTACTACATAGGCTTTTCTCCCGGTGTCGGGAACCCCCAATTTAAAAACGAAGCGAATTATGGCAATATGCCTTACCCCGATGCGGGGTTCCGCTATTTGGCCGCCATTCGCTATTGGAACATGATCCATTATTACTTTCCTTACAGAGAGGAGATGGACATCGACTGGAACGAAGCCCTGACTGAGAACCTTCCCGCTATTATGGGAGCAGCAGATGAATACGCCTACGAGCGAGCTATGACTAAAATGATCGGCCAGATAAAAGACACACATGCCAACCTCTGGGGCGGAGGCGATCAAGTCCGGGCAAAAAGAGGCGAATACCGACCACCATTTAGAGCGGCATTTGTGGAAGGCCAGCTGGTCATTGTCGATTACTACGACCCAACTGCCACACCAGATGAGAATGATCCGCAAATCGGAGATGTAATCAGCCACATCAATGGCCAGCCTGTCTCAGACTACATCGATCGCGAGGAAGCCTTTTACCCCGCCTCTAATCCATCGGCCCGACTTCGAGATATGGGCGAAAATATCTTGAGATCCAATGACAGTACAGCAACGATCACCACACTTAGAGATGACCTGACACAAGAGCTGAGTATAAAACTCTACCAGGCAGAAGACATTGCGGGCTACTACCGCTGGTACAGAAACCCCGATGGCCCGGCCTATAAGATGCTGGACAATAATATTGGCTATTTAACGCTAGCCAATGTGACCGACCAAGCCTACACCGAGGCTAAAGAGGCCTTCAAAGACGCTAGAGGCATTATTGTCGATATCCGCAATTACCCCTCTGCCTTTGCTCCTTTCGCTTTCTGTGGTTTTCTGCTGAATGAAGAAACTCCTTTTGCCATGTTCACCGATGCAGATGCGGGTTATCCAGGCTACTTCAGTATGACGGAAACCGTCAATATTCCCGCCGACGAGGAGTCTTTCGACGGAAAAGTCATCGTGTTGGTCAACGAGATCTCTCAAAGCCAGGCCGAGTATACCGCTATGGCTTTCCGTGCCGGGCAGAATACGATCATCATTGGTAGCCAAACGGCAGGTGCTGACGGCAACGTATCGAGGATAGATCTTCCGGGTGGCTTGCGTACTATGATTTCCGGAATTGGCGTCTTTTATCCAGACGGCACAGCGACTCAACGCATTGGCATTGTACCAGACATCGAGCTCAAACCAACCATTGCCGGTATCAGAGCAGGCCGCGATGAGCTCATGGAGCGCGCAATAGCAGAAATAATGAGAGGGGAGTAGATTTTGGACAACATTTGCCCAAAAATCACGCTTTTTTGGGCAAAAGTTGTGCAAAATGGAGAAAATATACTTAGCCAGACAATTCCAACTTAATCCATGCACGCTATCCGAGTCGACCGAATGTGGGCACAGTCAGGGAAACCTTTTTCTTAAACCAGATCATTTCACAGTTATTGATGCACTCCGCGTTTCTGGCCACCAGCGATTACCGCTTTGGATGTTCGGTCTGTTAAATTAGCTATATTCAGGTTCTGGTCCTCTTGTGTAAATGATTGAGCCAAGAAATGAAGTATCATGCATCGAATAAAATCGAAACCTACTCTCGAAAACTTGACTTAAGGTCGGCTATAAAAATTCAAAATGGGGAGCCTGAAGTAGCTGCTGATCTAAACATCAAGTTCTTAACGGTCCCGTTTTTTCTGATTGAGATCGTTTTCCATGGCGAGGAGGTATTATTTGAATCGAGTAGCTACAATCGAAGCAACGATGTATCGGTATTGCGTATCCAAAGTTCGGGCTTGAACACTACGCTAAAATCAGATTATGAAGCCTGGGGCATCCTTTTAGATCCAGTCGGATTTTATGAGAAAACAGGATTAGTAGCTCACGAACTTAGTTCTTTTGATAGCATAGACGCCATAGTAAAGTTGCTGGGGTTAAGTCGGTACATAACGGAAAAGTACAACCTGGCAATGGGAAGAGAAGTAAAGGAAACCATTGACAAAAGGCCATCTAAAAAGGCTTGCTACAGAGTGATATCTCAGTTTCTAGCAAGTGCAAAATCTGCAAGACCAGATGAAAGAGTTTTGGTGTCCAGTTTCTCCGGTTATTCGGGCAAGCACCTAAGATCGACATTCAGAGATGTTTTTGGCATTACGCCTAGGCAATACATACACTTACTCAAGTTGCAATACGTACTTCAGGATATGGTCAGGTCTGAGTTTAGCATGACTGAGATCGCCTATCGAAATGGATTTTGCGATCAATCACACTTAGTCCGCGTATTCAAAAAAGTCAGTGGAATGTCACCCGGAGCTTTTGCCAAAAAATACCGGCTCTACGCTGATAGATTTAAAAACACCATTATCGTATGAGGTGCGTTTTGTCCAATTTTCAGACCAATATGGTGCCGAAATTTGCTTCAATCAAATGAGCAATGGCAATGAAAAGATCTCCGGAATGGCTGACAGCAGCCGAAGATGTCCTGATTAGATATTGTATTGAGTTCAGCGATGTTTTGGTAGATAAATCAAAGGGAAGCTACTTTTATACACAGCAAGGGAAAAAAGTCCTCGACTTTACTTCGGGCCAAATGTGTTCCATTTTTGGCCACAATCATCCAGATATTGTCGAAGCATTGAAAGCAGGTGCGGATTCCTCGATACATCTTTTGAGCACTATACTCTCGCCTCCTGTCATCGAACTAGCATACGCGCTAAATGACCTGCTACCCGAGCAGCTTTCGCGTTCTATGTTTTTGTCTACCGGCAGTGAGTCAAACGAAATAGCTATTCGTATGGCTAAATTATATACGGATGGTTTTGAGGTTATAGGCCTTTCCGGTTCTTGGCATGGTATGACCGCAGGTGCCCAATCTTCCACCTACTCCTTAACCAGGAAAAATTATGGCCCGACTATGCCAGGTAGCTACATGATATCTGCTCCAAATAGTTATCGATGCCCTATTAAGCACTGTGAAAACAAATGCGACAACACCTGCCTTCAGGTGGGGATTTCTATGGTAGACAACCAATCGGTAAACAAGTACGCAGCATTTATAGTGGAGCCGATTCTAAGTGCTGCCGGGGTGATTGAGCTTACTCCCGATTACTTAAAGGAGCTTTCGAAGCTGTGCAAGGAAAGAGGGTTGGTACTCATCTATGACGAAGCTCAGACCGGGCTGGGACGTTTGGGTACAAATTTTGGCTTTGAACAAAGCCAAGTCATTCCTGATATTTTGACGCTTTCAAAGACCCTGGGAGGAGGTTTGCCCATTTCCTCGGTTACGGTTTCCAAAGAGCTAGAAGAAGACTGCTTTGAGAAAGGGTTCATTTGCGTTACCTCACATGTATCAGATCCTTTGCCCGCAAGAGTAGGTCTGACCATGTTATCTATCCTGATTGAGAGAGACATGAAATCGAAAGCTAAAGTCATGGGGGAATATCTGAAATCCCAGCTACTCCTTCTCAAAGATCGCTACGAATGTATAGGGGATGTAAGGGGTAGAGGACTATTGCTCGGTATGGAAATCGTAAAAAGCCGAATGACCAAAGAGCCTGATTCAGACTTAGGAGCAGCCATTTCCGAGCGGTGCCTCAGGAATGGTCTAAGCATGAACATTGTCAGGATTAAAGGCTATGCCAGCGTATTTAGGATAGCCCCTCCATTGACCGTAAGTAGAGAAGAGATTGATCTAGGTATTAGTATTTTAGATAAATCCATTCAAGCGTGTCTAAATGAATTGAGTACTTGAAGAGCTATGATTTCTTGCATAATATCACGACAATTAACACCCCACCATTTCGCTATCCCTGGTGTGGGCATCAAGTGCGTGTACTCTAATCAGGCTAAGATTAAATGCTCGTGGTTTAACCTGTTTCATTAAAAATTGACAAATGCTACGTCTTTTCTAGTCAATTTCTATAAACCGCTGAAAGAGAAATGTATATTTCCCTAAGCAAACTGAATATCTACACAAATCTGTGCAGATATTCATTGCCGTTGTTTTTCGCTCACCGAAAAAACCTAGAAGCTCGTCGAGAAAAGTGAATAAGTAGCTGGTCAGGAGACTATTATAGGTGTATGACAACGACTAACACCCTATCATTTCGCTACTCCTGGCGGGCTTACCAAGCGCGCGTACTCGATCATCTGGATCAGTACCGCCAAGACAGACGCATACACATCGTCGCCCCGCCGGGAGCAGGCAAGACCGTACTCGGATTGGAAATCGTCAGCAGGCTGCGAAAGCAAGCCCTGATACTCGCACCCAGCCTGACCATAAAACAGCAATGGGCCCAGCGTCTGCAAGAAGATTTTGGTGCTTCCAAGCAGATGATCTCCCATAGGCTCGAAAAGCCAGGAGAGATAACTATTGTGACCTATCAGTCCGTATACCAATACTACAAGCGAACTATAGAGGCCGGTGAAAAGCTCCACCTGCCCTGGCTGCAAGTATTGGTAGTAGACGAGTGTCACCACCTGAGAAATGAGTGGTGGCGGGCATTGAAGGCCATTTTCGACACCCACAATCCAGAGCTGGTTGCACTAACTGCCACACCACCCTATGATGTCAGCTCGGCCGAGTGGAAGCGGTATCACAGCTTCTGTGGCGAGATAGACGAGGAGATCAGCATACCCGAGCTGGTGGCAGCCGGAGATCTCTGCCCGCACCAGGATTACGTTTATCCGATCCTGCCCTCAGGGGAAGCG
>JBCDFE010000062.1:0-20685 GCA_039178745.1 Bacteroidota bacterium | reverse complement strand
CTTTACTTATCAAATAATGCTACTCAATAAGACTATGCGGTATTAATCCCAGTTTCCCAGGGCTATCCCACTCTGATGGGTAGATTGCGTACGCGTTACTCACCCGTGCGCCGCTTCCCAGTAGGTGCAAGCACCTACTTTCTCGCTCGACTTGCATGTATTAGGCCTCCCGCTAGCGTTCATCCTGAGCCAGGATCAAACTCTCCGTAGTAAGTTTCTTTTATCCTAATACCAACCTCAGCTTAAATGCCAAAATCAATACAGAACGGTATTTTAAAACTTAATCAAGTATGATGCCTAGTTCTAGGGTCACAACTAGTGTGTCGTGTGTAGTTTCTAAATCGTCTAAATACAATTCAAAACCTCGCCTACCATCAATGTCAATGATCTTTTTAGTCTCTATTTCAATGCGCAACCGCAGCGGAAATCGATAATCAGAATCTAAAATTTAGTCTCTGATAAGACTGTTTTGTTTTCACCTCCCTTCGGAAGCGGCTGCAAAATTATGACGCCTATCCTTATCTCGCAAGTTTTCTGATCAAAAAAATCAAATTAATTTTCTTTGACCGGTCGCATTCTATCTACTAGGGCTACACTGGCCTCGCTCTGGGGCGAAAAACAAAGATGGGCCTCTGCTTTTTGCAGAGGCCCATCTTCAATTTAAGAGGCAATAAGTTTAGCTAAAACTAGCGTACAACTACCATCTTGTTTGTTGCGGTGAAATCACCTGCGGTCAAGGTATAGCTAAGTACACCTGTTGCGCCGTTAAAGTCTGGGCGGTTCAACACAATTCTGTTGCTACCAGCGGCAGCTTCCATTTCGCGAACTAATACCGTACGACCCTGGATATCACGGATAGCCAAAGTTACAGTAGCTGCTTCAGGCAGGTTGTAGTCGATCACTGTACGGTCAGACACTGGGTTTGGAGAGTTCTGCTCAACTATGAAATCAGCAGAAGTATTCACAGCTGCGCCGAAGTCAATACCCAAATTGGCAACACCGCCAGTGGTGGGGTAAGCCTCCGCATTTGTGATACGATCAGAGATAGAGATCATATCACTCAAGTTACCTGCTGTAGTAGCGCGTAGTTCAAGTGTGAACAGCGGCTCCTCAGTGATACCAGCGACATTGTCGTAGCTGAATGCAATCAGACCATTAGCAGCTTGCTCCAGATTCAAGTTAGCAGCCGTTAGCTGACCATAAGTTACGTCCATTAACTCAGCACCAGAAGCCAACTCTAGAGTGCCTTGAAGACCGAATAACTCAGTTGCACTTACACTAACTGAGTAAGTGTTGCCAGGGCGGAACGTGATGTCCTTAACAACGATGGCTTTGGAGCCGCGCGCTTGAACACTTCCTTCACTAGTAGCACTTGCTAAAGCAGCATCGCTGACATTACCCATCTCCAAAGAGAAGAAGTCAGCACCGAGCATATCGCCCGGAAGGTCATTAGCATTGAATACTTCGGGGAAGTCTTCGCCCAACCACTCAGAAGAGTTGCTAGAGAACTCGTAGTCGCGGTCGATGAATCTCCATGATGGTCCTTCTGGGTAAATCGGAGTCTGACCCATGATTACCATACGGATGTGTACAGCGTCTAGTACGTTAATTGCTTCGTCCATGTTGACATCAGCAACTACGTGCTGGTATGGAGAACCCAATTCCTGAATACCAAGTATGTGACGATTGATCATCAAGATGTCCATGGTCGATACGGAGTTCGCCACGTCGACATCGGCATCCAATTGAGGAGCTACTGTGTAGTCTTCCCCTAGATCAAGGCTGGTAAAGCTGTAATCACCGCTGTTGTTGGTGAGAACCATATTGTTCATAGAACCTTGGTCGCTGATGGTTACCTCTACGTTAGCTGTTGCGTTACCATTCGGGCTAGCAATGTTACCGAGGATGTTACCACCACCGTCGTCTGGGCATACATCAGGCTGGAACTCTTGTACCATGAGTGTAGTCTCACAGTAGTCAGACTGGCCAGCACCGTCGATTGCATAGACGCGAACGATCAACATACCGCGGTCGTCACAGTCAAGTGTGATACCTGTGTCTAGTACGTTTGGTACCAAAGTACCGTCGTCAAGGTCAGCGAAATCATCTGGGTGATAGATCGCAAACTTGATAGGCTCAGTACAGTCTCCAGAGTTAGAAACTACATATTCGCTAGCCCATACAGCAGCCATACCACCACCTTGGCCGTCAGGCATCAAAGTTACAGTAAGACCATTAATACATACAGGAGTTGGTGCCTTGTCGTCGATGACTTCGAAGATTACCAGAATAGTCTCTGCGTTACCACAACCGTCAGTTGCACGGAAGCGTACAGCATGGCGACCGATAGGTAGATCTACGTTGAAGCTCACTGTGAAAGTACCATCTCCGTTATTCACAGCGTTTGGCGCTAGAATCGGATCACCGGTTGGAACGAAGTCAGCTAATGTCAGCAGACCGTCGCCATCGATGTCCATGAAGAATGGATCAAGCTCAGCAGACGCTGTGTAGTCGTCTGGTGAAGTACAAGCATCATCAACATTGATGGTCAGTACTACAGGCTCTGCACAAGTGCCATCCTGATCCTCGAATACGAGATCTTCTGTAGCATTCTCTACTGTTGGAGGCGTATCGTCGTATACCTTGATGAACTGGCGGTACAAGTAAGCACCACGAGATTCGTCCGTACCATAAGGCTGGTTGCTGTCGCCAGGAACCTGACCGTTGGGGTTGTCGTCATCGAGAGGAGAGATGAATCCGTTGAAACGGTTGCCATCGCGGTCTAACCATGCAACATCGTCACTCAGTGTAGATTCGTCATTTGGCAGCACGTGCAACCAAGTAACCTCTTCCAGGATGTTATCATTGTCCGCATCGCGAGGAACAACGTATGGTCCAGCTTCAGTGCTGTACTCACACCAGTTGAGTACCTCGTAAGTGACACGCAGCTTGTAGCATTCGTCAGCAGTAGCCAAGAAGGTGTCGATGGAAGAAGTAGTTGTCAATAGATCACAACCACGCTCTTCAAATTCTACACCATTGTAGTCAGGCTCGATGCACTCTTCGCTACCGAAGTCAGCAGGGAACACGATAGAGTAATCGTGGATACCAAGTACAGTGATGAACTGAATACAGTTGTTACTTGAGGTGAAGCCTTCTGAGTCACGTACAACGAAAGTACGGATGATCGCACCAACACCGCAAGAGTTACGCGTGTCTTGAACGTTCTGAGTGATCTCGTCAATTGGGCAGTTATCTACACCGTTAGCTTCGCCGAATAGAGCGTCGAGCTGAGCACCAACGCCTACAGGATCCTCTCCAAACGCATCGTTTAGATCTTGAGGAAGAGTTGCAACTTCAGGATCGTTACAAAGTACAGTTTCAGGACCAGGAGCCACACATAATGGTGGAAGCTTGTCCTCGACAAGTACGTCCAACCAGCAAGTGTTACTATTACCTTCTGCATCAGTGACCAAGAGGCCAACAGCTACGAAGTCTGGAGATTCTGGATCGTCGTCCAGGATTTGGCAAGTCAGCTCAATGCTTTCGCGCCATCCGCCCTGAGCAATTCCAGTCAAGGCAAAAGTCTGAGCATCGCTCAATGGCAGGTTGTTGTCACCTACGAAAGCGATCAATAGTGTGATATCGCTACACTCGTCGTAAGAGGCACGGTCAATATCGTCTGGAGTAAGGATTGCAGAACCCGCACCGCCAAGGCTGATGTCTAGGCCATCCTCACAGATAGCTACAGGAGCAGTGCGATCTTCGATCAACAATGGCACATCAAGTGTGTCAGCGTTGTCGCAAGCGTCGCGAGCAATGTAGCGAAGTGTGTGCAAACCAGCAGGAATTTCAAATGCACCGCCGTTTACCTGGAAGGGACCGAAAGCAGGAGCTTCAGTGTCTTGGAATGGGTATACCAAAGCAAATACGTCCGGGTTAGGATCGCAGTTGTCCGTAGCGTTACCGGGAGGTACGATGAAGTTAGCAGAGCAATCTGGGTTGCTGGTAGAGAAGAACAGAGGACCATCGTCGGGCACACCGTCGAAGTTTAGATCCTGAGTTGGTGCCGTGATATCTGGAGCCTCGAAGTCACCAACCTTAACTAGCTGAGTGAAGGTGCGAACAACGTCTGGCTGGCACCAGTCGATTACTGTATAGGTACGAACGACCTTGAAAGTCTGTGGGCAAGTCTGAATCTGAGGACCATCTTCGAAAGTAGATCCAATATTACAGAAGTTGTCACCAAGGAAGATTGGACCGTCGGGACCAGGGAAGAATGGGAAGTCGTTGAACTGTGGCGCTGGGTTTACCTGACCGTATTGGTTTGGAGGTAATACAGGGAAACTGTCGTCACAGTTGAAAATAGCGTCAGCAGGAACACCTACTACATCGTCGATAGAAGGACGGATGAATGTGATCTCGTAGCTGTATACAGTAGGCTCATTCTCTTCACCACTTACTGAAGTACAGCCGATTCCGTCAACCGCAGTAAAGGTTCTAGTAATGACTACATCTTCACAAGCGCCATTATTTAAGACAACGTCGTTTACACAAATCTCTACATCGGAGCAATTGTCTTCAAAATTAGGAATGCCACCACCGGCTAAGAGGCGAGTGCGTAGAGCAGGACTCATAGAGCCTCCCAGTGTCATGCCGTTATCGCCTGACTGAATCCAGCAACGAGAGACACTGCTGGGGAGCAAGCTGATATCAATGTCTTCAACCTCATCACAAAACAATGGATCTGGAGCTTCTAAAGAGTCGGCCAGAATAGGTGATGTCTTGTCTTCGGCATTTAAAAAGCCCCATGCGGTAGTAAATCCAAAAATTTGTTCTGGGTCTGCAGTGACTGTCCACTGCCAAGTACCACAACCATCGACTATTGGACCGTTACTCGGATCCTCATCGAGTACTACCAGATTGAAGGCTTCATTTGAAGGGATGGTGTCGTTGTCATCTACATCAAAATCACCAGATAGCACCTGGCTGGGTATGACCATCGCCTGGCAAGCATCATTCAGTGTAATATTTACAGTAGTAATTGCTGCAAGATTAACTTCTTCTGTGCCTGGAGGAGCAATGCTTAAATCATCACTAGGATCATCAAAAATGATGCCTAGGTTATTCTGTAAAGCTTGATTAAATGAATACTGTACTGCGTTAATGTTGTCACCTGCGTCTATACCAATAGTGGCTGAACCACCGAAGTTATCATCATCGCTGGCATCGCTCTCAATATCTAGCAGGCTGTAAAGAATTCTATGTGTAGATTCCTCTAGCTGCACCTGGAATTGAATAATATTAGTGTTGCCCAGGAATTGATACATATTCCACTGAATGATAAAAACACGAGTAGGGGCAGTACCCTGCACCTCCGTGAAAATATCACCAGGACCTTGAATCAGATCTTCCCAAAGTGGATATAACGCTGGACCATTGCCTGCAGGAAGAGCAACATTCGTAAATGGCACATCTCCAGTAGTTGCATTGAGAAGCACACCACCGTTACTACCTATCCGGATATTTACCGGAGCGGTATAGGTTGTACCATAATAAGCAAAATCAAAGGGTATAAAAGAGTTTTGTTCACCATCATCACCGAAAGTACCAGCATTAGTACCTGTAGCTGATATATCGACGAAAGGAACTAAACCGACACCGTCTTCTACGGCGTACTGCGCAGATAAAACCCCGAAAAGAGACAGGGTCATCATGGCAATAAACAAGCGTTTAGCTTTCAACATAAGATTACGATTTGAGAATTTGTATGATGACTCCAAAAAAGAGTCAACAACTTAAAACATTGATAATTAGCAGTTTAGGTAAAATCCTAAACTTCTTTCAGGTCGGAGTGAATACACTCAGCCGTAAAAGTACATTACTGAAGTCGAAAATGAAAACTTATCGGGCAAGAAATTGAATAGTAAAAACCATCAACCGTTGTAAAGAGCAGCTACCAATCGCTCTGTCCTGGTGCTGCCACTGGGTTCGAAGAGCTCAATCAGTAGTATGTAGGCTCCTGTCCTGGCCAGGATCCCTTCATCAGTAGCGCCGTCCCATAGCAAATTGCCCTGCCCGGCCAGCAACTCCACTCGCCTGAGCGTGCGCACTAGCCTTCCGCGACCATCGTATATACGCACACGGGCCAGCCAACCTGCGGCAGGAGTCTGGTAGTCCATACGCAGCACATCCTGAAAACTATCTCCGTCGGGGCTAAAGGTGCGCTCGGGCAGACTAAAGAAGCCATCACCTTCGTCTGCAATGGGCAGATCGCTCCTATTCTGACTATTGATGCGCGTTGGTGTGGCAAAACCCACATTAGATGCAGCCGTAAACCAATTGCCGCCTCCATTGGTCGCTACCTTTGGGTCTAGCCGTTCCAGGCTTACTCCGTCTTCATCATCTAGCAAGTCCGAATGCTGGTCCTCATCGTAATCGTAGCTATCTATCAAGACTGCATCGGCATTATACACACTGATGTTCCCCGATGTATCTGGTAAACTGGGCAGCAACTGATCAATCAAAAACTCTGGCTGGGCTTGCTCATACCGCATCAGAATATCATCAGGATCGGGCGTCAGCACCAGATACTCGCCCGGTAGGAAAAGGCGCTCGGCATCGACAAACCTCATAGCAGTCGAGCTAGAGCTTTGGTCATTGACTAACTGCCAATCCAGGATCTGTAATACTTTCTGCGAGCAGTTGAATAGCTCCAGAAAGTCGACACCTCCCGTCTGCGGATTAAATAGCAATTCATTGATCACCATATCGCCCGGCTCTACACCTTCTGGTATTCCGACGGTCAGTGTCTGACCTCCATCAAACGAGTTGCCCAGGCAGTCGGATATATCGAGATCGTTCAGAGTCACTTCATAGAGTGTGTTGATCATAAGCTCCTGAGTCAGGAGGATGGTGATAAATCTACCCGACACCTCTACACTTGCTATACTTACACCGCCTGGTGTAATATCGATATTAAAATCTGCCAGATCGCCAGATGGAGACACGGCTTCATCGAATTCCAGGCTTATTCGGTCGGGCATGGCAGCATCCACGCTAGCCCCCAAGACCTGGGGTGCTTGAGTTTCTACCTGCTGCATATTTACACTATTGGCCCGGCCTGGCGTGCCCCCTGAATTATCGAGCGTAGCCCGCCACCGGCTTGCGCAGTTGCTGATATCGGTGGTGTCTATGCCTATGCGCTCCAAACTGTACCCACCCAAAAAACGATCTACATCATCGTACCAGCTAATATCGTAAGATACAAGCTCAAGTAACCGACCTGCGAAAGTCAAAAAAATAACATCACCGATATTGGTAAGTGCCGGAAAACTAGGAACTGATGTCAAGGGTACTTCACTGCCAAATTCGGTAACATCGCTATCGTCCACAACCAAAACATAAGCATCAGGTTCCAGCACATAAGGACCGAGCAACTGCGGATTAGCACCACTGGAAATCTCCAATCCCTCTAGTTGTACCGGGAAATCAGTCGCATTGTATAGCTCAATATATTCGGCATCAGGTAGCCCTACCTGCGGTGTAGGATCAGCCATGATTTCTGTCAGTATAAGCCGGTTGATGTCGGGTTCTAAAACGGGGAGATAGGTAAACTGTATACTCGTGTCACCTAGTGCATTGCCCGCCTCGTCTTGCAGCCCGCTTAAAGCCAGGGTATAGGTTTCCATTGGAATCAGCTCCTCACTTAGCGTCAAGTCTATAATTTGTACTTCCGCAGGTCGGACACCCGCCACACTAATCGTTGGGTCACCCATACCCATCAGATCGTAGTTATTCAGGTTTTCGCCCGAATTCACTTCGATGGCCTCACTAAAGCTCAACGAGATGCGATCAGCCTGGGGCACCTCAAAGTCGAGCAAGATCGGGGGCACCTCATCTGCCACAATAGGCTCTACGCGTAGATCATCGAAATAGATCAGATCGCTTCGCGTAGCTGTGTATACACATCGCCAGCCAAAGTAGCCGAGCAGTGGAAAAGTGTCGTCTACGGCTGTTCCTTCGGTTTGAAAGTTTGTGCCCCCGCTATAATCGGCCTCCAAGGTCCAAAGGCCGTCACTGCCACGGCTCAATCTGATCCTGGCCAGGGCGGGGTTGGTCCCTACCCCACCCACTGTGGCCGTAATGAGCGGGCTGCCAAAACCCTGGTCTATACGATATAATACGAGTGCGTCTTCATCACCGCTTACACCGCCTATACGCAGCACATAGCCCTCATCTTCGTTGGTTCCTGTTGGTGGGGCCGTGGTCAGCCGTACTTCGGCATAGTTGCTACCCGATGGAGCGAAGTCCAACTCAGCCAGCCACTCCCAAGTCGTGATGCTGCTGCTCAGCTCCGTACGTGCAGGCAGATAGACTATGGCCGTGCCTCCGGTCGTATCCATCAGGCGCAATCGTTCATCCTCTACTTGAAAAATATCGATCTGCCCTTGCCAGTCGGGATTCAGTAGATCACCGTCACCAAAGTCATCGGTCAGCGTCTGGGCAGACAGGCCCAAGGGTAAAAAGAGAAAAAAGATCAAGCGCATGGTCAAAAATAGGGAGAGGGGCAATGAAGGCAAAATTAAGCAGAAGACTAAATGATGGATTACTTACCCCAACGCATCTTTTCCCATGGTTGTAAAAATGACTTTCGCACATAATGCGACTCATAGCCCGTGTAGATAAGCGTGCTCTCAGTGGGGCGGTCCCACATTGCAGCCACTTTTTCTAAACTTTCTATCAGTCTTGGTCGGTACTCTTCCGCAGTTTTGATCTCCCACAGCTTTGCTATATTTCCACGCTCATAAACGAGATCGACTTCATGTTGGCTTCTGTCTCGATAAAAGTAAAAGCGTGGCTCTACTCCCTGATGATGAAAAGATTTGAATGCATCTGCGATCATTAGGTTCTCGAATAACTCACCTCTTCCTGGGTACATTTCTACTTCTTCTGCACTCTCCAAACCAAGTAGGTAGCACAGTAGACCTGTATCGTAAAAGTACAATTTCGGTGCCTTAATGAGCCGCTTACCCAGGTTTCGAAAAAATGGAGGCAAGCGAAAAATGATATAACTCTGGTCCAGTATCCCAATCCAACTCTGAATCGTAGGGACCGAAACTCCAACCTCTCTAGCCATCTTTGTGAAGTTGATTGTCTTCCCAGCCTCAATCGCACAACGCTGAATGAATAATCTAAAAGTGAGTAGATTAGATTCAGACACCAGTTCTGCCACATCGCGCTCTAAATAACTTGATATATAGGCACTGTAAAATGACTCAGCCTGAATACTCATGTCAATTCTCCCAGGATATCCTCCTTCTAAAATAGCAGCTTCTATCGTTTTTGGTAGTAACTCGGCATTTTGTAGTTCAAGATTATCCAGTGACATCAATTTCGCAATACCGACACGCCCAGCAAGGGATTGTGTAATATTCTTGCGCAACAGAAAATTTTGAGAGCCAGACAAAATGAACCTGCCCGTATTGTGTCTGTCCTCGTCAATTACGCCTTGCAAATAATTGAACAAAGCCGGGAAGCGCTGGGCTTCATCAAAGATCACTCTATCGTTGAACTTTTTTAGAAATGCTTTCGGGTCTTCTTGGGCAGGTATCCGTACAGATGGGTCTTCTAAAGAAAGATAGGTATAGTTTGGATATAGCTCTTTCAGCAATGTGGTCTTACCTGCCTGACGTGGTCCTGTCAAGCTTACAGCTGGAAAATAGTCGGAAAGGGTGTTGAGATGTTCGGTCAATCTTCTCGGAATCAGCATACGCTTACTTTATGATTGTTCTTTTATAGACAAAAATAAAGTAGCACTTTATATCTGACCAATAATTGACAAATATAAAGCGACAATTCTAATCTGGACAAACTTAGACAAAACAAAAGTCACATCATGGATTCGCTAATTATCCCACCAAATATATTTTGTCTTTCCTTGCCTGCATTAGACATTATGCCCTTAGTGAACTATTCCTTGTAATCTCTATTTTTGGTTTCTTTATCATCTTCATGAAAATCATCTGCTATTTCGTCGGCAAAACCAAAGAAAGCTACCTGCGCGAAGGCGAGGCGATCTATCTTAAGCGGCTGAAGCACTACTGGCCAGTCGAGGTGGTGGAATTACCGGACGTGAAGGGCGCGGGTAAGATGAGTCCTGAGCAACTGAAAGTAAAAGAGGCCGAATTAGTCTTACCTAAACTTACCATCCAAGACGGACTCATTCTACTGGATGAAGGTGGGAAACAGATGGCTAGTGTAGAGATGGCTAAATGGCTCGACAAGCAATTGCAGCAACCCTACAAGCGGCTCATCTTTCTAGTGGGTGGTGCCTTCGGTTTCGACCGATCGATCTACGAACGCGCTAATGCCAAACTGAGCTTATCCAGACTGACCTTTAGTCACCAAATGGTCAGGGTGTTTTTGCTAGAACAGCTGTATAGATCAGCTACTATCTTGCGCAACGAACCGTATCACAATGAGTAGCAGATCGAACCTGGCACAAAAGGTCGCATCATTTATAGAGCGGGAAAATTTGTTCGACTCCAATAGTCGTTTGCTTCTGGCGGTAAGCAGCGGACTGGACAGCACCGTACTGCTACACCTACTAGTAGAGCTGGGCTATCGGCCGCAGTTGGCTCATTTCAACTATATGCTACGCGGCGAAGAGAGCAGAGAAGATGTAGAGTTTCTCAAAGATCTGGCCAATGATCTAGGGCTAGAACTGCACCTGGATGGCTGTACTTACGAAGAGAGTCAGTCATTAAAGAACGACGGAAATTTACAAGCCAGGGCGCGATCTATGCGATATGAGTTTCTAGCGAAAATGGCCGAAGTTCATACATGCGATTGCATCCTCACGGCTCACCATGCAGATGATGCCCTGGAAACTTTCCTAATCAATTTTCTCAGGGGCAGTGGACTACGCGGGCTGAGAGGAATCTTGCCCAGGAGTAATGGCTTGGCGAGGCCCCTGCTAGAGACGAGCCGTGAAGAACTGGCAAATTATGCCGTGCAAAACGAAATCATCTGGCGAGAAGACAGCTCAAATACCGAAGACGATTATCTGCGCAATCAGCTTAGACATCAGGTAATTACCAAGCTGCATCAGATAAAGCCGGGCTTGAATAAAATAGCTGCCCAAACCTTCGACAGACTCAGAAATACCTATGCGGTTTACCTTGAAAACATTCAGGATTACTGGCATAAAGTATCTCGAAAGGATGGCCGTGGCTGGTTTTCGCTTGACCGACGACAATTGACTGGCCCTAATCAAAAGAAAATAGAATTAGCGCTCGTAGAAATGCTCGGTACCGACACTTTTAATAGCGAGGTCCGAAGGCAGATGAGGGAAGCGCTACCGGGTAGTCTTTTGGAGACTCCCGACCGATTGATTTACATTGGCCAGGATCGAGTGGCTATAGGTACAAAACCAATCGAAGAGCCAGCTGAAATACGGGCATTCGACCCAGGGCGAAAGCAAAATATTCAAATTCGGCTAGACCATTTCACTACGCTCTCAGGAGAGTTGGTTGACTTGGGTAAGACGGTGAAAAACGATCAAACTACATCAAGACACCAGATCATCCGTACCCCACCAAATTTTTTATACTTGCCTAAGGATATGATTGCCCAAGCGACAATCCGCCGGCCGAGGTCCGGAGATCGTTTTAGACCTTTTGGCATGGGTGGCAAATCACAAAAGCTACAAGACTATTTCGTCAATGCAAAGATAGATCGGCTAGAGCGCGTGCACGCTTGGTTGCTCGTAGATAAAAATGACACAATCTTGTGGGTAATGGGACATCGAGCGGCCGAGGAAACGCGCTTGCCGGTCGAAGACAAAATCGTTTTCAAATTAGAGATCAAACGTCTTTCTCGGGGTCAGTTTTAAGCAAGCTAGCCCGCTTTTGTCCATCTAGCCAATTTATGACGACCTCTTTACTTGATTCTGCCTGCTCAGCCCTGGATAATAGCTGTCCTTCGCAGCTAATTAGCGCATAGCCTCTTTCCAAAACCGAAAGCGGATCTAAAATTTGCACAACACCCTCTAAATGAGCCAAATGCATCAGTTGTTCACGAGTCTGACGGCGTGCCTGATTTATCCATTTTTGGTCGAGTAAATCCAACTGACTCTCTACCTCGCGGATGGCTAATTGAGCCTTACCTTCCATCCTGTTTTCACACTGATTTAATACCCTCTTTTCGTGTTGTAATGTCTCCGACAAGGTATATTTCAATTGTCTGGAATAGATCTTCAATTCTGCTTCGAACTGCGCCATCCGATCGATCAAAAAGACGGCTGCTGCCGTTGGTGTTTTGACAGAGGTATGAGCCACCAGATCGAGTACGGATTGATCGGTTTCGTGCCCTATGGCAGACAAAACCGGAACGGGACAGTGTGCTACTTCGCGGTTCAATACTTCCTGATCAAAGGCCATTAAATCCAGCTTAGAGCCTCCGCCTCTCAAGATGCATATCACATCAAATTCTTGTGCGCGGCGGCCTATTTCACGCAATCTTTTTGACATTTCTTCAACAGCAGAATCACCCTGAACGGCCGCTCTGAACAGACGGTTAGAAAACTCGTATCCCCATTGATTTTCTTTGAGTTGCCGACAGAAATCTGCATATCCAGCCGCTTGCTCTGAGCTGATCACGGCGATGCGCTGTAAGACCCTGGGTAAGTAGAGTTTGGCGTTGCGATCGAGTAGGTTTTCTGCCTCTAGTTTTTGAAGTACTTCCCGCTTTGCCTTTCCAAGCAGACCCTCTGTAAAGTCGGGATTTATGTCTACGATCTTGAGGGAGTAGCCATAGCGCTCGTGCAGTGTAGGCTCGACTTTGAGCAGTAGTTCTAGTCCCGGCCGGAAGAGCTCTGTGATGGCGGCTCCTCTCATTCTGCGCAACTGTTGGAGTTGAGAAGCCCAGAGATTGGCCCTGGCCTGAGCAATTGGCCCGGCTGCGTTTTCGGTTTGCTGAACCAAATCGAGATAGTAATGCCCTCTGGATACCGACACCTGGGCTAGCTCGGCCTGTACCCATAGCGGATCTGAGAAATTGAGTGCAAGAACCCTGCGCACATACTGATTGAGCTGTAAAAGACTGATTCCCTCCACCTCAACAATTTACATAAAAAGAGAGGTCACATGAGTGACCCCTCCAAGAAAAACACCTAAAACCCATATTCAATCTTTCACCACTGGAGTGGCATTTCTTTTTAGCTGTTCAGTTTGCGTGTGTGTTTGCTCAGGTAAACTTGAAAGACATTTATAAGACGCTAAAACTTTCAGGCGTCACAACTCCTAAGCACTTTTTTTCGATACAAAGTTAAGTGCTTTTTCCAAACTGTAATACTACGCTTAAAATTCAAGTTTGTTTTCCAAATATAGTCGGGCTTTTTGACTTTTCCTCACAATTTGATTATTAATTCAGGAAGATGGACGAATTTAACTGTTTGCCCATCAAAAATCATTTTACTTTAAGTAGGAGCGAAAAAAATCATCTGTTTATTGCAGCCGCACCTCATTTTTAGTCGCGCTTTGCCATATTCGAGACTCTTTCAGTAGACTTCCGCAGGTAGAAAGCTACCTTTATAGCCGTGCAAAGACTACTTCTTTTTTCGTTTGTGGTGTTTATTCACCAGCTGCTGCCGGGGCAGGCTATTTTCCCGAATTTGACCGGAGGCGAGCTCGCAGATGCGCTTCGCGCCGAATTCAGGCCCACTACTGTACTATCATACGGTGAAGCAAGAGATACGCTTTGGCGAAATATAGATAGTCGAGGAGACTCGCTGTTTTGCGTGTATTCTGGCTTTGGCGTAGAGTTGGATCCCAACCTAGACCCAACCCAAGACGCATTTGCCAAGGGTATTAATGCCGAACATACCTATCCGAGAGCATTTGGTGCCAATTTTGGCAACCCCGAAGCCGATATGCATCACCTCTTTCCAACTAGAGAGCAGGTAAATACCGATAGGGGAAATCTTCCCTTTGGCAACATCAACGACAATCAAACCGATGATTGGTACTATCTGGATCAAGAGCAATCTAGCCCACCGACCAACAATCGAGATTTATACAGCGAGCGACTGCAAGCTATGCGATTCGAGCCCCGTGAGGACCACAAAGGGAACGTAGCAAGAGCCATGTTCTATTTTCACACCATTTATCGGCCAGAAGCAGATGCGGTAGACGATGATTGGATACTACCGCAATTGAATATTCTCTATCAATGGCATTTGGAAGATCCCGTAGACCAAAGAGAATTGGATCGCAGTGCGGCCATTGCCTTTTATCAGGACGGGAAGGAGAATCCCTATGTACTGGATAGTAGCCTGGTGCGCAGAGCTTACTGTCAGGATCTGCCTGGCCAACCCTGTCTAACGAGTACGGAAGAGGTAGCCGACCCTGCGGAAGTCCTCATCAAAATAATCGGTTCGCGCTGGGATGAAGGGAGTAAAACCCTGTCGGTCGAAATTTTGCAAACCCTGAATATGGAGGTGGACTGGTATGATACACTGGGTAGGCTAATGGGTACACAGCGCCTTGGCCTGCTGCCTGCGGGAGTCATAGACTTGAGTTATGATCAAAACCAGAGTAGCGCAGCGGTGATTGCCCATTTGCGTATGCAAATTGATGGCAACTGGGTCGTAAAATCTGTGCTAGTCCGGTAAATCTGCGTCCGTTCAAATACAGTTAATCTACCTCTCGTATTTTGGACAAAATTTCGTCTTATGCGTAAATGGTTAGTCCTGTTGCTCGGGTCGGCGAGCTTCTTTGTTTCAGCTCAAGAAAATCTCATTCAGTCAGGCCCTATGATCGGATATGTAGATATGCGAGAGGTCTTGATTTGGGTGCAGACCGCTCGACCTGCGGAAGTCCAAATCAAGTATCGAGAAGAGGGGACGCCATCAGACTTGCTACAAACTGAAACTGTAGCCACTACTGCCCAAAAAGCCCACACCGCTAAGTTGATTGCCGATCAAGTGCAGCCAGGAAAAACCTACAGATATGAAGTTTGGGTAGATGGTCAGCTGGTTTCGCTGCCCTACCCCACCACATTTACGACCCAAGCGATTTGGCGCTGGCGTACCGACCCTCCCGATTTTGAGGTAGCTCTGGGGAGTTGTACCTATATCAATGAAGCTCAGTACGATCGCCCCGGTGATGGATATGGTGGCAACTACGAGATATTTGAGGCGATAGATGAAGCAGAACCAGATATTATGCTCTGGCTTGGCGACAACAACTATTTACGAGAGCCCGACTGGTGGACCCGCACGGGTATTTTTCATCGATATACGCATACGCGCTCACTGCCTGAAATGCAGCCACTGCTGGCACATACCGCCAACTACGCCATCTGGGACGACCACGATTTTGGGCCCAATGACAGTGATCGGTCATGGATAAATAAGGACATAGCCAAGGAAGCTTTTGATCTATTTTGGGGGAACCCCGGTTCTGGCCTGCCGGGACAGGATGGCGGTATTACGAGTATGTTCAGATATAATGATGTCGATTTCTTTTTGCTCGACAACCGATATTTCCGAACACCTAATGATATGTTTAATCGCAATGAGCGGGAAATACTAGGCAAATACCAGATAGACTGGCTGATTGAAGCCCTGGTGAGTAGCGACGCGACTTTTAAGCTGGTTTGTATCGGTGGCCAAGTGCTCAATACGGCCGAGCGATATGAAATCTATGCCAACGTGGCTCCTTACGAACGCTACCAACTATTAAATCGGCTTGAGCTGGAAGGCATAAAAAATGTGATCTTCATTAGTGGAGATCGACATCATAGCGAGCTGAATAGACTCGAATTGTCTGAAGATAATGTGGTATATGATTTTACCTCTAGCCCACTGACTTCAGGTAGTGGTCGGAATGTGGATGAAATGAATGCCAATCGAGTTCCAGAGACGCTGGTTTCGGAGCGAAATTTTGGCTTCATTGAGTTTAGTGGCCCAAGGGAAGACAGAAAGATGCGTATGAGCATACGCAATGTGGAAGGCGAAGAAATTTGGTCTTACGAGATCGTGGCACAATAACGAAGATGCGTGCTCAAGTCATGCTTTTCGCAGCTGCTGCCATTTTAGCAGTGACATTTTAGCCGGTCTAGTAAGCTTCGATATTCACCCACTACGCGCTGATTGAGATCAGACAATTGGTCGAAGTATGTGCCAAGGGGTTGCAGGCTCTCCTTGGTCTGATCATCGAGTGTTTTCAATTTAAAGCGGTGTAATTTGGTGATACTCTGGGCAACTTCTTCCAGCTCTTCGAGGCCTTGTATGGCCAGGGCCACCCGGTCTTTATCTGCTCTTTCTTCAGCTAAAAGACGCTCCCAAGCTAGTTCTAATTCACCGGGTTCGGACAGATCGATGCGCGTGAGATCTCGCAAGGTTACGCCAAGCAACTTACTGATACTAAGCAACTTGCAAACTTTGGGCTCGGCCGTACCTATTTCATAAGAGGTGATGTTGCTGCGATTCAGGCCAACGCGCTCAGCCAACTCTTGCTGAGACCAACCGGCGCGCTTGCGCAACAGCTTGATGTTGCTGGCTATAAAGTTGGGCAAGTCGGAGTTATCCTGGCTATCTGGAGGGGCAACATTTCCGGGTGGTGGGGTAGCGCTCGATGCCATATCTCGTTTATTGGTATGCATAGATTACGCATTGGAGGCACTTTTGGTTGAAGAAATGTAAAATTTTTTTACAATCGAGTCCCTAACCAACCTATTTGGCACAATTATTGTCTTTGCTCATGTAGCAAACGGCCAAAAAGACTTGCATTTATGCCTTTTTGCCCGTAATTTTGTAAATATATTTTACATCGCTACTTATCAACATCAAAATTTTGCCCCCAAATGACTACTACAATCACCGCACCAAAGGAAAATATACAAGAGCTACTTGCCAATATCACGTCTAGTCTTCGGGCTTTTAGTTTGAAGTTGACGGGAAATATGGATGACGCAGAAGATTTATATCAAGACACGGCACTTCGCATTATGACCAATGCCGAGAAGTATAACCCCGGTACGAATTTTAAAGCCTGGGCCGTGACCATCATGCGCAACATCTTTATCAATAACTACCGCAAGAAAGTGCGTCGCAATCTGATCATAGACCAAACGCCCAACAACTATTACATCAATAGCAGTGAGCGAACCGTTGGTAATGATGGCGAGAGCGAAGTGACTTTTAACGAACTACAAGAATTAGTCGATCGTCTGCCAGATGATTTCCGCGTGCCTTTCCTGATGGCTTATCAAGGATTTAAGTACGATGAAATTGCCGAGCAACTCGGATCGCCTCTAGGTACCATCAAAAGCCGCATTTTCTTTGCTCGCAAGAAGTTGCAAAAGATGTACGAAGAAGCTATGCGCGAAAGAGCATAGCCCCGTATCCGGATTTAGTCGATCCACTAAGATTTAAGCCCGATGGTTCTGCGAGCCATCGGGCTTTTTTATTCACGTACTATGCGTGTCTGATACAATCTTCCCGTGTCATCTTGCAGCACGAGTATATACACACCAGCAGCTAGATCTCCTACTGCCAACTCATATCTAAAATAGGAATGAGTAATCCGCTCTTCTTTGACTTTTTGCCCGATAGCATTGTACAAAACCAGGACTTCCCTGCCTGCTGGCACCTGGTAGGCAGGCGCAGGTCGGCCACCTTCGACATACAGTGTATGCGAAACCGGGTTGGGATAAATGGTGAAGTGATCTTGGGCATTGAGATATGTCACACTTGATATACAATCAACCAGTACCTCCTCACAGTATCTATCTGTTTCAAAACACGCCTGCCCCAATAGGCTGTATCGGGTCACCTCCATACAAACATTGTACAGCCCATTTTCCAGGTTAGACATAATACCGCCAAATGCTGTATCAATTTCACTGGAGTCAACTAGATTATAGTAGAACAATACCGTATCGGTGTCGGGATTCAGTGCATTTGGGATTAGAGTTATAATGACCTCGCCACATTCTGTTCCTTCATCAAATTGTGTATACATGAAGCCTGCATCTACGTCTGCCATAAAATCTTCTTCACTTCCGCAGTCATCATCGCAAAGCAATGGTACTGTACTACAGACGACGAGCTCGTTTTCGATGAAGCAATCTTCACCGCTCAGATTTTGCCTGCGCACGCGCATACATATTTCATAAATGGCTGGGAGTAAATCTGGTCCAAACTGTACCGTGTCGCGTCCCATGGCTGGCGTCGACAAGGTGGCTGCAGCATCTACATCCCGTATCGAAAATACTACCTGATCACAATCATTCAGAGCCCGAGCAGACAAGCGCACCCTGGGATTGGCGCAAAACGAGTCAGGACTATCGTTGAGATATTGCAAGTTAAAGCCTTCGGCTACATCTGACTCAAAGGTCTCAAAGTCGGTGCAACAGCGATCACAAACGGGAAGCTCTATACAGCGCTGAGCCGTACAGCATTTTATACTAAACTGGCCTTCTGATCTGCTACCTGTCAAGTAGAAGCAAATTTCATCCAATCCTTCAGCAGCTGGGGCAAGGTTAATAACTACGGCTGCAGATGTGTCTCCAGGGGCAAGAATGGTATCCAGTGGTATGCTGGTATTAGTCAAAGCTCCAGTACTTCCTAGCTCGGCCAGCCTGATTTCATCCATCGGATAAGCGGAGTTATTGACAAAGCTGAAACTGAGCTCGTATCCTCCTTCATCCAGGCAACTGACCTCAGTCCTTAGCAGCAATACACAATTGCCACAGCTAAGAAACAGCGATTCTCTCACCTCCACACTCGCATTTCTTTTCCATTCTACAGTTAGCGGAACCTGATCTTCAAAGGAATTCAGCTCAAAGCATGCTGAGAAAATCCCCATTCCCTCTTCGGGAAAGTTCAGTAGGTTGTTCTGGCTATCGACAAAGAAGATCTGGAATCCATTCTGGCCGGGTATAGGAAAAATTCGCCATCCTCCGGCCAGATCGACTTGATAGCTGTCCCATTGAATATTTGGCGGCAAGCTGACCTCCAGACTATTGATGGGCTGATCTGAAGGTAATAGGCTATAATCAAATGTAAAGCAGCATGTAGTGGAATCTGGGTTAGCAATCAAGCGAGTCTGGGCAGAGATTGAGCAAGTACACCATACAAGCAGGGCTACAAAGAAAGTCCGCATGATTTCGGTACTTTAAGTAGCCTCGTTGCGGCAAGACCGCAACGAGGCATAAATCACTACTCTTTTACAAATCGGACGACATCCTGAGTGCCATCGTCATAGCGCACCAATACAGAGTAAACCCCTGGCGACTGTCGACTAACATCTAAGCGAAAAGCTCCACCACTAAAGTCTACGGCTTGGTTCAGACTCTGGCGACCAGAGAGATCGAGCAGGCTCAATTGGGCCGATTCTGGGCGATTACTGATGACGGTCAGCTCGGTTGTGACTGGGTTAGGGAAAACCCTGATACTTGGGCGAGCTCCACCACCCGAATCACATGGGCCTACCGTCCAGTCCAGTACCTGGTTGAAAAGTGCCAAACACGGATTGGCGTAGGTTATCCCATCGCAGCCACAAACCGGCTGTATCTGATCAGTTGGGCAAGGAACCGCCCAGAAGAAATCGACAAACGGACATGGCAACTGGAAGACCTCTTCGCATTCGGGCAGGACAACGCAATGGGTCACAAAACAACACTCAATATTGATCTGCTGATCGGGCACCACAAAACGGAGGACAATATCGAAGCACACTTCGTCACCCGGCTCACCACTCAGATCAACTGGAATACCCGTACTGAAGCTACCGCCTACTGGTACTGTCACGCCCAAATCAATAACGGATTCGGCATTCAGGCCGGTTTGTCCATCAGCCTGGAGAAGCACCACTCGATTGACGGGAAAATCACTGTTGTTGGTGAATGAGAAGAGGTAGATGTAATCACCATCGTCAGTGCAAGAAAAACCGTCATCATCAATGGTCAAGCAGCCTGGGCAGAAGGCCGATAAAGTGTCATTACAGATAGTATCGACCTCTGTCAGAATACTAGTTTCGATAAAGGTAGAATCGGTACTAAAGGCCTCTTCCACACAGAATTCCATCAATGTAGTACCTGCAGTAACAGGTAGTGATCCCGACGCATGCGTAAATAGAAATTCGAAGTTGGGCGTTTGTATGGTCGGTGGGTTCCAGCCGGGAATCGGAAGGGCGGTATACGACTCAAAACCTCCACTACCGGGCCCGTCTAGCCATTGAACGCTCACACCTTGCAGCAAGCTTGGGTCAGCGGTAAAGCTATTCGCAAAAACCACATCGTAGCAACAGGGGTCATCCTGACTTTGGACTAAGAAGGTCTCTATCTCCGGACAGGGATCATCGAGCATACAAATCGCCATCACAGAGTCTACGCAAACCGTATCTTCTTCCGTATTGAAGAAAAATACGGTCAGAACGGTAGAATCCATAGAGAATTCCGGAGTGATGCAGAAGTCCAGCAATGGCAAATCAAACAAAGGCGTCGTTGCTCCACCAGCTGGTACATAACTGAAACTCTGATCGGGTGTAACGACAGATCCCGACCAAGTCGAACTAGAAATGGGGTTGCTGCTCGCCAAGGTGGGATTTGGTCCACTTGTTACTTCGACATAAATACTATCGAAATAGCCAGCTACCGGCACAAAATTGTCTACGG
>JBCDFE010000061.1:0-21135 GCA_039178745.1 Bacteroidota bacterium | reverse complement strand
TGGGTAGATGGCACTAATTTTCTGAATCCAAATCAGGATGCAGATTGTATCGCTTTGAGCAATCCGGGTGATCAGAGTTTGAGAAGAGATCTCAGTGGGGGCTGGTTCGATGCTGGCGACTACAACAAATATGTCAGCTTTGCCTTCAGTGCGGTCAATCCACTCTTGTGGGCGTATGTGGAGAACCCAGAGGCATTCACCGACAACTGGAATATTCCGGAATCCGGCAATGGAATTCCGGATTTACTTGATGAAATCAAATGGGAATTGGACTGGTTACTCAAGATGACCAATCCCGACGGAAGTGTCATCAATAAGATGGGCAGCATCAGCTTCAACGACAATTCCGCTGCCCCGCCTAGTGCCAATACGGATGATAGATACTACGGCCCGACCTGTAGCTCTGCCAGCATATCGGCCTCGGCCATGTTTGCACAAGCTGCTGAGGTGTACGGAGACTTGCCGGGTTTTTCATCCTTTGTCAGTGACCTGGAAACCAACGCCATATCCACTTTTGCATACTGGCAAACTCTGGCCAACAACAACGCACTGGAGTTGGATTGTGATGACGGCACGATTAAGGCTGGAGATGCTGATCTGCCAGAGAATATTCAATGGGATTTTGCCGTAGTAGCTGCCGTTCATCTCTATGCCCTGACTGGTAATAGTGATTACAGTGACTTTGTCGTAGCCGCTGATGCTGCCGGACGACTGGAACCTCTGGAAACCGGCTTTTGGGGCGGCGATAAGTCTCAGCTCAACGATGCTCTGCTTTACTACACAACGCTGGTCGGTGCCAACTCTACTTTGAGCAATGAAATCATCAACTCCATTACGACAGCTGCTACCAACAATTGGAATGGTTTCTTTGGACTGAATACCGGCGATTTATACCGTGGATTTATGCCCGATTGGTCCTACTTCTGGGGTAGCAACAACATCAAATCGAGGTACGGAAGCTTGAATAACAGCTTGGTTTACTACGGTATCAACTCTGGGCAGGAAGCCAACTACCGAGATCAGTCGGCTGCATTGCTGCACAATTTCCATGGTGTAAATCCGCTGGGATTGGTCTATATCTCTGGCATGCAAGGTCGCGGAGCAGATCGAGGAATAAAAGAAATTTACCACACCTGGTTTTACGATGGCACCATCTGGGACAATAGCGAAACCTCTCAATATGGTCCTGCGCCTGGCTTTGTATCTGGAGGGCCCAATCCCACATTTACAGTTGGGTCGATCTCTCCGCCGTCCAATCAACCTATACAGAAAAGCTATAAAGACTGGAATACCGGCTGGAATGGGAGTTTTAATGAAAACAGTTGGGAGATCTCGGAGCCTGCTATCTACTATCAGGCGGCTTACATACGAAATCTGGCTGCCCAAATGACCAACCCTCTGGTTTTACCGGTGGTCTATGCCAGCCCATTACAGGCGCGTGCTAGAGACCGCGATGTATTGCTGGACTGGCGCATAGCCGAAGAAATCGATCTCAGCCACTACGAGGTTGAACACCTGGACATAAACGGCGGCTGGAATAGAGTAGGGCGGGTACCTGCTCAGGGAGAGGATCGCTACCAATTCATTCATCCCCAACCCATTAAGGGTGCAAACAGTTACCGGCTCAAGCAGGTAGATCTGGATGGCAGTTTTGGTTATAGCAACATCGCCACTGTCCAGTTTCGGGATCGCTATGCTGATATCCAGATTTTTCCTAATCCGGTAGCAGACTTTCTGTATATACGGGAAGTTCCGACCCGCGGAAGTCTACATATATATGACAGCCGTGGCCGAATGGTTCAGGTTTATGATGTGGGCACCTCAGGTTTAGATATTGACTTGAGTGCGTTCCCAAAAGGCTTTTATAGCCTAGAGATAAAAACGCCTGAACTAGGGGTGGCTTGGCAATCGAATATTATCAAAAAATGATGGTATTAGGATAGCTACAAACTATGCGATCCCAACATCTACAACGACAGAACTCCTGCCAGATCAATTAATTCGCGAGGCGGGATTTTGTGCTTGGTCACGGCTTCTTTAAAGCTATTTATGGTCACCTCGTTGTTGACCAAACCAACAGCTACGTTTTCCTGGCCATCCAACAGTAAATTGACGGCAGCATGCCCTAGGCGGCTAGCCAGCATACGGTCGGAGGCAGTAGGGGAACCGCCTCTTTGCAGGTGACCGATGACAGTGACCTTGGGCTCCATGTCCGAAATTTTTTCGTGCAGCGCCTGAGCTATGCCCGCAGCACCGCCAAGCGGATGGCCCTCTGCTACTACGACTATGCTAAACAACTTCCCACGCGCCCGATTTTTGCGAAATACATTTAGCAGATCCTCCATATTGGACTCTGACTCTGGGAGTAGTACGGCGCTGGCACCTGAACCAATGGCGGTGTACAGGGCGATGTAGCCGGAATGGCGCCCCATAACCTCTACGAAAAAGAGACGGTTGTGGCTATCGGCTGTGTCTCTGATTTTGTCTACGGCTTCTATGGCGGTATTGACTGCTGTATCGAAACCTATGGTAAAGTCTGTGCCGTATAGATCATTGTCGATGGTGCCAGGCAGGCCGATAAATGGTATGCCATACTCTTCGCTGAAGATCATAGCACCGGTAAAGGTGCCGTCTCCGCCAATGGCTACGCAGGCATCGATATCGTGTGCAAGGAGGTTTTCGTAGGCCTGCTTTCTGCCTTCCGGTGTTCGAAAAGCCTGGGACCTTGCTGTTCTGAGTACGGTGCCACCGTACTGAATGATATTGGCTACGTCGCGGCGGTCAAGTCGGCGAAACTGCCCTTTTATCATTCCTTCATATCCGCGTTCTACACCATACACGTGCAGGTTGTTGAAAGCGGCTGTGCGAACGACGGCCCGCACGGCAGCGTTCATGCCGGGGGCATCACCACCGGATGTGAAAACGGCTATTCTTCGGATGTCTTGTCTTTGCATCTAACTCTAGCGGCTCTGTTATTGAAGTGTAGCCCGGTGAAAATCGGCCAGTGCCTGTATGGGCTTTTGTACAAAATTTCCTGGCTGCAAGTTACGCTGTTCTAAGGCGACGAGCAGCAAATCTCGGAAGTGAAAAGCAATAGATCCTATGAAGGATATGGGCATGGCCTGATGGCCTATATATTTTCTGACATGGCGGTCCAGAAATTCGCCAAAGCATTCGAGTACCATGGTCACGATAGACGGGTGTGTTTTGTGCTCCGACATAAATCGGGTAAATTCTGCCAGATAGGTGTTGGGGGCATCACCTTCGTAGATTCTGTCTCTTACAGTTAGGGCATCGATCTGGGCGTAATCTTCGAAGGCTTGGGTAAGCTTATGGTCGAGCTCCCGGTAGAAATACGCTCGTAGCAGACTTTTACCCAAGTGGGTACCGCTGCCTTCGTCACCGAGCAGGTATCCGAGGTTGGTGATGTTGTCGGTGACCTGACTTCCGTCGTATTGACAAGAATTGCTGCCTGTACCCAAAATACAAGCGATTCCTGCTTCGTGGCCACAAGCTGCACGTGCAGCACCTAACAGGTCGTGCATGACCTGAATGTCTGCCTTTGGATATGTGCGCTTCAGTTCCTGCTCGACGATGCGCTTCCGCCTGACATCCCAACAGCCTGCTCCATAATAATAGATCTGCTGAGCCTGAAGGTTGGGCAACAGATCATTGGCCAGCTTGTCCACCTCTTTGCGCAGGCGATCTGCCTGGTGAACCACTGGATTAAACCCCAGGGTACTGACTACTTGATCGTTGTGGCCAGTTTGTAGCCATGCCCAGTCAGCTTTGGTACCACCACAATCTCCTACAAGGATCACAAGCTTGTGTTTTGAGCCGCAAAACTAGTGTAAAAATTACACTAAGGGGTACTTGTACAAGTTGATTTAATGCCTGGCAGCTTGTCAAACGCTCAGTTGGATTATCTTTGCGCCAAATTTTGAGACCATGGCCCTGAAATGTGGCATTGTAGGCCTGCCCAACGTAGGCAAATCGACACTTTTTAATGCGTTGACTTCGGCAAAAGCGCTGGCAGCAAACTATCCTTTTGCGACGAAGGAGCCGAACATAGGCGTAATCAGTGTGCCCGACCCCAGACTGGATAAGCTGGCGGAGTTAGTCAGTCCTCAGAAGGTGATTCCCACAACGGTAGACATAGTCGATATTGCCGGACTGATCAAAGGGGCGAGTCAGGGTGAAGGCCTGGGCAATCAATTCTTGGCCAATATTCGGGAAGTGGACGCCATCGTACACGTGGTGCGCTGTTTTGACGACGATAATGTCGTACACGTAGATGGACATGTGGATCCAGTCAGGGATAAGGAGATCATAGATACGGAGTTGATCCTGAAGGATATAGAAACGGTCGAAAAGCGCTTAGATAAGTACAAAAAGGTGGCGAAGAGCGGGGATAAAGACGCGAAGCGCATTGTATCTACCTGCGAAAGTCTATTGGCTCACCTGGAGTCAGAGAACCCGGCACGCTCTTTCCAGGGAGATGATGAAATGGTAAAAGAGCTCATGCTGCTGACATCAAAGCCCATTTTGTACGTCTGCAATGTCGATCTGGATGCTATGGAAACGGGCAATGAGCACACGAAGCGTTTTCGGGTAGCCGTAGCCGATGAGCCGGCAGAAGTGATATTGATCAGCGCGGGTATAGAGGCGGACATAGCCGAGTTGGATACGCGGGAGGAAAGGCTCGAATTCATTGAAGATATGGGCCTGAAAGAGCCCGGTGTCAATAAGGTGATACGCGCTTGCTACAGCTTGCTGGGTTTGGTTACCTACTTTACTGCCGGGGAAAAGGAAGTGCGGGCCTGGACGATCACCGAAGGAACAAAAGCACCACAGGCAGCGGGTGTGATACATACCGATTTCGAGAAGGGCTTCATTCGCGCGGAAGTTATCGGGTATGACGATTATGTGGCGTTCGGTAGTGAATCTGCGGTACGCGATGCGGGCAAGCTCAATGTGGAGGGCAAAGAATACGTCGTTCACGACGGAGATGTCATGCACTTTAGATTTAATGTCTGATTTAGTAGCTATCATTACGGTATGATTGACCATACCGATAGTATAGCTATCATTACTGGCGCGGGTTCGGGTATCGGACGCGCATTGACTTTAGCTGCTGCGAAAAGAGGCATATTCCCGATTGCGACAGATGTAAATGCAGAGTATCTAGAGCAGACTGCCCAATTGCTAGATGAGCATCAGCTGGACACCCATCTGCTGGATGTGTCTGATGCGGCTGCCATAGCACAGTTTGCCCAAGACACGATGCCCAAGCTTGCGGGAAAGTCGCTTTTGCTGTTCAATAATGCCGGAATTTCCCTAGTGGGCGGATCATTTACCCGCACGGAACTGACCGACTTCAGACGATTGATCGATATCAACCTCTGGGGAACGATCACGATGACCAAGTACTTTTTGCCTCAGATGCTGAAAGCAAACAGTGGTTCCATCATCAACATATCGAGCATTATGGGGATGCTGGGCATCGCCAGACAAGTGGCTTATTGCACCTCGAAATTCGCCGTCCGGGGATTTACCGAAAGCCTGCGCATGGAGCTATTCGGAACGAATATCAGAACTTTGTGTGTGCATCCGGGGGCGGTACAGACCAACATCGTCAATGATTCACTGATTGGCGAAAATCACAACGAGACCCACCGCGAAAAGCTGGCAGAAACTTTCCGGGGTTTTGGTGGGCTGAGTGCTGATGAAGCAGCAGATGCCATATTCGATGCACTGGAAAGGGGTAAGGAGCGCCTGGTGCTGGGCGAAGATGCCGAAGAGATGTACAAGCTGGTGACGGCCATGCCTGTCAAGTATACCGCAGAACTGGTGAAGAATATGGGGTAGGTAATTGCCTATTCTGCTTTCTTACCCTCCACCAAAAAGTTGATCAAGTCATATAGAAATGGCTCTGCTGTATCCGCGTTGGTGAATACGATGAAGCCCGTTTTCAGTTCTTCGTACATTTCGAAGGAGCATTTGAAATCGCCATTGTTGCCACCGTGACCAAACACCCGGCCTTGGGGTGAATCGCGCAAAGCTACACCTAACCCGAAACCGGCTTGGTATCCATCTGTCCAATCTTCTTCTTCGAACAGGGTATGGATTGTAAACATTTCTTGCGCTTGCGCTTCTGTCAGTCCCTCTCGATTGAGCAATGCGAGAGCAAAAGGGACAAAATCCTTTGCTTCTGTATGCATGCTGTAGGCCATACCAGGCTGATCGGGGCAATCGAACATATTGGGTATGCCATCGTAATGGCCAGCGACTTTTAGTTCTGGAAGGCGATCATTGCACATGAAATAGGTATTGGTCATACCCAGTGGTTCGAGTATTTCCTGCTCTAGATGACCCTGAATGATTTCAGGTAGCTTATCTAAGTCCTCACTGGCTAGGACCCTTTTGAGATACTCGAATCCTTCGCCAGAATAGCCATAGGTTGTTCCGGGTTCATTGTTTAGCTCCCTGCCCCAGTTGGGTAATCCAGAGACATGGGTGAGCACATGCCGGGCCGTCATCTTTTTGTATTCTGGACTTTCTTCCAGCTCTGGAAAGGGTAGGGTTTCGTAGAGTGGTTTGTCTAGGTCGAATTCGCCGCGTTGCACCAGACGATTCATGGCGTAGGCAAAAACCAGCTTGGTGATAGACGCGGCTTCAAAGACTGCTTCATCGCGAAGCAGGGCTTTGGATATGGTGTTTTCTACACCATAGGTCTGGTGATAGACCAATTCGCCATTTTGGATCAGCGCCATGGAGACTGCCGGAATATTGAGGTGAGCCCGATATGCCGCCACAAATTCATCCACTTGCCTGGATGTAGCTTCATTAAAAGGTTTAATCAAGACGCCCTCTTCGGGTATGAGGTCGGGTTTGGGGACCAAACTTACTGTAATGGGTTCCAAATCGACCGATTGATCAGAAGAGATACGCAGCGCTATATCGGGGCCTGTAGCTTCTACAATATCTATTTTATTCCAGTCCACCATCTGACGGCTGGTGGGTACATGTACGGTGTATTCGCCCTCTGGGATGGATAGACTAAAGTGACCAGTTGAGTCTACATGAGTACTATAAAAAATATCGGGTGATGTGCTGTGGCTCAATCTGACCAAAGAAGGCCAGTTCGATGCCGGAGTATCTGCCCAGACCAATTGTCCATTGACTTTTGCGAGCGCCTGATCGCGTGTTGACAAGACCAAGTCACCGATGCGATCGCTATTCATGAACTTACCACCGCCTTGTGGACCCCAGGTGACCATGATCTGGTCTTGGTCGGTATCTTTATCAAAGACGCCATAGTCGAAGCCGATCACCCTGCCTGGTACAAGTTGACCTGAAATTTGAACTTTCCATTCGTAAGTGACGACATTTCCCCTGCGTTTAATCTGCAACTCCACCTGATCGAAACTGGCATCCCTTACTTGTGGGTAGAAGGTTAGCATTTCCTGCTCTACGATTTTTCTATGGTCTTCATCGATCTCGTACCCAATGACTCCAGACCCTTCGCGGCTGTGCATCGGGTCGAGATAAAGCACTTGAAAGTCGTGGCTGCTGTAGTGCGGATTGTCTGGAGTTTTGACATAATCATCGTCGCGCATTTCTACTCCCACATACAAGACGCTTGCCTCGGCATCGTAGCCGGCGCACCATTTGGCAGCTGCGTCTTCAGGTCCCTCGACGCCATTTCCGTAGTGGACCGTTTCCATGGTGTGGAATTGGACTTCCGCTGGCCAGTCACTCAAATCGCCATCGATTGTCAGCCCGGATATTGGATAGATGTAGGCTATATGTCCATTGTTGGCTAATAGATGTTGTCCGACCAGCAGGACCAATAGCAGCAGGTTTTTTGCCCTTTCCATAAAGTGTGTATTTTGTTAGAAGGACGACGGGTGTGGGGCGGGGGTTGCATGAAGTGTAGGGCTATGCAATTATGCTGTTGAGGAGCTTTAAAGCTTAAGCCTAGCAAGTATATGTTTAAGAAAAAATTCAATGGGATCTGTCTTTATTGGTCAGTCTATAGTCCATTATATCTTTATTCGGTTTTTGAAATTTTAGATTTTAATATTACTTCATTTATCCTTTTATTCTCATTGACACGGAAAAAGGATTGAAAGAATGTTTTTACGGGTATATTTCCAGTGTATTTATCTTCATGAATTGGAATATTCAAGCACAGAAATCCTAAAAGACCGTATTTGTCGTCAAAAATAGGTATTGTAGTAGATTTTACCTTTTTATCACCAAGTGTTACTTCGTAGCTAACTTCACTTTTCCTTCTATTTGTTTTGTCTTGGATCATCCCATAGTCTTTGATGAGGGTTAATCCAAAACTTGTGTTGGCTCCATTCAGATCTCTTTTAAAAACTGTATTTTTTAAGGCTATAATAGACTTGATAGGATTAATTGCTCTATGGAGTACAAACTCTATTTCCAATCCATTGAAGGTGTCTCCGAGTGAGTTTACGATTTCCTGATATGGTCTTAGTAATTCATGGTATTCTGAATTCCACTTTTTCAATCTTTCCCGAGAATATTTTCTTAAAAAATTTAAATAAGCCTTATTTTCAAATTCATTGAAGTCTTTTGACAACCTACAGCTGTCTATTAATGAAAATAACTCGAATGCTGAAAGGCGGTCCTTTCTTTTCTGTGTAAAATATATCAATGACTCAAGAAGTGTATCTCGGTCAATTTCAATTTCATTTTCCAAATTTGTCTTAATGGGGTAGAATGCTGGATATTGATACAGGTGCTTTCCTTTAAGCCTTTCTTTGTTCAAAATGTAATTCCGAGTAATAAAAAAGGCGATAATACTGCTAATTGTTCCACCTGCAATTCCACTTACCCAAGGGTTGTTTAGGATTTCTATCATTAAAGTTTGCATTTCGAAGGGGAAGGCAATTATTTGGCCCAAAATAAGAAGATCGTATAAAAATTCAGGATGTACGGCTATTCTGTGCCAATCAAGAAACGATTTGCCCAAGGTAATCTGATTCAATTGACCTAATGACGTAGACTTTGATCATAGCCTAAAAATGAAAAGACCAAATTGACCAAGGGCCTATTCGATCTTTTTAAAAGTGCCGAAGGGGGGACTCGAACCCCCACGTCCGAAGACACACGCCCCTGAAACGTGCGTGTCTACCAATTTCACCACTTCGGCTTGTGGGAGCGCAAATATAGGGCGCACCTACAAACCGAGGTAGTGGGTAGAGCTATTTATTTGCAATGTGTGAAAGGCGAGGTCTTCTGTAGGAAAGCTTGAGTTGGTCTACCTAGCTGGATAGAGCAGCTGCCATCCTCTGCTGTCGACGCTGAGGGTGAGGCGGTCTGCAAACCACTGGGGGTAGGAGTCGGTATAGAGCTGGTACCAGCCAGCGCTGAGGCTGATGGAAATCTTGTTTTCTACAGGAAGGGCTGGTCGGATGTGTGGCAGAACAGAAGCAGAATACAAAAAGGGTTCCTCTGGTAGCTTGGTGGGGCGCTCTTCGGAGGGCACATCTTCGTAGGCGGTAAGGGGCACTTCTGACCAGTATTCGAGGCAGCTCATATCGCGGAGGTAGAAGACCTGAAGGCCTGCGCAGCCATCTTCGGTTCCGAAGCTGCCGATGATGAGGTAGTCGAAAGATTCTCCAACTCGCCAGGCTTTGAGATCTAGGAGGTAGCCGTCGTAGCCTTCGTTGTAGTAAAGTGGTGCACTCATTTCACCATTGGTGGTATTGGTCAGAAAGTGGCCGTGCTCGTCAGACCAGCCGACCAGGAGGCGACAGGATTCGTCTATGGCCATTTCTCCTACCAATTCCAGGTTGTCGAGATAGCGGACATTGGAGGGCGGATAGGGACGCAAACCCGCGGAAGTCCCTTCAACTTCCCATAGAATTTCTTGAGCGAAAAGGCCCGTGCTACCTAGTATGGCTATGATAAGAATGAGTAAAGCGTGCTTGGAGATCATGAATGTATAAAAAGCAACCCGTGAAAAAAGCTATGTAATTCCTAAGATAGGGGGTTTTTTAAATTGATGCAATAATATTTTTAAAATCATCCACTTTAAGGCTGGCTCCGCCTACCAGGCCGCCGTCTACATCGGGTTGAGCAAACAATTCTTTGGCATTAGCAGGCTTGACTGAGCCACCGTATAAGATGGTGGTGTTTTCTGCGGCATCGGCTCCAAATTGGTCGGCAATAAGTTTGCGTAGATGGGCATGCATGGCTTGAGCCTGTTCCGGGCTGGCGGTCTTGCCCGTTCCTATGGCCCATACGGGCTCGTAGGCGATGGTTACATGGGCGAAGTCATCTGTAGAGAGATCGAACAGGGCTGTTTTGAGCTGTTCGCCCACATGCGACTCATGGTGGCCTGCTTCGCGGATGTCCAGCTTTTCACCACAACAGTAAATGGGCTTGATGCCGTGCTCGATGGCTTTTCTGACTTTTTCTCCTATGAGCACATCGGTTTCTCCGTAGTATTCCCGTCGCTCACTGTGGCCGAGGATGACATAAGTGATACCGGCGCTGGCCAACATGGGCGCGCTGATTTCGCCGGTGTATGCACCGCCGTTTGCCTGGTGCATATTTTGGGCGGCCACAAAGAAATGGTCATGTTCTGCTACTAGATTTTGTATGCTCAACAGTTGGATGGCGGGGACACCAAAAACCACAGGCACCTTGGGTCTCGACTGGTCTATAATACCTTGGGCAAGTGCTAGTCCTTGTGCCGGATTGGTATTCATTTTCCAATTGCCGGCGACCATTTTTCTACTCATTAGTTCGCTTTGTGCAAAGATAGGTAGGAAATTGATTTCTTATATTGAGCGTATGAGTCAAATGCCACCAGAAACACTCTCTTGTCAGCGGGATCTTTTCGACCTGGAGATTGACGATGTTTTTCTGAACGGAGCGTATATGTCTCCGCAACTCAAGTCGGTATATGCAGCTGGTGTACACGGCCTGGGTAGAAAAAACAGACCGAGTCGCTTTACGGTCGAAGATTTCTTTGGACCAGTCGTAGAACTTCAGCGTTTATTCGCGCAGCTTGTCGATTGTCCAGAGCCCGAACGCATTGCAATCATCCCATCGGTGAGTTATGGCATGGCAACTGTAGCGGCCAATTTAAAGCTGCAGCCAGGACAAAACATCGTTCTGCCGGCAAATCAATTTCCTTCTAATTACTATTCCTGGGCAAAAATTTGTTCTGATTCTGGAGCGGAACTTCGTCTGGTGCCTTGCCCTGGAGAGGAAGCAGGTAGGAGCGAATCCTGGACTGCGGCTTTGCAGGAAGCCATGGACGAAAATACCGCCATGCTCGCATGTGCCCACATCCACTGGGCCGACGGTACGCGATACGATTTGGCTGCCTTGCGAGAAACTACCCGAAAGCTGGGTGCCTGGCTGGTGATTGACGGTACGCAATCGGTGGGTGCTTTGCCGTTCAGTGTACGCAAATTCGATCCTGACGCTTTGATCTGTGCCGGATACAAATGGCTCATGGGCCCTTATTGTACCGGATATGCTTATTACGGCTCCGCATTTGATAATGGTCGACCAATAGAGGAAAACTGGATTAATCGATGGGATAGTCAAAACTTTAAAAACATGGTCAATTACCAGGACAACTATCGGTCTGGGGCAGCCAGATATGCTATGGGTGAGCAGAGTAACTTTGTATTCGTTCCCATGCAAATTACGGCCTTGCAGCAGCTACTGAGCTGGAATCCTGAAGCCATACAAGACTATTGTTTCAACTTGTGGGAAGACATTATGCCCGAGCTGGCTAATCTCGGCATCCATCTGCCTGAAAACAGAGCACAACATCTGGTTGGATTTACCCTTCCGGCCAGTTACGACCCAGCTCGCCTCGCCGATATTTTTAAGCGCAGGCGAATAAAGGTTTCCTTTAGAGGAGAGTCTATGCGGGTGTCGCCCAATGTATATAACCGCAAGCGGGATATGCAGACGCTGGTTGAAGCGCTTAAGGAGGCCATGTCTTAGCTTGATGTTCTAGCGTAGACTGGTGCTTTTAGTGTGTAGTTTCTTTTTTCTAGTGCGCGGAAATCGCGAAGACAACTGATTTCTACGAAAAGACGGAAGCACTAAAGCGCTATTTGATTTTCGCGGAATGGGAACCAAGCTTGGATTAGACTGCGGAATCAAATCCTCTCCGCGCAATAGCAATGAAATTGATTATTTTCAAACAAGCTCCATAGCCACCTGGAATCGAGTGAGGCCGTCATCATCTGTGCGTAGGCTATAGGTGGCACCGTGACCGCGTAAGATATCGCGGCTTAGAGTTAGGCCCACCCCTTGTCCGGTGGGTTTGGTACTAAAGAAGGGGGAGAATATCTTTTCCTGCTCTTCATCTGAAATCCCGGCACCATTGTCTACTATGGAGAAACCGGCGGTTTTACCATTGCATTCGACTCGAAACTCGATGAGCCCGCCTGCCTGTTGCTGGATGCTTTCCAGGGCATTGACCGATGCGTTGTAGATGACCTGTTCGAGCAGGATCTTGTCGCCCATGATGTGTGGATGCCTGGCAGAGGTATATAGATCAATATCTACATTGGCTTCTTTGGCTGCGGCGAGCATGGTCGACCTCACTTTACCCATCAGCTCGTTTAGGGGAATGCGCTCCAATTCTGGGGAAGGAAGCCTGACCACATCGGCAAAACGGCGCATAAACCGGTTGAGATTTTCGCCTCTTTCGCGGATCAGGGGCAAATACTCAGCGGCCATTTCCCGCCACTCTTCGGCCGGTATATCCGATTCTTTGAGCAATATATCGATGATGGATCTACTGGCACCAAAGCTATTGTTGACCTCGTGTGCCATCATGCGGATGACCTGGCCGTATGCTTTCTTTTCTGCGGCAAATAACTCCTGACTGACGTCTTGAAAAAGGATGAAGCGCCGCTTAAAACCCTGATCGATAAAGAAATCGGTATCGCATCGGTATCGCTTGTTGCCAGGCAATATGAGCACATTCCTTTCCTCTTCAGCCAGCGAGGCTAGTTGTGTGGCCAGCGGATGTTCTATCTCATCCAGTAGTTCGGGTAGTTGGTCTCGTTCGCTCAAGCCGAGTTGGTCCAGTCCCCAGGGGTTGATGCTACTCAGCCTGCCGTCGAAGTCGAGGATGATCAACCCGATATCTGCGGCGACGATGAGTTGGGTCAGAAAATAGTGTTGGCTTCTGGTCTGCACGCGCTCTGATCGGAGTTGATCCAGTAGCTTGTTGTATACGTCGATCAGCTTATTGACCTCTGGGCTTCCGACTTGTCGAAGTCTGAGTCCGAAGTCCTGGTCATTTAGCGCTGCGGTTCCCTGGCTGATCAGTTCGACAGGAGCAATCAATTTTCTGTACAAACCATAAGCGACGATCAGGGATAGCGCTAATGCAAACTCAACCAACAGAAACCAGTGTAGGCTATCCCTAAGCGACCACCAGGCAATGCCACCTATAGCTAGATGCAAAAAAGCTATGTAGATCCAGTATCGCTTAGCTCCGCTCATGAGGTATGCCGTATTTTTCCATTCGTCTGTATAGAGCAGGCCGGGTCAGACCCAGCTCTGCTGCCGTTGCTGTAATTTGGTAATTGTGTCTCGATAGGGCGGCCTTGATCATTCGCTCTTCCATATCTGCTAGTTCTATAGCAGGCAGGCTTTCCATCCGTTTGCTGATGCCACCCTGGTATCCTCTTTCCAAATCTTCCAGGCTGAGTTTGTTGTCTCTTGCCAGGATAATAGAGCGCTCTATGACGTTGCGCAGTTGCCTGACGTTTCCAGGCCAGCTTTGTTTTTGCAGCCAATTTTTGACCTGAGTGTCTAGTTCTGGCTTTTCGATATTGTGCAAGACAGATCCCTTTCGCAGAAAGTACTCGGCCAGCTCTGGAATATCCACTGGCCTTTGGCGAAGCGGTGGCAAATGCAGGGTAACTAGGTTGATTCGATATAGGAGATCTTCCCGAAACTGGCCATCGGTAATCATCTCTGGCAAAATGCGTGAGGTGGCACTGATGAGCCTGAAGTCAGCCTTTCGATCTTTGCCGTCTCCTAGCCTTGCGTAGTACCGCTCTTGTAATACCCGGAGAAGCTTTACCTGTCCACTCAGGGCCAGATCACCGATTTCATCCAGAAATAAGGTGCTGCCTTCTGCCATTTCGAAATAGCCCTTTCGGTCTCTCTTGGCATCGGTAAAGGCGCCGGCTTTATGACCAAACATCTCACTTTCAAAGAGACTCTCCGGTATGCCACCCAGGTTGACCGAGACCATAGCGTGGTCCATTCGCTGGCTGGCACCGTGTATAGCCTTGGCGATCAACTCTTTTCCGGTTCCGCTTTCGCCCGTGATCAAGACGCTGGCTTCTGTTGGGGCTACTCGCTTGGCCATGTCCAACACTTCATGCAGTTCTCTGGATTGACCGATAATTTCGGCAAAAGCATCCGCTCCGGCAACTGAAGCTTGTGAACTGTTTTGGCTGTACAGATCCAGGACTGAGCTTACCGATCTGAGCAAGTGATCATTGTCCCATGGTTTGGCCAAAAAATCCCGGGCGCCCCGTTTCATGCCCTCCACAGCCAATTGCACACTGGCCCAGGCTGTGATCAGAATGATGGGCGTTTGGGGCGATGTTTCCAGGATTTTTTCCAAGGCCTGAAGTCCTGCTTCACCCGATGAGGATATGGAAAAATTCATATCCAGCAAGATCAAATCAGGCGACTGTTTGGAGATGGCAACTAGTCCCTGATCGGGATGAAGGCTATAATCAGCAGCATACCCGGCCCGCCTGAGCAGCAATTGCAGAGACTTGCAAACGATCTGATCGTCGTCTATGATGAGGATGCGCTGCATTCAGAGATTAGTTTTCATGTAGGACTTCCGCAGGATGGAGACTTGCCGCACTTCGGGCCGGTCCGTATGCACATGCTAATACGACCACACTGATTAAGCCAAAGGCTGCAAAAAGTGCCCAATATGCATCGACGGGTCTGACCATTTCTTCGGCTAGTCCGAGTAGGGGTACTTGTATGGCAAATGCGCCGGCGACCAGCATCGCCAAAACGGCGACAAGATATACTTCAAAGGTGATTTGGCGACTGATTTCTCCTCCGGTAGCTCCCATGGCTCGTCTGACTCCGATTTCCGGGCGTCGCTTACTGATGCTGTAAAATAATACACCGAATAAGCCAAGGGCAATATTGAATATCAAAAACCCGCCGATGGTAAGGAAAACAACCAATAAAACCCAGGTTTCCAGAGACCTTCGGATTCTATTCTCATTCAGATCGTTTACGACTACATCTTCCGTCTTCAGCAATTGAGAAATGCTGCCAATGAGCTCTTCTTCTACTTCGGCTCCACTGCCCTCGGAGACTCTAATGTACAATTCAGACATATCAGTGGTGGTCTCTTCGGGGTAGAATATCGTCACAGGTTGCTCTTCCTCGAATCCATCTCGGTACCTGAAATGATCGATGACACCTACTATACGCCACTCTCCATTGACTTCAAAAACGCTATCCAGCAGAGATCTGTCTTGAAAATATTCGTCTATCAGTTTTTGATTGACGATGGCAGGTCGGTATTTACCGAGCGTATCCGATGGTTCAAACCATCTGCCCTCTACCATATTAAAGTCGAAGACCTCATTGTAGTCGGCGTCTGCTTGTATGCCGGTCGTCCAAACGTCAAATCCCATTGCGTCTGTCCCGTAGCTCCACATAGACCCCGAGAAAGGAATAGACATGCCGCCGAAGGCCACTTCCTCTATTCCGTCTATGGCTTCCAGCTCATTTTTGACGCGGGTACGTGTATCGATCATGGCCGAAGAATCAATAGCCTCTAAAGAACGTCTTACGTTTACATGCCATAGATCATCAACCTCATATCCGTAGGGAGATAAATAGTTTCTGAAGTTGCCAATGGCAAAAGTAGAGATGGCAAATACAATCAAAAAACAAAAGAATATTTCTACAAACAGCAGGGTGTTCTTCTTGCGCTTATTCCAGATTAAAGTGAGCATGTGCTTGATCATGGCTATATTATTTTTTAATGATTGATTAATTCAATGATCGGGTTTACTGTCGAAGTCCGTCTGCGATTTGTTGTTTGGATATTCTCCAGGCAGGGAGTAATCCCGACAATATTCCAAGGAGTAAGCACATCAGAAAGCTGTAAAAGAATACGCGTCCGTTGAAAGCCAGAGTGGTATTGGGCATAGCACCGCTGGAATTGATCAGATTGATAATAAGTAGGGATAGTGCCAGCCCAATAAGTCCACCGATAAAGGTGACTATGATATTCTCAAAAAGAAACTGACCAAGTATTTGCTGCCTACTGGCACCATAAGTTTTTCGCACGCTGATTTCGGAGGCTCGTTCCATCATTCTAGTCAGGTTCACGTTGATCAGATTCAGAGTCGGAATAAGAATGAAAAGGCCCAGGCTCAGTACGAGCATCAACCGGAAGTATTTTTTATTGGTATCGATTTCATCTTCATGAAATAGCGACCAGGCATACATCTCTTCTTGGGTGAAGGGAAATACCTTGATGTTGTCTAAGACAAAAGCTCCGGGATAATCGGGCGGAGGAATCGGAATCTGTCGACCTTTGAAATCCAGCGCCTCTTGCATGGCCGTGCGTTGAGACACACTTGGCGCGAGATATACCGCCGTAAATGGACCGCTATTTCCAGTTTCGCTGAGTATGGAGGGCTCAGTCGTCGTATAGGGCACATAAATGTCTGCATTGATATAGTGTGAAGAGGATCTGCCTTTTTCGACTACGCCCAAAATCTCGTGCTCTCTACCGCTTATGGGTATGGATTGTCCTATAGATTGCTGTATACCCCCGAAGTAGTCTTCAGCCGTAGACGAGCTAATAACGGCGACCGAGGCCGCTTCCTCTACTTGCTCTAAAGTAAAGGATTCGCCAGCTAAAAAATTGAAATCGAAAATATTCCAATATTCGTAGTCGGTAAGGATACCGGTCAATTGAAATTTTCGTCCTTCATTGAATACGGTATATTCCCTATCGAAGAGAATACTTCTTCTCTCCATGGGTTCTACATCGGCCAGGTGTTCTTCTACCAAGCGGAGGCTCATGGACCCTGAGCTTATGGCTTTGCCACTTTCCTCGGTGGTGAAATCGGTGGTGTCATAGACCATCAGGTCGCCTACCATACTAGAATCTACGGCCCAGGCCGTATCGTAGAATGGTTTCCACATTTCCATGTGGTCTACAAATATCATCCGATCTGCTTTAGACATGGGCGTATTGGCACCCAGTTCACTGTCGTACAAGGCCAGAATGATCATCAATACCATGAGGGTAAAACTGATACCGAATAGGGTAATGGCCGTGTACATTTTATTTCGGCCGAGAACTTTAATGGCTAATTTGAGGTAATTGAGAAGCATGGTAAGAGAATTAATAATCTGGCGTGCAGACGTTGGATTTAAAATTTAGATGGAGGCAGCGGTACTGACCTGACTGCCGTCGAAAAGGCGCACCAGGCGATCGGTTTTCTTGGCCATTCTTTCATCGTGTGTGACCATGACAATGGTGGTGCCGAGTTCTTTATTCAGATCCAGCAGAATGTCCATGACCTCGTCGCCCATGGCGCTATCGAGATTGCCGGTAGGCTCATCGGCTAGTATGATGTTGGGCTTGCCAACGATGGCCCTGGCGATAGCTACGCGTTGCTTCTGACCGCCAGAAAGCTGGGTGGGAAAGTGCTTGATGCGGTTTTCGAGCCCGACTTGGCGTAGCGCTTCCACGGCCATTTCCCTGCGCTTGCGGGCGCTTGTGCCACGATAGAGTAGGGGAAGCTCTACATTGTCTACGACCGAGAGATCGTTGATCAGGTGGAAGTTTTGGAAGATGAAACCCAGTTGTTCATTTCTGAATCTGGCTGTTTTTCTGCCTGAGTAATTGGTGACATGCTCACCGCTGAGGGTCACTTTCCCATTGGTCGGCGCATCAATCAGACCAATGATGTTGAGCAGGGTGGACTTCCCACAACCGCTGGGTCCCATGATGGACAAAAACTGCCCATCGGGAACGTCGAATGAGATGTTATCTAGCGCTACCGTCTCGATGGTGTCGGTCTGGTAGATCTTGCTGATGTTTTGGAGCTTAATCATAATTCAGAATGAGGTTGATTATTAATAAAATCGTATCCGGTAAGGAGGCTGAGGCGATGGTAGGCCAGGCAGTAATCGCGTAGCTGCGAAATGTAGGCCCGGCGACTTTGGTCTCTGGATCTTTGAGCCAGATTGAGATCGGTCAATGGCATGGCTCCGAGCAAATAGCTTTCTTGAGAGATGCTGAATCGCTCTTCTGCCAGTCTGCTGATGTCTTCTGCCAGTTCCAGGGTTCTGGCGGTTCTTTCCAGCTCGGTCAGGCTAATTTGTAGATCGCCCAATAGCTGGTTTTGGATAAAGCTGGCTTCCTGTTGAGTATAGTTGGCGAAGGCTTCAGCCTGGCGAATAGCCGCTCTTCGGGTTCCGCCGTCTACTATGGGCAAACTCAATTGCAGCTGGATAATCTCCTCTCTTTGTGGGTCCGAGTAGACTTCCGAAAGATTCTCATCGCTGCGTACGAGACCAAAAGAAGCGAGTAGATCCAGTCTGGGGCCATTGTCTCTTCGAGCCTGATCGATATCTCTTTCTGCATTGAGGATGGCTGCTTGTGCTTCGAGCCACTCCGGCCGTAGTCTTTGAGCCATGGCTGCCAATTCCGAAACCTCCACATCGGGTAGGGTGGGCGCTTCCGGCTGGATCGGTTGAATGGGTACACCCGTATAGGCCATGCCCAAAAAGCGATAAATGGCTGCCGAAGCCTGGTCGAGCTCCAGGCGGGCATTTTGTCTGGCTTGCTGGGCAGATACGAGTTCTAACTCGATTTGCACCAGATCGTTTCGGCTGATGCTGCCCAGCTCGTATCGCTCTTGAGCCACCTCTAGCAATTGCTGATTGACGTTTTCATTGAATTCGGCCAGCTGACGGTTTTGATCGGCATTAAGAAGACTGAAGAACAATCCAGTTGCTGTTAATGCTGCGGCTTCGGTTTCGGCAGTACGTCTGAGTTTGGCGGCTTCGGCTGCTACGGGTAGTATGCGCTTATCCCACTTCCAGGGGTTGAAGGCGAGTATGGGCTGCTGAATACCGACTCTGATGGGGAGACCTCTGTACTGCCTGAAGTCACTTTGGAAGTTATCGAATCGCTGCAAGTTGGTGCTGGCAAACAATAGGCCGCCAGTAGGGCCGATGCGCTGCTGGAAATTCAGACCTACGAAGCTATTGTTGATCTGTACGGATTGGAAGGCAACTGACCCATCGGGCTGGGTGGTCTCCTGGGCCGAGCGCGAATAATTGGGAAAATTGGCATTGAGATTCAACTGAGGACTCAAACTGGCCCGATATTGGTCAATATCGTTTTCGGCCAGGATGAAGTTGCGTTCAGCCAGGGCGACTCCTAGAGCCTGCTGTCTGGCCATATCTTGTAATTTGGTCAGTTGTAGAGAGTCGCCAAACTGAGCAGGTAACCGACCTGCGGAAGTCCAAAAAAAACAAACGATGATGATGGATAAATGCAGCTTCATGGCTCAGTCATTTAGGGTAAATCGCTCCAGGTCGCGGTAGCGCTCCAGATCTGAAATGATGATGCGTTCGCCGGCTTTCAGGCCGCTAGTGACTTCGATAAAATCGCCACTGCGAAAGCCGAGGCTTATGCGGCGCTTTATGGCTTCTTGGCCATCGAGTACGAAGATGTCCTGGCTGGTTCCGCCCCGGAAAGCCGGTCCGTTTTTGACGCGGACTACATTCTCGTGTTGGGCGGAAATGACCCTGAGCTCTGTGCGTAAATTGGGTCTGAGTAGGTCGTGGCTGGGGTTGTCTAGCTCGACTACGAACCGGATGGTGTTGTTCTCTACGGCGGGCAGGATTGCGCTCACGGTACCGGCAATATCCTGCTGCTGTATGCGCATATTGACGGCATAGCCCAGGCGTACCTGCTCGGAAAATCGGTCGCTGCAGGTACCCTCTACCCGGTACTGGCTCAGATCGGCCAATCTGACGAGGGGAGCACCCGCTTCGACCCGCTGCCCGACCGATTCATTGACCCAGGTGATCACACCAGGGCGCGGTGCCAGTACAGCGAGTTCGTCTAGTCTTCTGGCTAATTGGCGCACTTCTTTTTCCTGGATCTCGACTTCCAGCTGAAGCTCGCGCTTTCGGCCATCAAGGCTTTCGCGTCTGTAGTCTAGTTCGTTTTGCAACTTATCGCGCTCCAGCTGACTGATGCGTACCGTCAGCTCCGCGGCCTCGACTTCTTCCTGGGTCGCGCCACCGATTTCCAGCAACCGACGGCTATCGGCTAGCTGGGCTTCGGCGGCGGCCAGGCGTAGGGAGAGTATCTCCGTATCGTATGCCAACTCCTGAATATCTCGGTCGTATTCAAGGTCCAGGAGTGCTATATTATTTTGACGGACGGCCAGTTGATCCCTGAGGCCATCCAGTTGCAAACCGACGAACTCTCTATCCAGCTCCAGTATCAAATCGCCTTGCTCAACTTCGGTTCCAGCCCTGAGCATAATGCGCTCGATCTCGCTACCGATAGGTGCATTGAGCTGCTCTTCAAAAGCCGGTACGATCAAACCGCTTGCTGTTACGCTATTACTCACTGTGCCGATTTCGGCAATAGCCACCCGCATCTGCGAGGCCTCTGCCTTGGGACTGATGAGGTATCTGAATCCCCATACAGCTAGGGCAATCAGGGCAATGACGACGAGTATTCTCGTCCAGAACCTAAGCTTTCGCTGTCTAACTTCTTTTTTGTCGATTGGTCGATCCATAGTCTGTGTCGGATTTCGATTGAGTCTATGGAAAAAGCGTGCCAGAAATTTTTAGTATTGATTTATAGAGACTTACGCAGGTGGTATTATTGCATGTGTCCGAAAGTGTACACGGTCTGTACGATTTTGGGCGGTGGTTGATTGATAATTCACGAGATCACCAGCTCTTCATTTAGACTCCGATCTGGCAAACGCTACGGGGTGCGGCTTATGGATTTTAGGGCTTCTGCAATGACTGCGTCCAGCGATTGCTCTATGGAGATTTCTA
>JBCDFE010000060.1:0-21168 GCA_039178745.1 Bacteroidota bacterium | reverse complement strand
TACGCGATAAAGTCGGTGGCTTTAAGCGGGAAGAAGAGCTAAAAATAGAGATCAAAGGGAGGCGTCTGGGCAAGAAAATTCTCGAAGCCCACAACATCAGCAAGACTTATGGCGAGCGCAAAATACTGGCCAGCTTTAACTATAAGTTCAAAAAGGGCGAACGCGTAGGCATAGTCGGCCCTAACGGCGCAGGTAAATCCACCCTGCTCGGACTGCTGACCAAGGAAATAGCTACCGATACAGGCAAAGTCGTCATAGGCGACAATACCGCCTTTGGCTACTACACCCAGTCTGGTATACAACTGAGTGAAGACAAGCGGGTGATCGAGGTGGTACGAGATATAGCGGAGTTCATTCCGCTGGAAAAGGGTCTTAAGCTGACGGCTGCGTCCTTGCTCGAAAAATTTCTCTTCAGCCGCAAGCAGCAGCAGGTCTATGTCAGTCAGTTGAGTGGAGGTGAGCGACGCAGATTGTTTCTGCTGACCGTGCTCATGCAAAACCCCAATTTCCTCATACTCGATGAGCCGACCAATGATCTGGACATTATGACCATCAACGTCCTCGAAGATTTCTTGATGGACTTTCCCGGAGTCATACTCATCGTGAGCCACGATCGCTTTTTTCTCGACAAACTGTGCGATCACCTTTTCGTATTCAAGGGGGAGGGTCAGATCAAGGACTGGAATGGCACCTACACCGAATGGCGCGCACAGGAAAAAACCAACTCCGAAGAGCCTGAAGAAGCCAAAAGGGTCAAAACCTCAGCGCCGAGCGCCACGGAATCCAAGACCGATGATGCCGGCCTGACACGAGAAGATCGCAAAGCCATAAGACGCGTAGAAAATCAGATTGCCAAGCTGGAAAAGCGCAAGACGGAGATCAATCAGCGCTTTGCCAATATGGAGAGCCTCAGCCCAGAAGATATAGCCGAACTGGGCAAAGAACTCAACGAGCTAGACGAGCAGATCGAAGAAAAGGAAATGGAATGGATGGAGCTGGTGGGATAATCACTCGCTTACCTAACCAGAGTCACATCGCCCTTAAACAGCTCTACTACTCCGTCTGCAAATTCTATTTCTGCCTGATATACAAATACGGCCGGATTGAGTGTCTGACCCCGATGAGTACCATCCCAGCCAAAAGCCGGATCATTTGGCTGAAAACCCTGGGCACTAAAGACCGTCTCACCCCAGCGGTTGGCAATCAGGAAGCTTCTGACCTCCACTACAGCTGCATTGCGTGCGAAGGGATAGAAACGCTCGTTGGTGCCATCGCCATTGGGACTAAAAGCCGAAGGAAAATAAATGGGCCGCTGCCGGTCTACCAGTACGGTTACATTGCCCGCTGCATCGCAGCCATCTATTCCGCGCACCTCCAGCCGGTAGAGGCGTGTTTCCGTAGCGCTTACGAAAGGTGTCAGACAATCGGTACAGCTCAGTCCTTCGGCCGGACTCCAGATCAGGGTGTCGATCTCGCTGTCGCTGATGGTTAGTTGGGGAAATAGCTGGAGACTGTCGCCCAGTTCGATTTCGACCTGATCAAGCAGGAATAGACCCAATTCATCTGGTGGGGTAAGCACGATAGCTTCGCTGAGCTCGCAGCCGTTTACATCTTGTACGACTACCTGATAACTGCCCGCAGCGAGGCCGCCAAACGCAGGCGTTGACTGAAAGCTATTGCCGCCGTCGACAGAGTAGATATAAGGTGGACTATCTCCTAGTACATCTCCGATCTGAATCAGTCCGGTAGGGACAGCACAAGTCGCTTCTACCTGGTCCAATTCGAAGTCTAACAGCAAATTCTGGCTAAGTGCGAGTTGATCTTCGGACTGGCAGCCATTGCTTTCATCGATTACCAGAAGGGTAAAGATGCCCTCACCTTCCACGGTAGGGTTTGGCCCATCGGCACCGGATAAAACTTGTCCGCCTGCACCCGTCCAGCTGTAAGTAAATGGTCCTGTTCCGCCTACAGTAGCCAGCAAGTTAGCGGGTCCGGACACACAGTTTTGGACCACATCAGTCCCGGCATCTACACTGGGCGGCTCTACATCTTGCAGCACAATTTGACTAACCGCAGCCGAGCAAGCATTTTGCACATTCAATATGGTAAGCGTGTAGGTGCCTGGGGCATCGACCTGGGGTTCCAGGCCATCAGCACCCGCAGCAAAGTTACCATCGGTAGTCGACCAATTTACGTTAAAATCGGGTCCCTGGCTGCTGCCCAGACCGTTGAGCTCGATTTCCGTATTTGTACAAGTCAGGACTTCCGCAGGTAGGATCTCTACGGTGGGCGGATCTCTATCCTCTACTACCTCTATGATACTAGTAGCTGTGCAGCCATTGTCGATGTCGGTGACTAATAGCTGGTAGATACCGGGTTCATCAACTGTCGGTGAATTGCTATCGGAGCCACCTATTATGTTTCCGGTTGTGGTGGTCCAATCGTAGTTGAAAGCTGCCCCCGTACTGGATGCCGAGGCACTGATATTAATGATATTTGTCGCGCAATCGAGCGGGCCAGGCACAGCAATTGAAGCAATAGGCGAGACTGTATCCTGACCGACCGTGAGCTGATCTGATGATTGGCAGAAGTTGTTGGTATTGAACACGACTAGCTGGTAAGTGCCTGGCTGGTCGAAGGTGGTCATTAGTTGATCGATGGGGCCAGCAATGCTACCATCATTGGTAGACCAATTGTATGAAAAGCCAGCCCCAACCGAAGCCGTGGCTATAGGGTCAAACTCCTGATCGACGCAAGTGAGTATGAAGTCGGGCCCAGCGTCTACCTGCGGCAGTTCCCGATCTACATCAACGACTACTTGGTCTATGGCCTCGCAACCGTTGTCTTGATCAAACACAACCAGCTGGTAAGTACCCGATGTACTGACCAGTGCGTTTAGACCATCGGCAGGCCCATCTATGCTACCACCTGCGGAAGTCCATGAATACGTAAAATTGATCCCGGTACTGCTACCTGGTCCACCCAGTACAAAGCTGCTGTCCTGGCAGTTGAGCACCCGATCCAGACCGGCATCTGCCATGGGCTCGATGGTATCTTGGTCTACCTGGACGATGTCTACGGACTCGCAACCATTGCTGGTATTTACAATAAGGAGCTGGTAGGTACCCGGAGCGTCTACCAAAGCTGTATTCTCATCGGTCGGTCCTTGAAACTGACCATCTGTACTCGTCCAGGTATACTCGAATACCAAGCCGGAAGACGAGGCGCTACCATCCAGAATAAGGCTGGGCTGGCTACAAGAGAGGGTGTTGCCCAGACCGGCATCAGCTATGGGCGCTACGGTATCTACATCTACAACCATAAGGTCTGATGACTGGCAAAAATTGTCGGTATTGACAACCAGTATTGTATAAGTTCCGGCTTCGTTTAGTGTAGTCATCAACTGATCGGCAGGGCCAGTGAGATTGCCGTCTGGAGTAGACCAGGAATAGTTAAAATTGACCCCGGTAGAAGCCATGGCCATCGGATTGAATTGCTGGTCCGTACAGGTTATGGTTAGGTCAGGGCCTGCATTCACCATAGGTAGCTCCTGGTCGATTTGGATAAGGACTTCATCTATGGCTTCACAGCCATTATCTGTATTAGTTACAACTAATTGGTAGGTGCCCGAAGTGCTGATCATAGCTGAAGCTGCATCGGTTGGGCCATCGAAACTACCACCGGTTGTGGTCCACTCAAAGGCATATTCACTACCTAGACTGGTGCCTGGGCCGCCTAGCAAAAAGCTGCTGTCCTGGCAATTGAGCACCTGATCTATACCGGCATCTGCCATTGGACTTAGGCTGTCCTGACCAATGGTGACTAAGTCTGTAGCCACGCAGCCGTTGTCGGTGTTGACTATTTGTAGCTGATAGGTTCCAGCAGCGTCAATACTGACTGTGGCCTGATCAGCAGGTCCTTGAATTTGTCCGTCAGTGCTGGACCACGCATAGGTAAACTGTGGTCCAGATGATGAGGCGCTACCATCTAAGACGAGTGTAGTCTGGTTGCAGGAAAGAGTATCGGTAGGGCCTGCTTCTACTATTGGAGCCAGCGTATCTACATCTACTGTGACCGAATCAAATGCTCTGCAAAAGTTATCGTTGTCAACGACCTCCAGCAAATACTCGCCTGCCTGATTGACTGTAGTAATCAGCTGATCAGCAGGGCCAGCGATGTTGCCGTTGATGGTTGACCATTCATAGCTTATGCCAGCCCCTGAAGATGCCGTCGATGATGGACTGAGTACAGGATCTGAACAAGTGAGGGTAAAGTCTGGCCCTGCTTCGACCATAGGGATCTCGCGATCTTCGGTCACCACAATTTGGTCCACCGTTTCGCAGCCATTGCCAGAATCGACTATCTGTAGTTGGTAAGTACCCACCGTACTGACCAGGACTGTTGATCCATCCGTCGGGCCATCGAAGCTGCCACCTGCGGAAGTCCAATTAAAAATAAAATCGCTGCCTGAGCTACTACCCGTGCCACCCAAGACGAAGCTGCTGTCCTGGCAGTTGAGCACCTGATCCTGCCCTGCATCAGCCATTGGGCTCAAGGTATCTATCGCTATACTTACCAGATCTGTTGCGATGCAGCCGTTGCTCTGGTCGGTCACCTCAATTTGATAGGTACCCGGTGCGTCTATACTGGCTGTAATCTGATCGGTCGGCCCCTGTATCTGGCCGTCGGCAGTTGACCAGGTATAATCAAATTGAGGGCCGGATGAGGAAGCCGCTCCATCCAAGACGAGCGAAGTAACTAGACAGCTAAGTGTATCTGGGAGGCCAGCGCTGGCTGAAGGTGCCAGGGTATCTACAACTACGATGACCTGGGCAGAGGTTTCGCAGCTATTATCTTGATCTATGATGCTGAGGGTATAAGTGCCCGCTTCGTCGACAACAGGCTGCAGGCCATCCGTTCCGCTGAAGAAGTTGCCATCTGGCGTAGACCAGTTGAAACTGAAACCAGGACCCTGGTCGGAGCTGGTTGCATCTAGCTGTACTTGGTCATTGGTGCAATCAATCTGTGCGGGCATATCGATTTGTGCCGTAGGCAGATCGCCAGACTGCATAACGGAGACGGTGTCTGTTGCCGTGCAGCCATTGTCTAAGTTGATGACCTCTAGTTGGTATAGGCCACCAGTACTGACCAAAGGCGAGAGTGAATCTGCACCTGAGTCAATACTGCCGTTGGTGGTTGTCCACTGGTAGCTGTAATTACCGACTGTACTAGATCCCAGACCAGAAAGTGATTGTGGACCAGACCCACAATCTATACTAACGCCACTTCCTGCTTCTGCGATGGGGCTAAGCGTATCGGCCATAACGATAACTGTTTCCTGGCTGGTACAGCCATTGTCGGCATTGGTCATAACGAGCTGATAGGTGCCGCTCTCGTCAATGGTAGGTTGGGCGGTATTGGCACCGGAAACAATATTGCCATCGGCGGTTGTCCATTGGTAGCTGATTCCCGTTCCCGCTTGGGAGTTGGTTGCATCGAGATCAATTTCCGTTGTATTGCAACTGAGCTCTGCTGGCGTGGTAATGTCGATGGTCGGGCCATCTACATCGCCAACGACTGTGACCTGAGCCTCTGCGGTGCAGCCATTGGTGGTATTGGTCACCGTTAGGGTGAATGTGCCAGCAGAACCAATAGTGGGGTTCAGGGTCGTAGATCCTGAGGTAATGCTGCCATTGGTACTTGACCACTGATAGCTAATATTGGGTCCGGTGGTGGAGCTGCCCCCGCTGAGGCTAGCCGTTGGGTCATTGCAGTCTACACTACCAATAAGTGAGGCTTCGGCAAAGGGCAGATCCAGGTTTTGGGTGACTACTACCTCTGCGGTATCGGCGCATCCCGAATTTAAATTGGTGACGATCAGTTGGTAAGTTCCGGGCAGGTCGGCTGTGGCATTGACCAGGTTCTCACCAGAGCTTATGTTGCCGTCAGTGGTTGACCATTGGTAAGTATGATTAGGGGCGATGGTCGAGTTGGAGCCATCGAGTTCTACAAAGAGCGTCTGGCAATCGAGGTCTTCGGCTACAATTGGCAGAGAAAGGGGTTGGCTGAAATCTTCGTCAACAAATATGGTCGTTTCATCCGAGCAACCGTTTGTAGCATTGGTCACTACTAGGGTATAACTGCCAGAGGCATCTACTATCGGGTTCGGGGAATTAGATCCAGAGACGATATTTCCGCCAGAGGTGGTCCACTGATACGTAATGCTGCTACCGCTTGTGGAGCCTGAGCCATCGAGCTGTACCTGATTGTTCTCGCAACTGAGCAGATCGGGTGCAATGGCTTGTGCATTGGGCACATTGGGGTCTGTCACTACAACAACAGAAGATTGCTCGGTACAGGTGACTGTTTGATCCATGTACGTTATGGTCAAGGTGTAGGTGCCGGGCTGGTCTACGGTGGCTACCTGGCTGTTGGCACCAGATACGATGTTGCCATCTGGGGTTGTCCACTGAAATGAATAACCAAAACCGGAAATCGAAAAGCTACCGTCCAGATCTATGGTTGACCCGGCCGTACAAGGCAACTCGCCGGGATCTAAAATGAAGACCAACATGGGCACTACAGAGACGGTCACTTCATCACTTTGGGTACAGACAGGCGCAAAAACCAGCTCATCCATGGCGAAATCGTTGCCACCTCCCAATGTGTTTTGGTTGACAATACATATTTCTGCACTGCTGCTACCCCCGCTATTCCAGCTTCCGAAAAACTGCTCCCAATTGCAGGTGGCGAGTGATAAACTAAAGATACCACCGATCTGCTGACCATTGACAAAAAATTGTAGGTTAGCGGGGTTATCACTCACCACTGTTGCCAGCCAAGCAGACATTTGGTATTCTGTATTGGGTACGACACTTACGGTCTGACACCAGATGTTTTCTCCTGGTATTGTCGATCCATTGACCACCAGCATTTCGTTGCCGCTATAAGCTGGGCAGTTTGCAAAGTTGGTATGTGTTTCGTTGGAGTTTCCCGCCACTGCAAATTCCCCTTCATCGCTCAATAAGCCATATATGCCACCGGTACCTGGCACATAATCGCTGGTAAAGCCCGTTAGTCCTGACTCAAATCCTGGATTGACGATTAGATTGTTGGAGGGGTCTACGATTGTGGTATTGAGTGTAAATGTTGTTGTGCTATTGACAAAAACCTCTGTAGACTGCCCATTGGGATTGCTCATGCCTGCATCTGGCGACCAGGTATAGGTGACATCACCACTACCCGAATACGAGCCGTTGAGTTGAATGAGTTCTCCTGGTTCACAGATACTAAAATCTTGCCCAGCGAGGGTGATTCCGGTGCATTGAGCAGCCAGTGGCTGGGCTTCCAGGCAAATAAGAATGAAAAGGACTAAGAGTAGCTTGGTGATTTTCATACAGCGGGGGTTGGCTACCGGTAAGGTACGTAATTAGTCAATGTTGATGAATTAGGGCCAACCGATCACCTGCCAAAGGATTCGCTGTACTATCTTGCAGCCATGCCGCACCAGTTTGCACGAATCGATAGTCTAGAACGGGAATTGCACATTCGCCAGCTCCAGGTGCAACGCCTTTTGCAGATTACGCAAGCGATCAACAATAACGTCGCTGCTGAAGATCTTTTTGGCATGTACGGGGCATTCTTGAAAAACGAGCTTCAACTCAAGCAGATGGCGCTGTTTGTTCGCCAACGCGATAATGATGAGCAATGGGAATGCACCGCGCAACTCGGACTAAAAGATGGAGAGTGCGCCGTAGATTTGAGCAGCCACTTGTCTAAATACAAGCAGCTCGGCAATCTGCACGATGCAGACCATCCCTTTCTCAGAAAATTTAAAGTGGTCGTTCCGGTTTTGCATAAAGAAAGACCGATTGCCTTTGTATTTGTGGGTGAATTTGAGGAAGAGGACGATATGTACGAACGGCTGCAAATCATCACTACGATAACCAATGTGATTGCTGTTGCGATTGAAAACAAACGTTTGTTTCGCCGCCAGCTGGAGCAAGAGCGCCTGGAGGCGGACTTTGAGCTGGGGGCAGAAGTACAGAAACTCCTCATTCCCAAAAAGCTACCCGCCAATGATCGCTATGAGCTATCCTCTATCTATAAGCCTCAACTTGGCGTTGGAGGAGATTACTTCGATTTCGTAGAGTTTGAAGATGGCAAACTGGTGTTTTGCATTGGTGACTTTTCGGGGAAGGGCATTCCAGCAGCCCTGCTCATGGCCAATTTCGAGGCCAGTTTTCAATCTCTGGTGAGAAACCGACCAGCGCTAACGGACTTTGTCTACGACCTCAATTCAAATGTATTCAGAGTGACGGAAGGCGAGCGCTTCGTTACTTTTTTCGTGGCCGAGTACGATCGCCACAACCACAAATTAGAATATGTAAATGCTGGCCACCCGCCCGCTCTTTTGGCCAGTGAAGATGGGTTGCAATTGCTGAGCAAAGGCACCATGGTATTGGGCTCGTTTCCAGAACTGCCAGTCTTGGAATCCGAAACCATCAAAGTGCCCGAAGAAGCCCTGATCGTAACCTATACTGATGGCCTGACTGATTTGCAGAGCCCAGCAGGCGAGACCTTTGAAGAGGAGATGTTTTTTAGGTTTACCAGAAGACACTTTCACCTCTCTGCCAGGCAGTATAATCAAAGACTGCTCGACCAGCTGGAACATTTTCGTGCAGGTACTTCTTTCCCCGATGACCTAAGCATACTTACATGCCGTATCTTTGCAGACTAAGCATCTATTAGACATTGCGAATTAAAAACGAATAGACCCTAAAGACCGTTACTATACCGTATTTCGCCCAATTGTATGAAGAATAAGAGAACAGCGGCTACCCTGGCTTTTTTTGGAGGCTTTGCTGGCTTGCATAAGTTTTACCTGCAAGAAGAAGGTACGGGTGTGTTCTATCTTATCCTATCCATAATAGGTATTAATCTGGGGCTCATGCCATTGGCCGCTTTGCTCGGTGTCATCGATTGCATTGTGCTGCTCAATATGTCTGAGGGAGACTTCAATCAGAAGTACAATAGAAAAGAAACGGAGAGCGAACAAGCACCGCCAAAAAGAAGCAAAAAAAGCAGTCGATACGAGCGCTATCAGGAAAGGGAGCGCATGAGACGGCAAGGCGGAAACAAGCGCGCAACGAGAACCAAGCGAAGATCTGAGCCAAACAGCTCCAGGCCATCTACTGTTCCCAAACGACAGCGCGCCAAAGTACAAGCCAGTTTAGAAGAAGGCATTCGCTACTTTAAAGATTACGAATTCGACCGAGCGATCGATTCTTTTAAGCACGTACTGGAGTTGGATGCATCGAATGTTGCTGCTCATTTTAACATTGCCTGTGCCTACAGTGCCGAAGAACAAGCTGACAAATCTTTCTATCACATCGATCGGGCAGTGTCTCTTGGTTTTGATGATTTCGAGCGCATACGCACACACGACTCCCTGGCTTTTTTGCGCATACAGGAAGAGTTTCTTCTATTTGAAGAGCGAGGCTTTAGATTGAGTCCTGAAATCGAAAAGCAGCCGGAGACAGGTGCCGACGAGGTGGGCCCACTAAATGCACCACCCCCAAGTGAGCCTGCCGCCAGCGGAGACCTACTGGATCAGCTCAACAGACTTGCTGAACTCCGCGAAAAAGGGCTACTGACCGAAGCAGAATTCACCAGCCAGAAAAAACGCCTTCTGGGCTAGCCAACCTAAAATCATGACTGCAACCGAACTGACAACAGATATAATACTGCCTCTTCAAACTACAGATAAAGGAGAGGAAGCACTGGGCTTAATGAGCGACTTTTACCTTAGGCATTTGCCCGTGGTTGAGAACGGTAAGCTCGTGCGTATTATCAGTGAAGATGATTTACTGGATTCGGATCCAGAAGCAGAGATCGGGCACTATAAGCTGATGCAAATACCTCCTGCGGTAAGAGCGGAAGACCACCTGTACGATGTAATGAAAATACTGGCCCGCCATGATTTGACCATCGTTCCCGTAGTAGATGCCGAGCTTAACTACATCGGAATGGTGACCGCAGAAGATGTACTTAAGACTTTCAGCGGGAGCGGTAGTTTCAAAGACCCTGGCGCTATAATCGTGCTGAGTATGCACCGCCATGATTATTCGTTGGCAGAGATCGCTCGTATCGTAGAAAGCGAAGGTGTCCTGATCCTTTCCAGTTTTGTTCGCTCATTCCCCGATTCGAGTAAGATCGAAGTGACCATAAAGCTAAACAGTGAAACCGTTGGTGCCATCATAGCTACGCTTGAGCGTTATGACTACCATATAAAAGCGAGCTTCAACGAACGCGAATTCAAGGACGCGCTTATGGATAGATACGATAGCTTAATGAATTACCTGAATGTATGATGCAGCAATTGCCCTTTAGTAAGGAGGTGATTGCCACATAGTACTAATCGATCTCTATATCACCATAGTTCGTCCAGATGTGGATATTTCCTCCGCTGCCGCTAGAGGCCAGACGCCCTTCGATTGTTCTGGAGCTACCTCCATCTTCACGGCGGTTTACAGCCAGGTTGCTGGGCACTGACAAGCTACCATGTGCGGCATAGCCAGAAAATTCGTAGCTGTAGCCACTTTCTACATTGATTTCTACATCGCTGTAGTTTCCTCTGATCTTAACTTCTTGGAATCCGCGATGTAGCGTCTCGATGTCTATATCTCCATATCCGGTTTCTATATCTACGTTTCCTCTTACAGATCCAATAGCATACTCGCTGTATTGAGATCTGGCTCTTATGTTGGCCACTTCATCGATCTCGATATCTATGTATCCTGCATCGATAAATACGTCGCCCGCTGTTTCTATTTCCAATTCCCCATATCTATGATCCAGATTCAGGGAGCTAACCCGATCTATCTCGGTATCGGAGTAGCGAAGACGCAGATCCAGGTCGCCGGCATCATTCAAGTCCAGGTCGCCATAAGACATGCTTATTTGAGCGGTATTTCCAAGGCGATCGATTTCCGCGTCGCCGTATTCTAACCGAATTTGGCTGTAATCGCTAAATGATTCGGCAAACAGATCTCCGTACTTGATCATCATTTGGGCTCGGCCTTCGTGATCATCGACATAAACGTCGCAATATTTTGCATCTATGTCTAACTCGACAGAAGTTGGGAGGCGCACATTGTATTCTACCTTGAATTCGCCGTGATCCCAGCTGTTGTTGTTTACGCGAATGGAAGTTTGGGCCGTGACTCTGGCTTCAGATCCATTCATACTCACTCCTATGCGGTCAAAAACCTTGTTGGCAGCCTGCTGATCACGGGCCTGTACAACAACCCTTACGTCGATCTCGACTTCATTCCTATTGTGGTGAGTCACTTTGATAAATCCATGTCTGTTGAGCAATTTGACCGCTCCGGACTGATTTATAGCAAAAGTACCGTCGTAGGTTTTCACATACTCGTCGAAGCCACAGCCTGGGCCATTACTAGAATATACAAAGGCAGGCAGTGCGAGAAATACAAGTAAGCTTAGGGTGTAGATGTGCTGCTTAAATGTTGTTGGTTTCATGATAATTCAAAGTTTCAGGAGACGCCTCTGATACGGGCAGGTGCTTGAGAATGCGCTCCAGGATTTGTAGTTTGAGTCTATATGATTCGATGAGTCTAGAAACGAGTTCTGCTCGCTCATCTTGTGGTACGGTGGCTAGTTCGGCTTTGATTTCGCCCATTGCCCGGTCAATATCCTCCAAATCTGCCTGCAGCTGTGGATCTTCATTGTGCTGCATAACCAGCTCGAAACGCTCGGCTATTTCATTTTGGAAGTGGGCTTCGGTATCAGCAAAATCTGGCTGCACTTGCTCTATCAAGGCCATATAATCGTCTTGCCCAGACTCGTAGCCCGTACTGCGACCTAGTAAAAAGGCAGCTGTAATCAAGAGTGCGACAGCGGCTGCGGCACTAATGGCATACCATGCCGGAAAGCGTCGAACCTTAGCCGATGAAACCTTGGCTTTGGAAGGGCTGCTCACCACTTGCATTGTCGTGGTATTGGCCGCTAACTTGGCTTCAATGCCTCCCCATATTGAGGCAGGCAATTCTTCATCGTCGAAACTTTCCCGGTTTCGTTTGATGAAACTCTCCAGGTCTGGATCTGTTTGGTCAAGATCAGCACATATCCGCTGCCAGAGACTGGCTGGTGGACCTGCTTCTTCAAAAGAAGGCCGATGATCGCCAACGAAATTTTCAAGTGTGATGAAATGCATGACTATTTATCTTTTGGGTTCTTGATGAATTGGTTTTAAGCGACGAGCAATTCGCGTAGACGCTTTTTGCCCCGGTGGTACTGGGATTTGCTCGTAGAAGAGGATATACCCAGAATCTCTCCGATCTCTTCGTGGTCATAGCCCTCGAAGAGATATAGACTGACCACTACGCGGTAACCTTCACTGAGTCTACTGAGGGCACTTTTGACGGAGTCAATGCTCAGGATCTTGGGGTCGTAGCCTTCATCGACGACTTCGAGTTGAAAATCGTGACGCTCAACTTCGAGTTCTTCGGTCAGTAGCCTTTTTCGCTTTAGGTGATCGATGCAGCGGTTGACTACGATCCGCTTAATCCAGGCTCCTATAGAAGACTGAAAACGGAAGCTGTCTATGCGCCCGAATACATCTACAAAAGCGACCTGCAGAACATCTTCTGCATCGTGGGCATTATTGAGCATTCTCTTGCAGACATTGTACATGCCTTTAGCATACTGTTGGTAGAGCGCAAACTGAGCTTGTCGATCTCTACGCAGACAGCCCTCTACAAGTTCTCTATGCTGGTTGGCGTAGTCGGCTGTTTCCATGTCTGTTTTGTGTGTAGCATTGACCATACGGCGATGGTTGTGGAGTAGTTGTCTTTGATGATAAAGACGAGAGAATACGAGGAGGGTTGCACGCTATCGCAAAAAGGAAGATTCATAGATATTTTCGTTTCCTCGATCATCCCAGACTTTAAGTATAAATTGATGTTGGCCGGGAGCTATTTGGCCATCGAAGGTGTGGGTAAGTTTATCGCTTTTAGCGTCGTGCTCCATAAGTATCCATTGGCCGTCCACTTCGGCACGGTAGCGAATATTGCTGCCACCATCACTTCCGCCAAATTGGTCTACAGCACGAAAACTAAAGGATGACCGGTTTTGCATCGACCTGCGGAAGTCCAAATTCTCAATCTTGGGCGCTTCTCGATCAATCATGATGCAATACGAGCCAAACTGCCGAAGCGGAATAGTTAACCAATCGTCAGCCCATGTGCCACCCAGGCTTTGCAGTTCGCCGCCCGACAAACAGCGGGCAATCACAGCATAAGGGCGCAAACTATCTGCGAGGGTCTGGTCTACCTTCAATCGCAGCTCGCAAGACTTATGCAAGGGCACATCAGCTCTATGCAGATGGTGAACTGCACTGTAAATATTGGTCGACTGATCTCTGGCTTGGCTATACTGAAGCCTAAGATCATGGTAGAGCGCACCCACTGGCAGCTCAAATTCCATATCCGATCGCACAATGAGATTACCCTCGTCGTAGACAAGCTCATAGTTGTATTCTGGACTTAGCGGCCTACGCTCTGGCTGGTGTGTCAATTCAAACTCGACGGTAGATCGATTGCCTGCAAAGTCATCTACCTCAATCACAATTTGGCTGGTCTGATCAGGACGCAAGCTAAACTGCCCATGATAATTACTGGGTACATAAACGCCCAAACTATCTGAAGGCAGGCGAAATAATCGATGGTACCAACTCCTGTTATTGGTCCACTCGGCATAGTCTGTATGCGCGTTTAAGTAGCGCGTTTCTTCAAAGGCGATGGCATCGAAACGAAAGGCGTGCAGGCGGGTTGAATCTACCCAGACACGAGCGGCGTAAATCCCGTTGTAATTGGGCATGGCGTTTTGGCGATCATAAGCCTTAATGCCCACGCCAAGCAAAGATTGGCCAACGACTATTGGGCTTGCTTCGACCCGATATTGGCCGTTACCGATTTTCCTGAGCGGTATGGCTTGCTGGCTAAGAGTACGAGATTGTTCGTCGAGCTCGTAGATCATAATTTCTCTCAGATCGGGTGCCCGCGTATCGGCGATTGGCAAGCCAAAGTGCAAGGGGTTGAGCGCCCGATCGGTGTCTGATTCGCGAATCTCAAAGTGCAAATGTGGCCCTGAGCTTCTGCCTCTGTTTCCAACGCGGCCTATGACCTGATTAGCTGCTACTGGAAAATCCTGGGAATCGAAGAACATGGTCGTCGAAAATTGCTCTTGCTCATGTTGCCAGGCCCGCAGCGTGTCCAAAAGCTCAGGGGCCAATGCGTCTAAGTGTGCGTACACAGACCGGTACCCGCCCGGATGATCGATATATACGGCCTGCCCATATCCTCCGGCAGAGATGCGTATTCTGCTCACGAAACCAGGCGCTACCGCATGAACGGGTGTGCCTACAGCTGCTCTAAAATCGATACCGGCGTGGAAGTGATTGGAGCGCAACTCCCCGAAAGTGCCCGTCACTAAAAGGGGCCCGTCAAGTGGGGAAAGATAGCTGGGGTGCTGCGCATTTAGGTGCAGACTTACGCAGGTGGATAGCAGAAAAAAATACCGAAAGTATGCTAGTGAGATTGCTTTCATAATTTGATCTAAGCCAAAATTATGAAAGTATCTTTCACTCTACCAACTGTTCTACGGCTCCCCACATCTGTTCGAACTCTGCATAACCTCTTGCTATGGCCATGAGTTGATTGTCTTTTCGAAAAATCACGGTCGGGTATCCGCGAACACCCCAGCTGCGGTTGGTCTGAAAATCTTGAAGTGTCATCGCTTTAGCTTCTTCACTGGCGAAGACCTCAGTAAATCGTTCGAAATTTATATCCAGCTCCTCGCATATCGGCTTATAGAAGTCTGTCTGAGCGGGATCTTCATTGAGCACATAAAAGCGATACTGAACGAGTTCAAAGAACCGACTCTCTGTATCTGGCAATATTTGTCGAGCTGCCACTACAGCCCTACAAGAGGGTTCGGTATCATAATTGAATTGCTCGAGTTCGAAGAGCTGGTGCCCGAAGGGTTGGCCGCTGCGATCATTTACTTCTTCCCAATGATGTTTTAAGAAGTCTCGAAATTCTTCATTCCAGGCATCACCTCCTCCGGGTCTCAAGCCACCTAGGACAATCCGATAGAGAATACCATTGGCCAGGGCTGCCTGCCTGAGCTGGTTGAGCGCAGGAGATATGCCCCAACACCAGGAGCACATGGGGTCACCGACATATATGATCTCTACATCTCCACGAAATGCAGGTACTTCTGAAGATTCCGACAATGGTGCCGGTGTACACAATCCGGTTTCTGGGTCGCAATAGGCCGCTTCGGGTTTAATCATATTTTGGCCGCTAAGAGGAGACATACTGAAAGTGTATATAATGAGGAGGTAGTGAAACAACTGCACAGCGAGGTAACGGGTGGCGGGTCTACAGGGTTGTGATGGGAACATGGAGAACACAGAAAAGCCCCCTCGGTACTCCGAGGAGCTCGCTATCGCTCGACGCCTCGGAGTACCGAGGGAGATGAGTCTCGAGGTCTTCATTAGAAAATTTTACTTTTGTTTTTAGATGCAGGTTCCCAAGATCAAGTCCTATTTAGCTGAGTATAAAGCCTGGCAACTTTCGGATGCAGGCCTCTCTTTTCTACCGTATTGGGAGACACAAGCCAATTGGCAAATGCACTTTGATCTGGAGACAGCAGATCTGGCTATGGCTTACGATTTAGCCCTGACCAGCCAAACCAGCCGTCGTCATTACAGCAAGCGCGCTTTTGAACCTAAGGCTGTAATGCTAGACATCTTGCGCAAAGAGCCGGAACTGGCACGCGCCACATTTGAAGACTTGCTCAGAGAGGGCCACACACTCGATGGAAGATTGAGTCGATTTGGCGTTTATATCGACGAGTTGTTTGCTCGCTACAAGGATACCCTAGAAGGCAAACAGGTGTATGGCGATCACTTTCACGGCTCTGACCACCAGATGCCAACACTCTATCTGGCTATGCAGTACCCGGATCGTTATGTCCCCTATGATACAGAAACCCTGATGGCTGTATGCCAGAAGCTGGGTGCCAGAGACCAGCCTCGTGGAGCCGATCCTATACGATTCATGAAGATAGCTAAGCTATTAGACCGATTCTTGCAGCAGGATGAAGAGATCTTGGCACAATACAGAGATAAATTTTTAAGGACTGAAGATTACCAGGGAGAGACTTTGTTGATGAGTTGGCATTTAATGCGGTTTGTAGCGAATTGATCTATGGAAAAAGCCCCCTACACCGATCGCGAAAAAGCCCTCGCCGCTCTCCAATCCTACTGCGCCTATCAGGATCGCTGTCACCAAGAAGCCCGGAAAAAGCTCAGAGATCTGGGTGTCTACGAGGACTGGGCAGAAGAGATCATTACAGAATTGATCCAAGACAATTTCCTGAATGAAGAGCGCTTTGCCCGCTCATATGCCCGTGGAAAGTTTAAGATGAAGCGCTGGGGCCGAAACCGCATCAAGCAAGAGCTGAAGCGCCGCCAGATAAGCGATTATTGCATACGAAAGGGCCTAAGTGAAATCGACGAAGAAGAGTATCTACAGGTCATGGAAAGTGAGGTATTGCGCAGGCATCAACAGGAGAAAAAAGCGAAGCACCCCTGGTTAAGGCGGCGAAAGCTGGTTGACTATATGGTCAAGCGAGGGTATGAGGCTGGTCTGCTATGGCCACTACTCGATGAGTTAAAAATTTGATCTTTTCGGTAGGGTGCCGTACCCAAAGGTTGTTTCACTAGCATACCGAACGCAATAATCCCATAAGTAACAGCTAGTGAATACATCTTTTATGTCTCCAAAAAATGCTTACCGCCAAACTATCAAACTACTCGTTCTGGGTGCCCTATTTATGATGGCCTGGAAAGCCTGGTCTGGATACTGGCAACCAAGTCAGTTTTTGCCTCAATCCGAGTATAGCGTATCTTTCGATTACTCCATCGATAGCGCTCAAACCAATGAGGCCCTTTTTGTAAAGACCTTTCTTCCGACCAGCAATCAGCACCAAACCATTACATCTGCTCGCGTTCAAAGCGCCAATTTTACATTTACGCAGGACCGTGATGAAACCAACATCTTGGGTGAATGGCGAGGGGCGGCCCAGGTGCCCAAGCAGCTGCACTATGATTTCAACTACCAGGGACGTGCTTTGAGATTCCATATGTCTCGGCAAATTGCCCACCCTCAGCTCATTCCAGACAGCATCAAGTCATATTTAGAACCGAGTGAATACATTCAATCAGACGACCCCATAGTTAAGGCCCTCGCTATAGATTTAAGTGCCAACGAAACCAAAACCAACCGGGTACTCAAGCACTTCTTCGATTATGTGTCTGACATACCGGCAACGCAAACCAGCGAGCTGACCGATGCCTTAATGACCATAAAGCGACAAGAGGCTTCCTGTAATGGCAAAAGCAGGCTATTAACGGCCTTATGTCGAGCTAGTGGTATTCCGGCCCGACCGGTTGGTGGCCTCATTCTGGAAAACATTCAGAAACGCACCTCTCATTTATGGATGGAGGCCTGGGTTGCAGGTAGCTGGATACCCTTTGATGCCCTTAATGGACACTTTGCCTACTTACCAGCCCATTATATGGAGTTGTACCGAGGCGACGAGTTTTTGATCAGACGCTCGCCTGCTATGGCGTTTGACTATGCTTTCACTATTGAAAGATCAAGTCGATATGATGTGACCTCGGCACATTCGCTCAGTCTGTGGAACCTCCTACAAGTAGGGCAAATGCCTGTAGACGTACTAAAAGTCATATTACTTTTACCGCTTTGCGCCTTGGTCGTTGCCCTATTCAGAAATGTGATTGGGCTCAAAACCATTGGCGTTTTCCTACCTGCTATTATTGCCGTTTCCCTGGATGGCGTAGGTCTCTGGTATGGCATTCTGGCCTATTTACTGGTCGTTGGCTGCGTGGGCTTGCTTCACTTCCCTATGGAAAGGTGGGGAATCTTGCACACTCCAAAGCTCGTCATCATGCTCACGGCTGTGGTGTTGAGTTTACTACTCCTAAGCAGTTTTGGGTGGGCAACCGGCCAGCCTCTGTTTAGTATGGCCATCGGTTTTCCGATTATCGTTCTGACGATAGCTGCCGAAAAGTTTGCCCGTACCATTCTGGAAGAAGGATTTGCCGATGCGGTAAAACTTCAGTTTCAAACGCTGATCCTGACGCTAGCCTGCTATTTAGTCTACCAAGCCGATTTCCTGCTCGGCTTCCTACTTAGTTTTCCAGAAACCTATTTATTGGTGCTGGCGCTACTCCTCATCCTGGGTAGATGGATAGGCCTCCGGTTAAATGAATTTATTCGTTTCCGACAACTGGCTCCCTAGACAATACTCTTCTAAAAGGTCACTACAAGATGCTTAACTTTCTCCAACAGCTGCGCCAGCTGCAAGCCCAAGCCATGGGTATCAACAGGCGAAACATTCAGTTGATATATCCCCACAATCGCCGAAGAGACTTTCATCTTGCCGACGATAAGATCACGACGAAATCGGTATTGAACAAGGCGGGCATCGCTTGTGCGGAAACTTATGCCATCGTAAGCAGCCTGGCCGATATACCACATACTTTAGAGCACCTTAAAGTCTACAAAAAAATAGCAATCAAGCCTGCCAATGGTCGAGGTGGTGGTGGTATCATGATCTTAGAACAGCAGTCTATTGGCTCAGGAAATTGGCAAAAGAGTGGCCGGCCAATAAGCCCGCCTCAGATAACCAAACACCTGGCAGATATACTAGTCGGTGTCTACTCGCTGGGCAGCAAGGATCGCGTACTGATAGAATATTGTATCGAGCCACATCCCTTCTTTGGCGAAATATACCCGGCCGGTGTGCCCGACTTTAGGATCATCCTTTTAAAAGGAGAGGTCATCATGTCTATGTTGAGGGTTCCGACCGACCGATCAGACGGTAAGGCCAACCTCCATCAGGGTGGCTTAGGTATAGGTATCGACCATCAAAAAGGACGACTGACCAAAGCCTACGATGGTAAATCCTACTATGACCACCATCCGGATAATGGCAACCCGATAAATGGTCGACTTATCCCGTTGTGGGAAGAAACAGTATCACTGGCCATAGCAACTGCCCAAGCCTTTCCTCTAGAGTATCTGGGTATAGATATCGTATTAGATGCCGTACTCGGACCACTCATCATGGAAATAAATGTGCGCCCCGGTCTTGGCATACAATTGGTAAATGGCCAAGGGCTCAAGCAAGCGGTACAATCCAAATTCGCAATCAACTAAAATCATAGACAATGAAAAAACAAACATCTGCTCTCCCCTTCCTGCTGCTGCTACTCTTTCTACTCATCGGAATACCCATGATTGACAAGAATCTCAAAGAAAAAGCCTCGGATGAAGCCATAGAGATTTGGGTAGAACCCAAATTTGAAATAGCACTACAAGAGCAGGCTTAAAGCACACTCCCCAATTAGTTATCACCCTACACTCAAATATTTCCATGAGGACCATAGTCACTGGCTTACTGATAAGCCTCCCCCTTTTTCTGTTCGCCCAGTTCGAGACAAGGGGCTACGTTCAGCAACTCGTCGGTGTGGAGTACAATCCTTTGAAAAATCCACCGAGCTTGTTGGATAGGAACGAAGATTTTATCTCTTCCCAACTACTCACTCCCCTAGCTCCGACCAGCTTTTCCCGCCTATATTTGAGCACTAAACGGGAATGGGAAAAACTCACCCTTCGCCTGAGGCCAAGTGTCAACTGGCAGTGGTTTCCAAACTATGATAGAGCCAACTACCTCAGGCTATCCGGGCAGCAATCTTTAAGTTATGAGCCCAATAAAAATTGGGTGTTTACCCAGCGCCTGGCTTACAGAAAGGTAGACCGGCAGGGTACACAAGATCAGGAAGACCTGTTTCAACTATCCAGATCTTATGATCGCTGGGATGCGAGTATAAGTGCATCACACGATTTGGACAAAAGGCATTCCATTGAAGCAGAGCTGGGTTGGACACTCCAAAACTACCGAAGTGATGCAACTGTAGCCACAGGATATTCTGCTTACCAACTAGATGTATCCTGGCAGCAGGATTTTGGTAGAACAGCCTGGCTTCAGGAAACAGAAGTCGCCCTGAGCTGGCAAAGGAGAAACTGGTGGCTGGAGCGGGAGATCAGCACCGACAGTAGCACATTCTCTGTAAGAGATATGTCGTATTACAAACTGCGCATAGAAACGGAAATCGCTCCATTTGACAATATAGAGTGGACACCTTACGGGCACCTGCAAATGAGAGAGGCCAGCTCAGCTGCACTGAGTTGGCGGGAATGGCGGATCGGTCAAACCTGGCAAGGAGAACACGGAGACTGGAAATGGACCTGGCGATCGTACTATGGCCGGCGTATCTATCCTGAGAATTTGATTGAGCAATCAGAAGAAATCGAGGAGGACCTATGGGAGGAGTGGGAAGAGCCGCTGCAATATCAATTACTCAGCAACAGTCTGGAAGTGTCCTATCAGATCAACGAGCAACATTGCTTAATGATTAAGCTGCGCGATATCAGAAGACTATCCAATAATGAAGATGAAGGTCGGACAGCTCAACGCGCTTATACCAATAGCTTTGCTGGCGTAGGCTGGCGCTGGGATTTTTCTCAATAGAGTATCCAGATGTCAGACGTTAATGACCCGGCGTCTCAGCTCAAAATCTGTACCTAGATATACCCGCCTGGCTTCTTCGTTGGCGGCTAGCTCTTCGGCAGTGCCATCCAGAAAGATGGCCCCTTCACTCATCAGATACGCCCGGTCAGTAATATTGAGAGTCGCTTGCACATCGTGATCGGTAATGAGTATGCCGATATTTCTAGTCTTCAGTTTAGCTACGATATACTGTATGTCTTCGACGGCAATCGGGTCGATACCTGCAAAGGGCTCATCGAGCATAATAAATTTTGGGTTGGTGGCTAGAGCACGTGCTATTTCTGTGCGCCTGCGCTCACCGCCGCTCAAAGTATCACCCTGGCTCTTTCTTACCTTGTGTAGGCCAAACTCTTCAATCAAGTCTTCAAGACGTTCTTCTTGTTCGACCTTGCTCAGCTTAGTCATCTCCAGCACGGC
>JBCDFE010000059.1:0-21566 GCA_039178745.1 Bacteroidota bacterium | reverse complement strand
CTTTCATGCGCGAATTGCGAAGACTGGTGCGCTATCTCGACATATCCGATGGCAATATGCAGGAAGGAAGCCTGCGCTGCGATGTCAATATTTCACTGCGGCCACACGGCAGGGAGACCTACGGCACACGCACAGAGCTCAAGAATCTGAATAGTATGCGCTACGCCCGCCAGGCCATCGCATTTGAGGTGCAAAGGCAGACCGAGCTACTCGACGAAGGCAAAGCTGTTGTGCAGGAGACCCGCCAGTTCGATCCACAAAGAGGTCAAACTTTTTCACTGCGAACGAAAGAAGAAGCACATGACTACCGCTACTTTCCGGATCCCGACCTGCCGCCGGTCCAAATTACCCAACAACAGATAAATGAGCAAAAGAATCGGATTCAGGAATTGCCCTGGCAGGCGTATGCATACGTGAAAGAGACCCTGGGCCTGGATGCAAAGGATGCTGAAAACATCGTAGACGAGCCAGCAAATTATCGCTGGTTCAGGCAATTGGTCGATGCCGATCTGCCACCTGTTCCGACTGCCAAATTGATGCTCAACAAATTGGTTCCCTGGCTAAAGGAACAGGATATGGGGCCGGATCAATTTCCGCTATCTGCATCTAAGCTGGCCGAGTACTTTCAACTCATTAACAACGGTCAGGTGGCGGCTGCCCAGGCCAATGCCAAGCTGCTTCCCGCCATGCTCGACCAGCCCGATCAGCCAGCAGCTCAACTGGCAGCACAGCTTGGCTTGATCCAGCAGCAAGACGATGATTTTTTATTTAGACTTGCGCAGGTAGTCGCCTCAGAATTTCCCGACAAGGTTTCCGCTTACCAAAAAGGCAAAAAGGGGCTGATCGGGTTCTTTATGGGAGAAGTCATGAAGCGCAGCCAGGGAAAAGCAGAACCAAAAGCCACCAGGGCGATTCTGCAAAAGATGCTCGAAGGTGAGTGAAGCCATAGCTCGACATTTGGTCGAATTCGATCCAGCTTTAGTCGACTGGGCCACAGGAAAAACCGATTTCGTACACGGCCTACCTCCACAGCTTGCCCTCCAGATTTCAGACAATCAGTTGGTTAAGTTATTGCAAGAAAAGCTTGGTCATGAGGTCTGGGCCTCTTTGCTCGATCAGGCTCAACAACCGAAGGGTGAAGAACAAAAAACCCCAGGCCGCTCCCTCCCCCACTCTACCGATTGGATTAAGCAGACTAAAATGGTCGGTATCAATGTGCGGACCATTGGCAGCTTCTGGAACATCCTCAAATATCAGCTGTGTTTACCTGCCCATATCGAGTCTATTCATCTGCTGCCTATCTGGGAACCGGGTGTAGTCAGCAGCTTGTACGGCATGGCCTCCTGGCGCATCAATTCGGAGTTCTTCAGTCGAGAGTTGTATAACCAGCAAACTGAACTGGATACAGCGGAAAAGCAGCTCAAATTCGTCATCGGAGTCCTGCATGCACTAGGACGTATGGTGGGCATGGATGTCATTCCCCATACGGATAGATATAGTGAAATGGTGCTGGCTAATCCGAGTTATTTCGAGTGGCTTCGCAGGGAAGATGTGCACATCCTAGATCACAGCGATAAATTGTACCGCCGGGTGGAAGAAGCCATCGTGATGTGGCTACAATTTGCAGGTACAGCTGATGGAAGTCCAACTCCTATGGACCCCAAACTGTTTTTCAGTGTCCAAACAGAGGAAGAGCGACTGAGCGTGCTATTTGGTGGTGATGCCCACCGAAGACTAGGGCTCATAGACCACCTATACCGGCTGGGGCTAGAGCCAGTTCCTGCCACTATGGCGCCGCCCTATCGGGGGTTGGAAGTAGACCCGAACCCGGAAGCGGCCACCATCGATGAAGCCGGCAGATTGTGGCGCGATTATCGGATCACGAACCCAACGGAAATGTCACGGGTATTTGGTCCGCTGGCTCGTTACCAGTTATACGAGCGAAAGAATGAAAATCAGGACTGGGAGATAGACTTCGATCGCCCCAAAACAGCAGTTTGGGATTATGTAGCCAGGCACTATGCTCGTGTACAGTCCATTTATGGTTTTGACTTTATGCGCGGCGATATGTCGCATGTGCAAATGCGACCGGATGGGCCACCGAAGGAACCACCGGTCTACTACGATTTGCTGGCTTATGTCAAGGTATACATACAAAAGCAGGCACCGCACTTCGGCTATTTTGCCGAGTCTTTTCTCGCCCCAGACAACTACATGAGTTACGGCAGCGAAGTCGATCATTTGCTGGCTTCGAAAGCCGAAGTTGCCTTGGGCAATTTGCAGAGTACGGTACCCGGAAGCGAAGTATTTCTTTCTGAACTGGCCAACTATCGCTCCATTGCAGATGCGCAGTCTTTGAAACCTTGTTTTACGGTCATAACCAGCGACAAGGACGATCCGAGATTTGACCGATTCTACACGCACGCCTTGAGTGCGCGCCTATTCATGGCTATACTACTCACCGACTGGCCCGCTTACTATAGCCTGGGTGTTGAGCAGCGCGACCCGAAGTACTATCCATGGCCAAATGAATACTATACCAAGCTGTATGTTTTTCATTTAGAGTCGGGGCCAAAATCCAGGCACGGGCCTTATCGGTGGGGCGGAAACCGTAGCTTGTTTGACCAGCTGGATAGCTTAAACCGTTTCGTATCGAATAACTGGAAAAAATTAAGAGTCAAGAAAACAAGCTGGCTGATAGCGCCAACACCCGATAATGGATACGCATTGCTGGTCTGGATGATAGGAGAAGATTACATCTGTGCCGTCAATTTTGGGAAAGAACCCGCAGGCTACCACGGTAAATGGCCAACAGCTACTGATGGAAAATGGGAAATGGTCTATGCTCTGGACAAGCATCCAGAGGACGATCTTAGCATCCAAGCAGATGGTCAGGTAAGCCTGCCGCTAATCGAAGGCGGTGCCGGAGTCGTTTGGGCCAGAACTGGCTGAATTGAACGAATTAACGTGAATTCGTTCAAAATGTAGTTAATGATTGCTTTTCCACAAGTTGTAGAAGGCCGACTACATTCTCTCCAAACAGTCTTCAAGAGCTACCCGCCAGTGCCTGGGTGTTTTTCCTGTTGCTGCGCTGATCTTTTGGGTATTGAGCACGCTGTAGTGTGGTCTTTTAGCCGGGCTGGGATAGCCATCGGAGGTGATGGGAGAAACGGAGCAAGTCTCTATGCCTACTAGTTCGTGAATGGCCAGACAGAAATCGTACCAACTGGTAGCTCCTGCATTTGAGTAATTGTAGATACCTGCCTGGGCGCTGGAACTCAGGAGAGCAAGACTTGCCTGGGCCAGATCGCGTGCATAGGTAGGCCCGCCAATTTGGTCGTAGACGACTTTGAGTTGTTCTCGCTCCTTGCCGAGGCGGATCATACTCAATACAAAATTGTGTCCAGACTCGCTGTAGACCCAACCGGTACGAACGATGAAGGCATTAGGGAGTATCTTCATAATCTCCTGTTCACCAGCTAGTTTCGATTGGGCGTAAGCGTTGGCGGGGTCGGTCTCGTCGGTTTCGAGCAAAGGGCGATTATATCGGTTGGCGTAGACATAATCGGTACTAAAATGCAGGAAAGCACAGTTGTGGTTTTGGGCAGCAGCGGCCAAACTACCTGCGGAAGTCCCATTGACCAACATCGCCTTGTCGGGTTCATGCTCGGCCCGATCTACGGCGGTATAGGCAGCGCAGTTGATGCATAAGTCGGGCCTGACCTCAGCGAAGGCATCGTCTATAGCTTCCCGATCAGTAATGTCGAGTTGAGAGCGCGTGTAGGCAAACACACGCCATTGATTCAGGGCTTTAGCTTCTTCGATCAAGATGCGGCCCAGCTGGCCGCTAGCCCCAAGCACCAGCAGTTTATCCATCTGCACCAAAGGTCATAAAAAGACTGGATTGTAGCACGCAATAGGGGAAAAAAAGGAACCGGGAAAGAGCAAATACTCTACCCGGCCCGAATAAATAGCAACTATCTACTTATCTTCATTTTCCCTTCTGAAGATAAACACCCTTGCATTTTTTAATAAATGCTCGTGTAGTGTGAAATTTGGGTTCATGCTCAAAAACCGGCGGCAAGTTGCCTTGCCGCCGATCATCTCAAGGACAGATAGATTGAGAAATAAACCAGTTCTTGTCGTTTGAGCTGGCGTTCCAGCTGCTTGACATTACAAAAGTGCAGCTCAAAAGCAGCGAACTCAAACCAGTTTAGCTGGTTTTTTCGATTTTCCACCATAAAATATTCCTAATCAAATACTTGATTATCAGTTTTTTATGATAAAAAATACTTAACTTTCTACTATATTTTTGGTATAATACATTTTCTTCATTTTCATATTATTTGTTTAATTTGCATCTGTCACCCAACAGTTCATGCGCACTAAAGCCTTTCACGATTATCTCTTCAAACAGTATGCGCGCATACGAGACGAGGCCGGACTAGCCACTGAGGAAAGGCTGGGTGGGCTGCGTTCTTTGCTATTGAGATTGTGCGAATTGGCTACCGAAAACGATCGACTGCTATTCAGTACCTTTCACGCCAGGCTGGCATATATAGCCCACAAATACAGCTTTCCTCCCGAGCTCACTTACCAACTTCGCAGGATTTACTACAGACGCAGCTATGGTAAAAGCCCGGAAGATAGATTGAGACCCGCTTTTCAAGCGCTTTGTAAGGCTACGCTCATTTGTTTTCAGCAACCGATACCCGAAACCTGGGAAAAACTGGCTCAAGAAGATTTCCCCGAACCCTACCGCCCACCAACTGTAATAGAGCGAGAACCCGATAGAAGGGTGCTATGGATAGGTACCGACCAGTCCAACAAGGTTTTGCATCTACGCGATGAGGCGCAGCCGGAGCTGACCTACAGGCTTTCTTTTCAGCAAGAAGACCAGGACGAGCCCGTGTTGCAGACGATACAAATGATGCAGAAGATCGCCGGCCCGCCTTTTTTGCTCAATCTGATTACAGTGCGCCATATCGGTCAGGGACTGCTCCGGGTAGATGCCATCATTTTACTTCCCGACTATCTGATCGATGTGACCGCGGTAGCCTCTGCTTTTGGCACGCACCCGCCTATGATCTGGTCGGCATTGAGTCGTAAGTTGCTACCATTCGAACAGCGGCCGGCTTTGTTGACAGGTAATATCGTCAATCACTTTCTGGATGTCTTAATGTCTGAACCAGACACCCCTTTCGCTGAGCTCAAACAGCTTATTTTTCAGACGCAGCCGCTGGCACTTTGCTGCCTGAGTGACCAGGAAGTAAAAGAGATGGTTCAAGGGCTACAAGCGCACTATACCACCCTTAGGCGAGTGTGCAAACAAGATCTGGCCAGTGTAGGCATAAATCGCGATCAATGCCGACTGGAACCCGCTTTTTACTCGCCCAACTATGGGCTGCAAGGCCGACTAGACCTCCTTTATTTGGGAGAAGACGAGCAGGGTCCGAAAACCAGTATAGTAGAACTGAAGAGCGGTTCCATTTATCGTCCCAACCGGCATGGACTCAGTGCCTCACATTTTGTTCAGACGCTACTATACGACCTCATGATCAATCGGGCTTATGGTCCCGGTGCTAATGTAGCGGCCTACATCTTGTATAGCAAAACCAATGAGCGGCCGCTCCGATTTGCACCGGCCGAGCCTTTCAGACAGCGCGAAGCACTGGATATTCGCAATAAGTTGCTTAGCCTCGAACTACTGCTTTGCGACCTTCGGGTGGGTCCAAATCTACTCAAAGTCGTAGATCGACTTTTTGCTCGTTTGCGCCCAGACTCACACCAACACATTTCCAGTTTTACAAGAGCGGATTTTAATAGAATTACGACCGTATATACCAAGCTCAGCCCAATAGAAAGACGTTATCTGGGCGCTATGATGGGCTTTACGGCCCGAGAGCAGCGTCTGGCCAAGCTGGGCGAGTCGACCAGCGAGAGAGCCAACGGGCTGGCGAGTCTCTGGGTAGATGAACCACAAGATAAGATCGAAAGATTCGACGCACTCACTGGTCTTGTTTTTGATGAATACGAGCCCGAAACCGGCAACCTTCACTTCCGTCAATCAGCAGATTCGGATCGCATGGCCAAATTTCGAGTAGGCGATATTATTGCGCTCTACCAGACCGATTTACCGGGTGGAAAACGGGCAGAAGTCCTCAAAGCCCAAGTATATAAGTGTACGCTCATTCACTTAAGCCCGGATCGAGTGACCGTCAGCTTGCGTTCCAGACAACTAAACGAAAACGGATTTAAAGAGGCCAACTACTGGACCATCGAGAGGGACGTATTAGACTCCAGCTTTGGCAATTTTTATCGAGGCTTATGGTCTTGGGCCGAAAGTCAGGATGCAACCAGACAGCAGTGGCTTGGACTGAGTCCTCCGAAAGAAAAAGATCCTGATGCCTTAAGCAGGAGACCAGGACTGACCAAGGAACAGCAAAGCATACTAGAAAAAATCTTGGCTGCCCCCGACTACTTTTTGCTATGGGGACCGCCAGGTACGGGTAAAACCAGCGTGATGCTGCACGAGGTCGTAAGTCACTTACTACAGCACACCAAAGAGCATCTGCTGCTATTGGCCTATACCAACCGGGCTGTCGACGAAATCTGCGAGAGTATCGAACGCATAAATGGGGGTTTTGACGGCTACATACGTATAGGCTCCCGCTTCGGAACCGCCGAAGGGTATCAAGATAGATTGCTACAAGTTCAGGCCGAAGGCATCGAAAAGCGAGCCGAGCTTCGGTCCCTCATCGACCGCCACCGAATAGTTGTAGGAACTGTAGCCAGCGTCGGAGGAAAAGAAGAGCTTTTCAAACTCAAAAAATTTGATCGGATTATCGTAGATGAGGCTTCTCAAATTTTAGAGCCGCTCCTTATCGGACTACTATCTCGTATCCCCAAAGCCCTGCTCATAGGCGATCATCGCCAGCTACCCGCCGTGGTACAGCAAAAAGAGCAAGAGACGCTGGTATACGAGGGGCCGCTGCAAGAGATCGGCTTGTTCAATCTGGCAGGTAGCCTCTTCGAACGCCTATACTGGCTGGCTCGAAAAAACAATTGGACCTGGGCTTATGATCAGCTGAGTCATCAAGGGCGCATGCATCAGGACATCATGGCTTTTCCAGCCAAGCAATTCTACGAAGATCAGCTATTTATACTGCCGAAAGAAACCGGACAAAGACACACCGAACAGCAGGAAATACTACCATTTTCAGGCAAGGATTTCGACGAGCAAGTTATTACTCAAATTGCCGAACAGCGCCTTTTATTCATAGACAGCAACATAGATCAAAGTGCAACAGACAACAAAGTAAACCGGCATGAAGCCGAGCAAATCATCACATTAATCGATGCTTTCGAGCGCTTATATAATGGCCACAACAAGCCTATACAAGCAGGTGACATAGGCATTATTGCGCCCTACAGAGCTCAGATTGCACACTTGCGCCAAAGGCTGAGGAAAGCGGGCAAAAATCCAGACTTGTACACCGTAGATACCGTAGAAAGATACCAGGGAGGCGCCAGACGCATCATTCTCATTTCACTCTGCGTCAATGACGAGTTCCAAGTCGACACCCTGGCCCGCACCGACCGAGAAGGAATAGATCGCAAGCTAAATGTAGCCATGACCAGAGCGAAAGAACACCTAGTGATCGTTGGCTGCAAGGATCTGTTGAGCCGCTCGCCTCATTATAAAAAATTGATCGAGTTTGTTAGTCTGTTAGTTCGTTAGTCTGTTAGGGATTTAGGTTATTGCTAGTTGTTTTTCTATATTCTTCTTATTGTCTTTCCTCTAAGAGTGAGCGTCAGCGAGCGATCTAAAGTCTCACAGTGAACGCCAGTGAACGATCTAACATCTTACAGCGAGCGCCAGCAAGCGATCTAACATCTCGCAGTGAGCACCAGCGAACGATCTTTCCTCTTTTAGACTTCCGCAGGTAGCCCCTTCACCCATAAGCCGTTCTTCATCCATGGAAAACCTACCTTTATCGAAAATTTGGATAATGACCGTAGACGATTCACTTATTTCACGTCTGTCAAATTTAGCTAAGCTAGCCCCCGATGCCGAAGAACGCAATCGACTAAGGGGTGATCTGGAAAAAATTTTGGCTATGGTCGACAAACTCCGCGAATTGAATCTGGATGATGTCGAACCGCTTCGATACCTTGGAGCTAGGGAGCTACGGCTTCGAGAAGACGAAGTAGCCAATCAGCTGGACAGGAATGAAGCTTTAGCCAATGCTCCACAAACTGATTCGGAAGGGCAATTCTTCCGGGTTCCCAAAGTGATTAATACCTAGTTTTCATGTCTGCTGTTATTCAAATCAATCAACTGACGAAAATCTACCAGATGGGCCAAACGGAAGTTCGCGCCCTGCAAGGCGTAGATCTCCAAATCAACCACAATGAGTACGTTGCGCTGATGGGGCCTTCTGGTTCGGGCAAGTCTACACTCATGAACTTGCTCGGCTGTCTCGACAGCCCGACATCGGGTCGATATGCACTCGATGGCAAAGATGTCAGTGTGATGAGCGACGGGCAGCTGGCTGAGGTTCGCAATAGCAAGATCGGCTTTGTATTTCAGACATTTAATCTATTGCCAAGATTGAGCGCATTAGACAATGTAGCCCTACCGCTGGTGTATTCGGGCATGAGTAGAAAAAAACGAGAAGAGCGCGCTAAAGAAGTCCTTGGAGCCGTTGGACTTGGAGACCGTACAGACCACCGCCCCAACGAACTCTCCGGAGGCCAGCGCCAGCGCGTAGCTATAGCTCGGGCACTGGTCAATGATCCGAGCATCATATTGGCAGACGAGCCCACGGGCAACCTCGATACCAAGACAAGTATCGAAATCATGGAGATATTTGAGAAGATCCAAGGCGCGGGCAATACCGTAATTCTCGTTACGCACGAACCCGATATTGCCGAGCACGCTCATCGTATCGTTCGCCTGCGAGACGGCCTGGTCGAGTCAGACGAGAAGAATGAAAACATCGTAACCACTGACGATCCCACACACCGCTACAACCAAAGCTAGCCCCAAACGACCCAAGCCTGCCAAACGGTCAATATCAAGAAGAACACACCGAGAATACGGTTGATATTCCTGGCTATAAAATTGATCTTCCGCTCTACCCAGGTGGCTGATTTAAGATAGCCGAAGTTAACGACTAGGGATCCGACTGCTGCTCCGCCCATAAACATGAAGCGGTGTGGCCAGGTCGGTTCCATGTAGTGGTTAGCGAGTCCCCAAGTACCCGCAGCCAGCAGATAGGGAATGGATAAAAAATTCATAAAACCAAGGAACACACCACTAAAAAATGATCTTCGCTTACTGATCGGTTTGGCCTCAGCCATCGGCGTAGCGCTATTTTTGAGCAAAAAGAATAGGCCAAGCCCAAAAAACACACCGACAGCAATCAACCTAAACCCGTGAATAATGGACGGGTTGCGCATCAAAACATTAGCAAAGACGATGGCAATCATGGCCTGAATAGACGTGGTCACTGCCGTTCCAAAGACGAACTGGCGAGCTGCTACATAACCGCGTTGCAATCTGATACGCACAGCTGTCATGTTCAACATGCCCGGCAGAGCCAAACCTACGGCCGTAGCCGCCATGGAGTACAGTAGTGCGTAGATTGGGTTCATCAATAGCTAAGGTAGAAAGACTTTGATTTCCCCGTCGATCAATTCGACAAATGGAAAGACTCGAAGGACCAACAGACTGCTAAAGTCTCCTTAATTTGCGGCTCAAAGCAAAATCGATAAATGGATCCTGTAAAGATTAAATTCGGAACAGATGGCTGGCGCGCCATCATAGCTCGCGAGTATACTGTAGACAATGTTATGCGCGTAGCCGAAGGAACCGCCTTGTGGCTTAAAGAAAATGGAGGCAAACAAGTAGTCATCGGCTACGACTGCCGCTTTGGCGGACTGATGTTTAGAGAGGCAACCGTGCGTGTGCTCGGTAAACACGGAATAAAATCGCTGATTGCACCGAATTTCATATCTACCCCCATGGTTAGCCTGGGCGTGGTTAAAACCAACTCAGATCTGGGTGTAGTCATAACAGCCAGCCATAATCCACCCAGCTACAACGGCTACAAACTGAAATCCAAGCTGGGTGGGCCGAGCATACCAGCAGACGTAGCTGCGGTAGAAGCCCTCATACCAGATGTGGTACCTACCGACCTGCCAAGTCTGGAAGAACTACAAGCCCAAGGATTGATCGAGGAACACGATTTTGAGCAAATTTATATCGATCATGTAACCGACAAGTTCGACCTGGATTTAATACGAGAGAGTGGCATCAAAATTGCCTACGACGCCATGTATGGTGCCGGGCAGTCGGCTATGCGCAAAATATTGCCCGATGCCGTACATCTGCACGCAGAGCTAAATCCGGGATTTGATGGACAGGCACCAGAACCCATTGGAAGGAACCTCCAGGAGATAGCTGCTGTCATAAAGGCTGACGAAGAAATACAGTTGGGCATTGCCAACGACGGCGATGCTGACCGCATTGGCCTATTTGATGGCGAGGGCAATTTTGTAGACTCTCACCACATATTACTGCTCCTCTTGCTGTATCTGAAGGAATATAAGCATGAGAATACTGGCAAGGTGATTCTCACTTTTTCTGTAACCGATAAATTGAAGAAGCTTGCCGACCAGTATGGCCTACCCTACGAGGTAACCAAAATCGGTTTTAAATACATAGCCGAAATTATGGCCAACGAAGATGTTATCGTGGGCGGTGAAGAAAGTGGTGGCTTAGCCGTCAAAGGACATATACCCGAACGCGACGGTATATGGATCGGCTTAATGATCGCAGAGTTTATGGCCAAGACCGGCAACACCATGCAAGAACTCATACAGTTGGTATACGATCGTGTAGGTAGCTTTCACTGCGATAGAGATGATGTTCATGTAGAGAATGATAAGAAATGGGCGATTGTCCAAAGAGCTCAAGAAGACCCTTTCACTCAGTTTGGAGAGTACAAAGTCAGTGATGTACAGCACATTGACGGAAGTAAGTTTTACCTCGGTAGCGATGATCGCTGGGTAATGGTCCGTCCTAGTGGCACCGAGCCAGTATTACGGGTATATGCTCAAGGACAAGATGCTAACGAAACCCGACAGATTTTAGATGCTGCACGCATAGAAATGGAGATCTGATAGCCGAATATTAAATAAGGCCTTTGCAATTTTAAATAGGTCTGCTAAAACTGGAATTCTACCAAACTAGCCCCTTATGTTTAATTTTATATACAATCAAGGCTCGGAGTAGACGCCAACACAACAGCTTTTTTCTCGATTTTGACTTTTCAATATTCACCACCCGCTTAGCAACAAGCCTAAAGCCCAACATTCTTTAATTCACCGGCCAATCTGATGCCATATATCCTACTCTCTGGCAAAGGGGCCCAGTTCTGGAAAAGCGCATTACTCTTGGCGATGTGCTTGTTTCCTTTTTTGATATGGCCCCAAGAATTTCAGCCCTACTTCCATCATTTCGGTACTGAAGATGGGCTGCCTAGCTCTGAAGTTTACTGTACTCAACAAGATCATGAAGGCTACATTTGGATTGGCACTGACAATGGTGTAGCTAGATTTAATGGGCACAGCTTTAAAGTATTTGATGGAGATGATGGGCTGGAGGATCCCGTTGTATTCAGTATTAGAGTTGATAAAAATGGCGTAGTGTGGTGCTGTTCGTTTTCAGGACAGATTTTCTACTTCCAAGACAACAGATTTTGGCCACACGAAAACAATGAAGCCCTAAAGGAACTCAAAAAGCTTAAAAGTCACATAAAATTAATTGACCCCGATTATCGCAATGGGTTCCTCATAGCCGACAAATACGGAAGCTTTTTTTACCTAGATGAAAACCAAATCGTAAAGATTTCAACAAATGACGAATACGAATCCCAAATATATTTTAATGTTCCCAATTCAAATTCACCCTTCGTCAACAATCAAGTTTATTGCCTACCCAATTTCCAAACTAGCTCAACCACCCATAACATCTATAATATAGGCAGTCAGCACATACCAGATGAATACCATTTGGCAGAATCAATAATTTTATCAGATGGGTTTATACGAAAAATCATTGAAGACCCATCGGCGAAAAACGCCTATATTTTATTTAGTAACGAAAAACTATTCCACTTTGTAGATGGGGAAATCAATACATATTTCCAAGGAGATTTTTCTAATATAACTTACCTTCAACCCTACACCAACAACGCCTTACTAGTTGGCCGCCAGACCGGGGGTGGTATATCTTATATAAGCAACTGGAAAGACCCTGGCAATCTAAAAATAAAAAATATCTTAACAGACAGGTCTGTCTCTTATATCAATTTCGATAAATCTGGAGGCCTTTGGGTCAGCACCCTCGACGAAGGTTTGTTTTACAGCAGTCATCCAGAATTGATTTTTTACGAACAAGGAAGAGAACTAATTAATGTACAATTAAATTGCATAGCTCCATTAAACGACAATAGCTTTTTTTCTAATTTCCGAGATGGATCCACTTGGTTACATCCAGACATATTCAACAGTGGAATCCTACTGGATTCTTCTGGCGAGACAAATCAGATAAGAATAGACAAATCAAATTTAACATTGACTTCTGGAGGGTATATTGCCAAATTTGATACAACTGACGGTAATTTATCTATAATCGGAGATAGAGCTGAATACACGAATCCAATGTTTATCGAAAACCCATACTTATATAAAAAGTATTTAAACAGACCACCCCCTTATCAAGAAGAAACATTAATCACTACAGCTTTTTCAATTAGAAATATTGACAAATACAATAAAATCAAGTTACATTTCGATTTAAGGCTCAATACCAAAAGGAGACTTTATTGCTACATACTAGACTGGGAAAACAATCATCTCTTAGGCATGCCCGAAGGGCTTTTCAAGCTTGACGATTCGTGCTTACAATTAACAAACATAGACATAACGAGCGACTGGGTAAACAATAGAGTTGATGACGCTGCTTATATCCAAGGTGGAAATATTTTATTTGCTTCTAAGGGAAGCGGCCTCGTTTTATATACTCCTGACACTTTTTTGCAAATCACTCAGTCGGACGGTCTGCTTTCCAGTTTAATTCACCGAGTATTTGTCGACAAAAACGAAACGGCCTGGACCGCATCTTCAAAAGGACTTAACAGTGTTTCATTCAATGGCTTGAGATCTATAGTTTATCCGAAATACGATGATGAGCTTTGGGAATACAAGTCTGATCTACAGGAAAACGATGATCGAGAAATGCGTCCGACGGTATCGTTTCGCATCCGTTCCTTTGGTCAAGCTCACGGCATACCCAATCTCGAAATTAGAGACATTGCAGAATCTGAAAACTACCTATGGCTAACGACTGGCGAAGGGGTTCTCAAATTCATCCCACCTCCTTTCGATAGCTTTTCTCGAAAACCTTTAATAGAAAGCATCAGCTTAAATGGCAAACTGGTTGACGACAGCTATCTGCTAGAGTTACCAGCTTCTTCCAATCACTTCCTGGAGCTAAACTTTGCAACGCTGAACTTAGCCCAGTTGGGCAATAACCATTATAGATACCGACTGGGGCAAGACACCCTTTGGAGAGAGATCGACCAGAATGAGCTTTCTTTTCCCAGCCTTCCTCGTGGTAGCTATGTCTTTGAAATTCAGAGTCAAAACCCTGATGGTATATGGAGTCAAAGTGTCATTTTACCTATTTCAGTAGCCATTCCCTGGCACGCTAAAGGGTGGTTTAGATTGTCAATAGTTTCATTATTGCTCGGATTGATCTCCCTGTTTTTTATAAGAAGAGATCGGATTCGGCAGCAAGAGTTTGCTCTCAGACAGCAAATACAGCAACTGGAACGATCAGCTCTACAAGCCCAGATGAACCCACACTTTGTATTCAACAGCTTAAATTCTATTCAGAAATTCGTCATTAGGCAGGAGACCAAAGAAGCCGTAGACTATCTGGCTCGCTTTGCCGAACTCATCAGGGACACCCTGAAAATGTCAGCCAGGGGATTGCATAGCCTCGATGATGAAGTGCGCATGCTCAGGCATTATTTGGACTTGGAAAAGTTGCGCTTCAAGGATGGTTTCAACTACAGCATAGAGCAAGAAAGTTGGATCAATGCCAAAGAAGTCATGATTCCGCCTATGCTCATTCAGCCTTTTATAGAAAATGCCATTAAACACGGATTAAGAGACAAAAAGAAAGGTGGACAAATTGACATCAGGTTTGCCGGAGACCGAGAAGAGCTACGTGTAAACATACTCGATAACGGGCGCGGATTCGACCCGCGGAAGTCCAAAAAATATGACACCAGAGAACGGGGAATGGATATCACCCAGCGCAGACTAGAACTGCTCCAAAAAGGCACATACCAAGAAAAACCAATGGAGATCAAACTCCGGTATAATGACGAAGGGGAAGTTTGCGGGACGGAAATTATCATATTCATAAGTACGATACATCGAACTCTATCATAAGAACCTAAAAGCCCATGTTAACAGCACTACTCATTGACGACGAAGAAGATGCGAGAGAAGTCCTGCGAGGTCTCATCGACTTATTCTGCCCTGAAATCACCACGATCTACGAGGCAGAGGAAGGAGCAGAGGCACTTAGCATTGTTCAAAAAAAAGCGATCGACATCACCTTTGTGGATATTGAGTTGAGAAAAGAAAGTGGTCTGGAACTCGCCCAGCAGCTATTCAGCTTTTGTCCCAACGTTATTTTTGTCACTGCTCACGACAAATACGCCGTCGAAGCTTTTCAAACGCAGGCCATCCACTATTTGCTCAAGCCTGTGGTCCCTCAATACCTACAAGAAGCGATTAAAAGGGTCGAAACAGATCGTCAAGCTCAAGATCAACAGCACAAACTTCTTTTGCCTACCCGCTCTGGCATGATCGTACTCAAGCAGGAAGAAATTATAAGAATTCAGGGCGATGGGAATTACTGCTACTTCTACTGTGTAAACGACCAGCAGCACTATCTGTCAAGAAATCTGGCCTATTACCAAAAGCTAGTGCGTGAGGAATTATTTTTCCGGGTACATCAATCTCACTTGGTGAATTTGAAGTACGTACGAAGTGTAGATGCAGACGGCCAATCTCAAATCCTGCTGGCAAACGGTGATCTTGTTCCTTTATCAAAGGCTAGAAAGCAAATGCTTATACAGATTCTCAAGAAGGACTAAGGGCTGGACTCTTACACTTGAGACTATAACTACTTTATACGATTCAAAATCAAAACACCCCCATTGAGAATTAATAGATTTTAAACTTTAAACTATCTATTTTAAACAGGTTTCTTCATATTTTAATTATCCAAATCACACCCCACAAGTTTTACCAAATTAGCTATTCACCAAATAGCTTTGTATCATGAGTATACGATTGTTTTTCATTTCATTAGCTGTAATCGCATGCAGCATCACCCTTTCTAGTTGTTTTGAGGGTGACAACTTGTTGCCAAATGACGAAAATAACATCGAAGACACTTCTTCTTTTTCAAATGATTATTTTTTGATTTCACAAAGTGATCTTGACGATTTTATAGCACCACTCCATGCTTTTAAGGGTCTCGATAATATTGTTTTCAATAATGCTGGTAAAATGCTTATCGATGACTCCTTAAACAAATTAGGCAATCAGCATTTCATTAACATGGCGGCTGGAATCGAAGAAGATACTGGAAAAGACATATTGACTATGTGGTTCGAAGGAGAAGATGGCAATTATATTTATCTTCTCAAGAAGATTAGCACTCCAGATCCAGAAATAGATGCTATAACTATTTCTGAAGAAGAAGTTTTCGTTTTAGATCCTGTTAAAGGACCTGTCTTAATTTCCACTATTGATTATGATGATGATCTTAATGGTGGTATTGATGTCCACGTCGATCAACGACCTGCAATAGTAGAATATCTAGACCGAGATGGCGATGGCAATGTTCGTGCTGGAGAATGCTCCTTAGCATTATTGGATGCTTGCCAGACAGATAAAGGATGCAGCATCGTTTGTTACATAACTTCGGCACTTGGGATATATCAATATGGACTGGAAGCTGGATGCATTGCTGCGATTAACACTGTATGCTATTACTACGCATTCTGGTACTAAAAATTAAAGAGGTAAAACTCAAGGTAACTCAAGAGAATTGGCAAACTCAATACACTTGCGAATCAACTAGACATCAAACCTATTACATGAGTCAGAGATGGGACTCTCTGGCCCGGGTTGCTTGCTAGTCAGGCAGCCCGGTCGATTTTAAACAAGTCCCTTTGGATTTTAAATACCTCGGCTCCAGGCTTGGGCTGTAGAGGCAACTAAACATACTTTGAGTGGCTTAATCGGTCTGGAATAAACACAACGCAACTAAGGCAACTCAAGATCGCGCTTAGCCTCTATCATCCTTGTACTTTATATCTTCGTCTGCTGGCTTTTCTGCTAGCTAGTAAAGGAATGGAGCCTTGTTTAAACTTTTTCAAAAAGCAAACCCAATCAAAGTCGGTCCGAAGGAAATAAAAAGGATATGGATGTGCTTACTGCTCTTGTCTAGTTTGCATGCGCTGAGTGCACAGAGCTTCCAGCCCTATTTCCACAATTTCGGTCACGATGATGGTCTGCCCAGCTCCGAGACCTATTGCACCATTCAAGACGAAGATGGCTACATCTGGATAGGCACAGACAATGGCATAGCTCGTTTCAATGGGCACGAATTCAAAATTTACGATAGCGATGATGGGCTATCCGACGAGGTCGTCTTCCAACTGGCACAAGATAAACAAGGCCAGATATGGGCCAGCACCTATTCTGGCCGCCAATATCTTTGGACTAAAGAAACGGACGGCTTTAGCCCCCATCCTAACAATTCGGAATTTGAAGAGAGGAAGCAGCAGGAACGCATCTTCGTTTTGACCGACCCCGATTATCCAGACGGTGCGCTATTTTGGTATTCTTTGTATAATCCATTTAAACTCCATACAAGTAATGGATTTCAAAATATTATTGATGGCACAAGATTAAACGGCACCTATGCTTATCGATCTTCACCAGCCCCATCCTTTCCATACGTTAATCTAAGAACAGTCACCCTATCCAATTCTGCCTGCCCAACAAGAGACTGCGACACCTATATATTTTCACAAGAATACGGCATCTGGGACAAATTCAACCTGGGCCTAATAAACCGTGAAATAAATCACATCTTCCCACTTGAAGAGAAGGGCAACTTCCTGGCCTTCACCGATTCAGAGCTACTATTTTACAGAGATGGAATTCTTAAGGCTAGAAATCCAATCGCCTTAGAAAGCATCACCAGTATTAAACCTTTCGAAGCATCCATTTTAGTCGCTTGCAAATCGGGTGGCGGCCTGTGGCATTTGAGCAATTGGAACGAAAGTGGTGGTCTAAAAACACAAAGAGCACTTGAACAAAGGTCATTATCCGGCATCAACTTCGATCGCTCTGGTGGGCTATGGATATCCTCATTAGACGAAGGCGTTTTTTATTCCAGCGAACCCAAACAAGTTTTTCTACAACAAGGTATACTACTGCCAGATGTACAGGTGGTAGCGGTATTGCCCTTAGATGATCATACCTTCTTTTCTTCATTTAAGGACGGAACGGTCAGATTTATCAATGAGTCCTTGAATACAAGCTTTATGATCAGAGACGACGACAAGGTGTCTTCTGATATCTTTTACAACCAAGCATATTCGATCTTACACGATGGTTATCAGGTAACTAAATTCGAAAATTCAAATACACAATCTCTGGTAAAAGAAAAATATTCGGTTTATGGTGAGTTTTCTATAAATTATGGATACAGAGATATCCGATGGTTTGGGCACCCAAATGCCCATGGCCAACAATTTGTCTATTGTGCGTCAGAAAATAATTTCGGCTATATCACATTCGAGAATAGCAACATTAGACATACCATATTTAATGTAAACAAACCAGAAGACGAGCTCAACTACTCATGCCTGCTTAAAGGTTGGGCAGAGCGATATTGGGTAGGCACTCAACATGGATTGTATCAGTATTTACCCGATTCAGACACCTTGGTTTCTCACAACTTCATGCACCCTGCACTAGATGAGCGAATCAGCGATGCTATTTATTTGTCCAATGATTCCTCCTTGCTTTTTGCAACAAGGGGCCATGGTGTAATCTACTGCTCTTCAGATACCGTATTCGCGATAACAGAAGAGGATGGATTGGCCTCTAATTCTGTTAGAAGAATGTACGTCGACAAGCAAGGCGTAGTATGGATAGCTACTTATTCAGGTCTCAGTAGTCTTGATTTTAATCCGGTGCCTCAATTAGAAATTTCAGATCGCCCCCAACAAGAAGATAGCATTTCTAGAAGTTTCATTTTAAGAACCTTTGGAAGATCTCATGGCTTGCCAAGTGAAGAACTACTATACATTCAAGAATCGGACAATTACCTATGGCTGGTTTCTGATTTGGGCATCATTAAATTCAGACCTCCGCCCATCGACACAAACGCACTTGCTCCGAGATTGGAAAAAGTATATCTCAATGGAGACCTCGTTCAATCCAATTTTTTAATCGATCTCCCGGCAGCTTCTAACTATACACTTGATTTACATTTTGCGAATCTGAATTTTCGCAGTCTAGGTCAACACGTTCATCGGTATCGCCTGACAAGGGAGGAAAACTGGAAAGAAATTCAATCCAACGAGCTCTCTTTTCCGAGTTTACCCATAGGTAGATATACCCTGGAGATCCAGAGCAGAAATCCCGATGGCTTCTGGAGCGAAAGCTTGTCACTGCCCATTCAGGTAGATGCCCCCTGGTACAAAAAATGGTGGAGTATCGGCCTTTTCGTTTTAGCCATTTCTACACTGACAGCTGGTTTGATTTATCGCAGAGATCGTCAGCGAGCCAAAGAACAAGCCATCCAAAAGCAAATCAGCGAACTGGAACGATCAGCACTGCAAGCCCAGATGAATCCGCACTTTGTTTTCAATAGCCTGAATTCCATTCAAAAGTTCGTCATCAAGCAAGAAACCGAAGCCGCTGTCAATTACCTCTCCCGTTTCGCCCGTCTCATCCGCGAAACCCTGCATATTTCGGCCGTGGGCATACACAGTCTCGAAGACGAGCTGAGACTACTCAACCACTATCTCGAACTGGAGCAGTTGCGATTTAAAAATGAATTCAAATACGAGATAAAAGTCGCTGAATGGATCGTTCCGTCAAATATCAGTATCCCTGGGCTTTTAATACAACCCTTTGTAGAAAACGCCATCAAACACGGACTGCGCCACCACGAAACCGACGGGGAAGTGATCGTCGAATTCGATGGAGATCCAGAAACACTGCAGGTCCGCATATTCGATAATGGCAAAGGTTTCGATCCCCAAAAAGCAAAAAGCAAAAAACACCACGGTATCGACATCACCAGAAGGCGGCTGGAACTGACACAAAACAGCTTCGACAAACAAACGCCCTTAGACATTGCGCTTCGCTATGATGACAATGGCAGTGTCTGTGGTACCGTAATCACACTTTTCATTCAGACCGTATCCCTATCCGCCTCACAAGTTGACATAGAACACGATCATTAATCATGAATGCACTTATACTAGACGACGAATCAGATGCCCGGGAAGTTCTATCGGAACTCCTTCAAATGTTTTGTCCGGAAATTTCTGATATACATCAGGCAAAGAACGGTAGCGAGGCCATTACCCTATTGAAAACTCATCAAATTCATTTGGCCTTTATAGACATCGAATTGCGTGCGGAAAGTGGGCTGGAGCTAGCTCAACAGATTATCAACTACTGCCCACATCTCATCTTCGTAACCGCTCATGCCAAATATGCCGTCAAAGCCTTTCAAACGCCGGTGACGCACTATTTGGTCAAACCAGTTATCCCCGAAGAATTACAACAGGCCGTCGATCGAGTAAAAGCCAATTACACGGACATCCCTGACCATTTCACCAGACTACTATTGCCATCTAAAACGAGTATGACCGTGCTCGATATGGACGAAATCATACACATACAAGGCGAGGGCAACTACTGCCACTTCTTTTGTACGGAAGAGCAGCAGTACTTCGCATCTCGAAACCTATCGTATTACGAAAGACTGGTTGACCCGAAGCTATTTTACCGTACCCACCAATCCCACTTGGTCAACCTCAATTTCATTCGCAGCTACGGATCAGAGGATGGTCCTGTCGTGCAACTAAAAAACGGCAAGACGCTGCCCTTATCGCAGAATAAAAAATCGGGATTGCTGCAAGCCCTACGCACTAGGTAGATCGCTAACTCACTTCACTCGACAAACCAGCATCTCCCGCTCCCCTTCCCTGGTTTTTACAAATCCCACCAGTTCATCTCCAATATTGACCTGCCCAACGCCTTCAGGAGTTCCGGTAAAGATCAGATCACCCTTTTGCAATCTGAAAAACCTGGAGATATAGACGATCAACTCTTCAAAAGGGAATAGCAGGTCTTTAGTGCGCCCGTATTGTACGAGTTCCCCATTTTTCCGAAGGCCGAATTCAATATCCTGAGCATGCTCAAATTCGTTTAGCGATAAAAACTCCCCTGAGATCGGAGCAGAGCTATCGAAACCTTTGCTGATCTCCCAGGGATGACCCTTGGCTTTAAGTTGCGCTTGCAGATCGCGGGCGGTAAAATCTATACCCAGACCGACAGACTCGATGTAGTCTGCGGCGAAGGTCGGATCTATATGCCGACCATTTTTACTGATCTTAATCACCAGCTCTATCTCATGGTGAACCTCCTGGGTGAAGTCGGGAATATAGAATGGCTTATTGTTGACCAGCAAGGCCGTAGGCGGCTTCATAAAGACCAGTGGCCTGCTTGGCTTTTCTGCCTTCATCTCAGCAGCGTGCGCCGCATAATTTCGCCCTATGCAAAATATCTTCATCGATCGTAAAAGTAGTGACGATTCCCTTTTTAGCATCCTGATTTTTACTGACCAGGTCTATACATCGTACTTTTACCAGATACCTCTCTGATATGCGCACAACAAGCACGATCATCGTACTACTGACGATCCTTCATCTACACGCCCAGCACAATTTCATTCAATCTCCACTGACCATCTCCGTCAACCGCCTGCCGGCCAGGGCAACTATGCATCACTACGCCAGTCTCGCAGATGCCGCAGCCATGGATGCAGAAGTACAAAATGTCATTTCGCTGGACGGTCAATGGAATTTCAAGCTGGAAGACCACCCAACAGACGATATACCAATGGAAGAAGCCAGCGATTCCTCCACTGAAGATGCTGAAGGCACCATTACTGTTCCTGGCAATTGGGAGATGCAGGGCTACGGCAATCCCATATATGTCAACTGGGAGTATCCATTCCTGCCCGTTGTACCTCCTTATGTGCCCACTGGCACAGCCGAAGATGGCATACATAGATACAATCCCATTGGGAAGTACGAAAAAGAGTTTCAACTAGCCAAGGATGACAGCAAGCGCTATTTGATTGAATTCGG
>JBCDFE010000058.1:0-21692 GCA_039178745.1 Bacteroidota bacterium | reverse complement strand
CCTATGCCACCGCAGGGAACCAGCACTCAGGGGCCACTCTTCAGATCGCTTTTTGCAACCAGCTCTCCCGACCGATTCTTGCCCAACCTCCCTGCTGTAATAGATGATGTAGACCCAACCTGGGAAGAAACACCACAAGTGGGTAGACTGATCGATTTCAGGCTGACCGTCAGGCACAGCAACGCAACCTATGGCTGTACGGAAGAAGATGATCTACGCCTTACAGTAGATGGCAACATCGGCCCATTTGTCGTCACCGACCCAGCAGATGGTAATCAGTGGAGCGATGGGCAGACAGCCCAGGTACAATGGGATGTAGCAGGTACTGACGCCAATGGTATCGATTGTCAAATCGTAGACATCTATCTCTCTACCGATGGTGGCGTCAACTTTGACCTGGTCGCCTCAGCAGAGGCAAACGACGGCTTTGCAGAAATAAGCCTTACTCCGGGGCAAGTGACCAATGACGCCCGCATCATGGTGCGCGCAGCCGACAATGTTTTTTACAATGTCTCTCCTGTAGACTTCAGCATAGTCAGTTCAGCGGGAAATCCAGCGATCGTACTGAGCAGTCAAGATGGCACATCCAAGTCAGATTGCTTCATCTCGCCTGATGATGCTGTGAGCTATGCACTGATCACAGCGAGTAGCGGAGGAGCCTCAGAAGCCCTCATTCCTGAAATCACAGGACTACCCGCTGGTGCCGTAGTCACCTATGAGCCCGCCAATCCGAGGCCCGGGGGGCTGCTCACCGTCATCATCTCTGGCATGGACCAAGCTCCGGCTGCAACATACAATCTCAACCTGACGCTTTCTAGCTCTGAGGCAAGTGACAATATTGATCTCACTTTAACCAAGACCGGTGGATCTGCGGCTCCAGGTCCAGCTTTCGTTGCACCTGCCGATGGTGAGACCGACGTAGATACGCACCCTATGCTCACGGTCCAAGATCAGGGCAATACGACCTACGACTTCCAGCTGAGTCTGCAAGCGGACTTTAGCAGCTTGATTCTAAACCTGACCGGACAAACGGAAAACAGCATTCAAGTTCCCGCTTACCTAGACGACAATACCACCTACTACTGGCGAAGCCGTACCAATGGTGGCGGTTCGGGCCCATGTGATGGTGTCAGTCTGTGGAATGAGGGCAGTTTTACCACTGGCGACTGCTATGTCTATTCTTCAACTGCTGCCCCAGTACCCATCTCTACCGGGCCTGGCCCGCAGACTTATGAAATGCCACTAGACATCATAGATTTTGGTAACATTACTGATCTGGACCTTTATCAGCTCGATATTAGCCACACTTATGTGCAAGATCTGGAGGTATTCCTGATCTCCCCGCTAAACACAAGTGTACAGGTTTTTGACCGGCCATGTACTTTCCAAAACAACATATCGATCAGCTTTAGTGATGAAGCCCCAGACGACGATTTCCCATGTCCCCCCAACGATGGCTTATTTTACCAATCTGGTATAGATCCGATGAGCGACTTCGATACCGAGCAAATAGAAGGGGAATGGAGGCTACGTGTCATCGACTTCTTCAATCAAGACGGTGGTAGCATCAACAGTTATTCCATCAAAGCTTGCCTGGACAATTTCACCAGCTTGCCCGTAAGTTGGCTATCCTTTGAAGCCGTGGCAAAAGGCAACCAAATCGATCTGGCATGGCGTACGGAAGAAGAAATCAACAATCGCGGTTTCATGGTCGAGCGCACGGACAACTTGGCAAGGGGCGAGTGGGTCGAGCTCGGATTTGTGGATGCTAGCGGCCAAAATCGTGGTAACTATACATTCGAAGATCAGACGGTCCGAAAGGGTATTGATTATTTCTATCGCTTGCGCCAGGAAGATTTCGACGGTCAGGTAGATTATAGTCCGATTCGCTCAGCCCGCCTAGATGGCGAGGCGATAGCCGTGGAACTTTTCCCAAATCCGGCTTCTGATATTTTGTACTTCCGCAGGTTGAATCCCTCAGCAAGTAGCGAAAGCTACCAATTGCTGGATGCCGTTGGTCGTTTGGTGCAGCAAGGTAGCTTGCAGGCAGACCAAGGCGAGATCAGCCTTTCAGAATTAGCTTCTGGTGTGTACTACTTTAGACTAGCTGGAAAGGGGGATGTTTGGCGAGTGGTTAAGAATTAAAAATTTTGTTTTTTTGCTTAGTTGTAAATTTACAACTAAGCAAAAAAACAATGTCAACTTCCCATGGCCAAGAAAAAAAATAAATCAGGAGGAGTTGTCTACTCCACCAATCCCGATTTCGACTACGACAATCCATTCGCAGCATTGACGGGTTTTCAGGCTAGCGGCGAGACCTCCGAGGAGCTTCCTTCGGTCGGCGCCTCGGAGGACCACCGCCACCGCCATGATCGCTTGCGCGTGCTACTCGACCGAAAGGGCAGAAAGGGTAAAGCTGTCACCTTAGTCACCGGCTTCGAAGGCTCCGAAGATGAGCTGCAAGCACTCGGCAAGATGCTCAAATCCAAATGCGGCGTAGGCGGATCTGCCAAAGATGGCGAGATCATTGTTCAGGGAGATAAGCGAGACCAAGTCGTAGAATTATTGAAGAAGGAAGGCTTCAGAGACGTCAAGAAATCTGGTGGGTGAGGATTACTCACTCTTCCTCAAAAGCGCCTCGATCCAGATCATCCTCCCGGTTCTCGGCTACTAAGTTATAAAGTCTGTCTTTTAATTCGACCAGTCCCTCGCCTGTAACACCCGATACAAACATATACGCTACACCTTCGGGTATGCTGGGCAAAATCATTTCCTTCAACTCCTCATCGACCAGATCGGCCTTGGTCAGCGCGAGTAGACTCGGTTTATAGAGCAGTTCCTCATTGTATTGCGCCAGTTCGTTACGAAGTATGCGATACTCTTTAGCTATGTCATCGGCATCGGCGGGAATGCAGTAGAGCAGCGTCGCATTGCGCTCTATATGCCTCAAAAATCTATGCCCGAGTCCCTTGCCTTTGTGGGCATCTTCGATGATACCGGGAATGTCGGCTATAGCGAATGACCGCCCGTCTCTGTACTGAACCATCCCCAGATTGGGCTTCAATGTGGTGAATGGATAGTTGGCAATCTCTGGTTTAGCGGCAGTCATCACAGATAGCAGTGTAGATTTGCCCGCGTTGGGAAAACCGACCAATCCGACATCTGCGAGCAACTTAAGCTCCAGGATATACCAACCCTCGGCTCCTGCCTCACCAGGCTGTGCATAGCGAGGTGTCTGACGCGTAGAAGACTTAAAATGTGTATTGCCCAGTCCGCCACGACCACCAGGTACTAAGATTTGCTCTTCTCCGTGCGCTGTCAATTCAAAGAGCTGTTCACCAGTTTCATCTACACGAGCAATGGTACCTAGAGGCAACTCCAGTATTACATCTTCTCCCTGGGCGCCAAACTTATTGTTCGACCCTCCGGCCATACCGTGACCCGCCCTGATGTGCTTTTTGTATTTGAACTGGAGCAGGGTCCACATATTTCGGTTACCACGTGCTATAACGTGACCACCACGACCACCATCACCGCCATCGGGTCCTCCCTTCGGATTGTACTTCTCTCGTCTCAGATGAGAAGACCCTGCACCTCCGTTCCCAGACGTAAGGTGAATCTTAACGTAGTCTACAAAATTTTGCTTGGCAGCCATATATCTGGATCGTCAACTAGCTCTCAGGCTCTAACTTTTCGCTCACTAGCTGGCTTAGACGCTCGGCTACTTCGTCGATAGTGCCTGTGCCATCGATGCAGTTGGCTACACCTTCAAAGTTCTTCGCATAGTAGTCAAAAACCGGCCCGGTTTGGTCATGATAGACCTTGATGCGGTTGCGAATAATATCCTCATCCTGATCATCAGCTCGCTTGCTTGTCTTTCCGCGTTCCAGCAATCGCTCTACTAAAGCTTCCGTAGGAACGTCCAGCATGATCAGACTAGTGACCGCTTGACCCTTACCACTAAGCATTTCACTGAGCGCCTCCGCCTGAGGAATAGTACGAGGAAACCCATCGAAGATGTAGCCAGGTACATCGGGATTTGCCTCTACGGCTTCCTTCAACATATTCACCGTTACCTCGTCAGGGACCAGTTCACCTTTATCCATATATGCTCTAGCCTGAACACCTAGAGGTGTAGGAGGATTAGCCCCTAAGTGAGCACGAAAAAGATCACCAGTGCTTATCTGGAACAAACCAAATTTTTCGACTAAGCGACTAGCTTGGGTACCCTTCCCGCTTCCAGGAGGGCCGAATAGAATCAGATTGTACATCCGAAATAGACTTTGTGATTAGAGCGAAGCGCGAAAATACGGAATTTAGCCCGAACCTCTGATTACCTATACAATTCCACTAACAAGTGCTAAGCAACCTCCTTCCCTTTGGCGGCCTCCAGGATCTCAAACCAATCTTCGCGACTCAATTCCAGTTCCAAAGCTAGCCTGGCGCGGAGCAAGCGATCCGTTTTCGTACTACCCAATATAGGTAATGGCCGGGCCGGGTGCCGCAGCAACCAAGACAGTAATACGACATCCTCTCCTACCCCACCATGCTTCTCACTAATTTCCTTTACAGCAGTTCTGAGCCGCAGTACGCCCGTTGTTCCTCCCTGAAAATACTGCCCGCCACCTAGTGGCCCCCAAACCATGGGTTTGACTTTCGACTTGAGCAGATAATCGAAGGTTCCATCGAATATAGAATCTGTGTGAAGCGGACTGCATTGTACCTGATTCGTTACCAGTGGAAAGCGATCGTTGAGCATATCAAACTGGCTACTGCTGAAGTTGGATACCCCGAAGTAGTTCACTTTCCCAACATCGCGAAGTGCTGTGAAGGCTTCAGCTACCTCGTCGGCATCCAATAGTGGATCTGGGCGGTGAATCAGCAACACATCCAAATATTCAGCCTGCAAATCTTTCAGACTCTGTTCTACAGATTTTATGATATGCGCCTTACTACTGTCATAGCTCTTTAGCTTATGCTCTGGTCGATTGGGGGTAACAAGCTTGATGCCGCATTTGCCAACTAACTGATACTGCTCCCTATCTACACCTAGCTCAGCAAGTGCTGCCCCAACCAAAGCCTCTGTTGTGTAGTGTCCATAAATATCGGCTACATCTAGAGTGGTTATGCCTATTCTAAAGCAGCTATCTACAAGGCGGGCCAGCTCTACCGGTTTGTAATCAGCTCCCCAAATACCCCAATTCATACTGCCGGCCACAAGCTTAGATAGCTTCGGACCATGCGCGCACAGTTCAACTTTTTTGACTTGCATAACAGAAAACTAAGCGTTTGTCGATAAAATATTGATGCACATCCGCTTGATCGGCCAACTTCAAAACAATTTAGTAAGCTTGCAGGTATTGATTTTATAGTCAAAACTTATTTCATGCTAACCATCTTCCCCCTATCCGAACCCAATATGTTGGGATTTACCATCGACGGGCAGATAGACGACGAAGGCCTTAAAAGGTTTTTGTTGGCTATCGAAGCTAAGGTGACGACCCACGGCAAGGTACGCCTACTTGGCAACATCAAAAATCTAGGTGGCTGGAATAATTTCAAAACCCTGTGGTCAAAACGACAAATGAAGGCCGACTACTGGGATCATATCGAAAAATATGCCGTACTGACAGACAGCGACCTCCTCTCTGGTCTGACCGGATCTATCGATTGGCTAACCAGTGGCCTCTTGATCAAGAGCTTTCCACTCGCCGCCGGAGAAGAAGCCCACCAGTGGCTGGCCGAACCCATGCCCGAAGAGCCTCCACCCGCCCTTCGTCAAATCGAATTGGCCAACGCTCGCCTACTCGGCCTGGCCATAGTCGGCAAACTCACCGATAGAGATTACGAGCTGCTGGATGTACTCATCGAAGATCAACGCCGCGACTACGGTAAAGCCCGCATTTATCTGGAAATCGTCGACCTAGAGGGCATCTCTTTCCGAGCCATCTGGCAAGATCTGAAAACAACCGTCAAGCACTACAGCCACATAGAGCGCATTGCTATAGTAGGCGATCAGAGCTGGTTAAAGGCAACCATTAAAGTGTCGGATTTGATGACTCCCGGTCTCGACATGCAGGCCTTCCCCACTGAAGAAAGACAAAGGGCTACGAATTGGTTGGAATAGACCAGGAACTTGCTATTAATCTGGCATATTCTTAAATTGCGAGTATTATCATTCATCAAGATGACTAAACTTCAAGAAACAACTGCTCTTGCTAACCAACTTGATGGTAGTGAAAAACTAGAGCTGCTGAGTTTGCTCACCAATGAGCTGTTTGGTCGAAAGGCTACCGAGGAACCTGGTATTGCTATTTCGAAAGATATATGCGGAGGAAGTGCCCGAATAGCAAACACAAGAATATCTGTTTGGAGCATCGTAGAATCTAAGCAGTTGGGCATGTCAGATAAAGACATATTGGAAAGCTTTCCCGCTTTAAGTCTGACTGATATAGAAAATTCGCTTCTCTACTACGCGAAAAATAGGGAAGAAATCGAAAGTGATATTGAGCAAAATAAGCTTAGCTAATAATTAATGCATAAACTTCTTGCCGACGAGGACTTTCCCTTCCCTAGTGTGAAGCAATTGAGAAATTTAGGGGTTGACATTATTACATTACAAAATCTTGGCTTAGTTGGGATTGGACTACAAGACGCCTCCGTACTTGAACTAAGTATAAAACTTAAGAGAGCCATCCTAACTTGTAATCGAAGGGACTTTATCAAACTTCACAAGCAAAGTTCCGAGCATTTTGGAATAATAGTTTGCACACGAAATCCAGATCACAAAACGCTCGCAGAATCGATATATAGCGTACTTGAAAGCGAGTCTATAATAGAAAACTCTCTTCTAAAAGTCTACAGACCAAGCTGAATTTCAGTCAGCTACAATACCCGTTGCAACGCTTGCTCTATAGCTTCTGCTCCGCGCAAATTGACGGCAGCAATTCTACCCTCCCGATCAATCAGAAAAGTCTTCGGAATACCGCGCACACCATAGGTTTGAGCAGCTTCAGAGTTCCACTTGCGCAGTTCAGAAACGTGAGTGGGCCATGCCAGACCGTCGGCCTCGATGGCACTGACCCAGCGCTGGCGATGAGAATCGGTTTGTCGTTCTCGCTGCTCGGCAGTCAAACCGCCCGAACGACGAGGATCAAGTCCGTCTAGACTGACGCTATACACCGTAAACCCTCTGTCCTTATAGCGATTATAAACATCGACCACATTAGGATTTTCACGACGACAAGGTCCGCACCAGCTGGCCCAAAAATCGAGTAGTACAACCTGGCCCTGCAAATCACTGAGTTTAAAGAGGGTACTATCGGGACTGTACAACTCAATGTCGGGTGCGGCCATACCTACCCGGATACCCCCTGCTGTTTGTCGGCGACGCAGCTCTGATTCGCCCCTACTCAAATCGGCAATAAGCTCGTTATAAAGGGCCATATCGGGATTCATTGCGTCCCGTATCTGCTGATAAAGAGGAACGGAATAGGTCGGGTCGACCTGCTTGAGGTATTTTGTAGCGACAAAGGCCGATACCCTGGGGTCGCTAATGCCATTGATGGTTTCCGTGAGCAAACTCAGTCTTAATTCTTCGGTAGCTTTGATCTGTTGCATGACCCGGCCCAATTCGGTCGTTCCGTCGCTGCCAACGATGGTGATACCGTAATCGCTCACCTCATCGACATCACCGGTCAGTACAATGGCCTCACTGCCTTGCAGAAGCAAGTTCATGCGCTCTGCACCCACGCGAAGGCGATACAAACCGGGCTCTACACCTCCAGGTACAGCCAGTTGAAAACGATCCTTATCTGCCGTAATGGAATTGATCTGTTGGTACTGCCCGGAACCAGAAGGCTTATCTATGGCAATAACTTGCCCGGCAGCACCATCGAGTACACCATTGATGGCCAGGCCATCGACATCGGGGAAAGTCACCTTGCAAGCGGTGATCAACAATACAACTAAAACAAAACTTAAGTAGCGCATGGTAAATTTTTCAGAGCTGTAAGCTATTAAAGGACTTCTCGTAAAGCGCGCTCTATGGCCTCGGCTCCGCGCAGTCCGGTCTGAGCGATATTCCCATCTCTATCGATCAGGAATGTCTTTGGAATGCCCGTCACACCATAGGCAGCCGCAGCCTGACTGTCCCACTTTTTGAGCTCACTGACGTGATATGGCCAGGTGAGGCCATCCTGCTGAATGGCATCGACCCATCTGCCTTTATAGTTTTCCTGCTGCTGAGCCAGCGCGGAGGGATCATTGGCCAAAGCGGGATTTCGGCGCATATCAGGACCGTCCAGACTGACGCTAAAGACCGTGAATCCCTGATCTTTATATCTGTTATAAACCTCTACCACATTGGGGTTCTCGCGGCGGCATGGTCGGCACCAGCTGGCCCAAAAATCGAGCAGTACAACCTGCCCCTTAAGGTCGCTTAGCTTGTAAGTCGTGCCATTGGGACTAGTAGACTCGATATCGGGTGCTGGCTGCCCCGGAGCGACGGCATCGGTAGCGCGTTGCTGGGCCAGAGCACGCTTGAGCTGACTGACGTAATTGCTAATACCCGGATAGTTGGGATCTAGCTCCGGCAAACGCTCCAGAGCGCTTTCCAAAACGGGCAATGATTGGGGCGTGGGCGAGCGCCTGAGCATATTGAAAGCCAAAATATTGGCCACCAGTGGGCTTTTGGCAGAGGTGACAGCAGACTCTATATCGCTGAGCGTAGGCCGGCCACCGTTGGCAATGATACCCTTCATGATGTTGGCCATCTCTGCTGTAGCTTCAGAACCTTCTACTGTAAAGTTATACGTATTCAAGTCGGTAATGTCGCCGCTGATGGTGACGTTTTCTTCCCCTTCGAGTATGAGGTATGCCCGCTGAGCGCCTATGCGCAGCAAATAAGCGCCTGGCTCTATACCTTCGGGATAGTTGATCTCAAATTCGCCGTTTTCCAGCTGGGCACTAGTCAGGGAGTGGTTGGGCTGCCCAACGGTAACCCGGTCGAAATTGACCTGCTGCCCAGCAGCATTGCCTATGTTACCAATCAATTGGAAGCCTTCGACGGAACTGCCGTTGCCGCAGGAAGTGACCACCAGCGGAAGTACAAAAAGAAGAGACAAATAAAGGTGGATAGTTTTCATGGTTGATTCTAATTTTGGGTAGCTGTGCTGTCTAATAAATCGCCGAGATGATTGTCGTAGGTCGATTGCCATTCGCTTAGTACTCCCCAGTTTTGGCCGTCTATACGAATGGAATCTCCTCCTACCAAACCGATTTGGCGATGCGGAAGATTGTGCTCGTTGAGCAGTTTTTTAAAGTTTTCGACTTGCGCAGGTCGGACACTCACCACGACGCGCGATTGTCCTTCACCAAACCAGCAGGCATCGGGTCTGATCTGAGTATTGCTTTCGGCTTCGAACCCGATTTTGCCCGCCATGGCACTCTCTGTCAAAGATAAGAAAAGGCCACCATCCGAAACATCGTGGGCCGACACGATGAGCGCTTCGCGTATGAGTGCGCGTATGCCAGACTGAACGGCTAGCTCTTGCTCCAACTCGAAGTGTGGGGCCGGGCTGTGCTGTACGTCATGCACGGTACGCAGGTACTCGGAAGAACCTAGGTCGTCGGTCTCTGGCCCGATGAGGAATATGAGATCGTCCGCCTGCTTGAAAGCTAGGGTCATCTGCCACTTTTGATCGTCTAGCAAGCCGAGCATACCGATGGTCGGTGTGGGATATACGGGTTCTACGCGGCCACCTTCATACTGAGACTGATTGTAGAAGCTCACGTTGCCACCCGTGACGGGGGTCCCGAAAGCCCGACAGGCTTCTCCCATACCCTGTACAGCATGGACAAACTGATAGTAAGCTTCCGGATTGTACGGATTGCCAAAGTTGAGGCAATTGGTGATGGCTACCGGCTCACCACCCGAACAGCTGATGTTGCGAGCGGCTTCGGCCACGGCAATCATGGCACCTTTGTGTGGGTCTGCATACACATAGGCTGAGTTACAATCAGTCGTTACGGCCAATGCTTTTTTGGTTCCTTTGATGCGCACTAAAGCAGCGTCACTGGGGTGCACGGTGCTCATACTATTGGTGCGCACCATACTGTCGTACTGCTGGGTGATCCAACGCTTGGAGATCAGGGAAGGCGCCTGGAATAGCGCACGAGCAGCAGCCTGTAGAGAGCTGGCATCTGGGGCTTCTATAGCGGCTGCATCGAATGCATCCACCTGATCCAGGTAGGCCGGGCGCTTGTATTCTCGCTCGTATACGGGTGCGCCACCACCCAGTACGAGTGGCTCTGCGGGTACATCGGCAACCAATTCACCACCAGCATAGAACTGGAGTCGGCCGCTATCCGTGACTGTACCTATATGCTCGCATTCCAGGTCCCACTTATCGAAAACGGCCAGTACTTCTTCTTCCCGTCCTTTTTCGACTACGATCAGCATGCGTTCCTGGCTCTCGCTGAGCAGGATTTCCCATGGCTGCATATCGGCCTGTCGGGTGGGCACTTTATCGAGATCGATGTGCATGCCCGTACCACTTTTGGCACTCATCTCGCTGGTCGAACAAGTAATGCCCGCCGCACCCATATCCTGCATACCGACTACTGCACCGGTTTGCACCAGCTCGAGGCTGGCTTCAAGCAGTAACTTCTCCTGAAATGGATCACCTACCTGAACGGCGGGTAGGTCTTCGGCGCTATCTTCCGTCAGATCGGCACTGGCGAAGGTCGCTCCGTGAATGCCGTCTTTGCCCGTAGCCGACCCGACTATAAAAACGGGATTGCCCGGTCCATCAGCAATAGCGCTGATGGTTTCGCCAACCTTGACGATACCGACAGACATGGCATTGACCAGTATGTTCTGATTGTAGCTGGGGTGAAAGTATACTTCGCCGCCAACCGTTGGCACGCCGAAGCAATTGCCGTAATCTCCTATGCCCCGAACGACTCCATCTACTAAATGCCGCGTATGTGCCAGATTCGGATCGCCAAAGCGAAGGCTATTCAGAGCGGCAATGGGTCTGGCGCCCATGGTAAAAATATCGCGATGTATGCCACCCACGCCCGTAGCTGCTCCCTGAAAAGGCTCGATAGCCGATGGGTGGTTGTGGCTTTCGATCTTGAAGGCGCAGGCCAGACCGTCGCCTATGTCCACCAGACCGGCATTTTCTTCTCCGGCTTCAACCAGCAGTGCTTCGCCTTCGCGAGGCAGGGTTTTTAGCCAGCGAATGGAGTTTTTGTAAGAGCAGTGCTCCGACCACATGACCGAGAAAATGGATAGCTCATTGAAGTTGGGCTCCCGCCCCATGATCTCAATGATTTTATGGTATTCATCTTCGGTCAGTCCCAGGTTTTTGGCAACTGATACGTCGACGGTTTGCACTTGCGTGGCCATTGATGCGATTTTGAGAATGCAAAGATAGTGAGCGGGAATAACTCGGCTGAAGCTATCGCGGGGATAACTCGCTTCGCTCGCGGGAATAGCTCGGCTTCGCCATAGTTGGGATAAACCCGCTATCGCGGGTCGGGATAAAAAGCCCTAAAACACAAAAGATTTACTCGTACTTTAGAATCCCACAAGGGCGATAGCCCGAGTAGTCACAACAATGCCGAAGGGCAAGTAAATCCCGCGAGGGCGATAGCCCGAGTAATCACACGACCGAAGGAAGTTATCCCAGCAGGCTTTTAGTTATCGCTGCAATGGATTTTCCATCGGCAGATCCGCCCAGCTCGGCGCGGGCAGCACCGATCACCTTACCCATATCTTTCATACCTGCGGCACCGGTCTTATCTATAATGGCTTGTATGCGCGACTTGAGCTCATCTTCACTCAACTGTGCAGGTAAGTAGGCCTCGATGGCTACAATTTCTTCGCGCTCTTTGGCAGCCAGATCTTCACGGCCTTGCTCTTCATAAATACTGAGGCTGTCTTTGCGCTGCTTGATGAGTTTTTGAAGTAGGGCCACTTCTCCGGCTTCGTCCAGTTCTTTTCCGCTGCCATCTGTTTTGGCCAACAGAATAGCTGCCTTAATGGCACGGAGGCTGCGAAGTACACCTTGGTCTTTGGCTTTCATGGCGGCTTTGAGGTCGGGAAGTATTTTCTGTTCGAGTGTCATAAGTCTAAAGTTCTTAAAAGATAGTCTTGTGGTTAGGATGACCTATAGGAAGTGGCCCATGGCATCTCTTTTCGTATTGAGATAGGCTGCGCTATCGCGAGTCGGGTCGATGACTATGGGCAGACGACGCACCAGGCTGATGGGGCCATGATCGAAAGCATGGATTTTTTCCGGGTTATTGGTGAGCAACTGAATGCGCTTAATCCCCAGATCGACCAACATCTGCTGGGCTATGTCGTAGTGGCGGGCATCGATCTGTAAACCCAGGTGTAGATTGGCTTCGATGGTATCGAGCCCATCGTCTTGCAGTCGGTAGGCTTTGAGTTTATTAATGATGCCAATACCTCGGCCTTCCTGGCGCAGGTATAAAACCACACCTCGCTTTTCGGATATGGTCTGCAGTGCAAAATCGAGCTGAGCACCGCAGTCACACCGCTGAGACCCGAACAGATCACCGGTAATGCATTCGCTGTGTATGCGCACAACGACTTCGGAATCCGGGTCCAGATCGGGATGAGCCAGCGCCAGATGGGGGGCGTACTCTGTCACCTCCTTGCTATAGGCAATCATGCGCAGATCACCATAGGGCGTAGGCAGTATGGCATCGGCCTGGCGATCCAGCAGGCTTACCGTAAAAGCAGCGTCGGGTGACAGCTTAGTTGACATGCTAGGGCAACAAGCCAAGAGAGAGGAAGGTTGCTTGGGGCATTTTTGGGTATATCTTGTTAAATGATCAAAAGCTCTATCTTTCCCCCATGCAAGACAACTCCAAAATTGTCCACAACCGAGAGCTGAGCCTGGGCGAAGCGCTGATCCCCGTTCTCATACTCATCGCCCTGCTGGCCGTCAATATATTTTTCAATGACGGTGTCATGTGGGGTGATTACTCCAACCAGCTCATTCTACTACTGGCCGGTGGCATAGCGGCCATAGTCGGCTTGATGAATAAGACGGCCATAGGTACAATGATTCAGGAGGTCATCTCCAACCTAAAGTCGGTTTTAGTACCCATCTTAATCTTGTGTTTAGTAGGTGCCTTGGCTGGTACCTGGCTGGTCAGTGGCATTATACCCGCTATGGTGTACTATGGATTGGACATATTGAGTCCCGCCATCTTTTTGCCCGCTTCTGTGGTCATTGCCGCCATCATTTCGATTGCCACGGGCAGTTCCTGGACGACTTCGGCCACCGTAGGCATTGCATTGATCGGTATTGGGCAAGCTATGGGCATCAGCGGAGGCATGATAGCCGGGGCGGTGATATCAGGTGCTTACTTTGGTGATAAGATGTCGCCTCTGAGTGATACCACCAACCTGGCACCGGCCATGGCGGGCACCGACTTATTCACCCACATCAGATACATGAGCCTGACTACCGTTCCCAGCATACTCATCACCTTGGTCGTTTTTGGTCTGATCAGCTTAGGAATAGAAGCTAATGGAGAAGCCGATGTGAGCGGCATCCAGAGTGTAATCGCCGAGACCTTTCACATCACTCCCGCTCTATTTATCGTTCCGGGGGTCGTGATTGCGCTCATTGTGATGAAGACCAAGCCACTCATTGCACTGGCTACCGGTGTACTACTAGCTGCCGTATTCGCCTTTATCTTCCAACCGAATATACTCGAAGGTATTCATGCCAGCAAGATGGGAGCCATCACCCAGGCCATACTTACCGATAGTGCGGTAGACACGCCACGCGAAGATTTGAACGAGCTCTTTTCTTCCGGGGGTATCGCCGGTATGCTCTGGACCATTTTGCTGATCGTCGCTGCTATGATCTTCGGCGGTACGATGGATGGCATCGGTGCCCTGGCGCGCATCACAAAGTCTTTGCTTCAACTGGCAAAGTCTGTCTTCGGCTTATTCGCCAGCACAGTTGCCAGCTGCTTGGCGCTTAACATCACCGCTTCAGACCAATATCTAGCCATTGTCGTGCCCGGCAAGATGTTCGACAAAGCCTACAAAGATCGCGGCCTAGCCCCTGAAAATCTGTCGCGCACCCTCGAAGACAGCGGCACAGTCACCTCCGTACTCATACCCTGGAATACATGTGGGGCTTATCAGTCAGCTACGCTGGGTGTAGGTGTGGGCGAGTATTTTGTCTTTGCCATCTTTAATTATCTCAGTCCGTTTATGACCCTTTTCTTCGCGGCTTTCAGGATTAAGATTCGGATGCTGAAGTAGAAATTTTTGCCTTTCAGCTTACATCTTTAGACTTATGACCCTTGCAGTGAATCTTAGCTGCTCGCTTTGCGTTTTCTTTATAATAAATAGGTATAAAAAATTATGCGGCTAACCATTCTACTCTTATTGTTACCATTGCTTTCGACCGCTCAATTTGAGCTGGAACGCGCCTACCCTATCGTCACCACAGGCGAAGATGTGCTTTCCCTAGCCTGGGAAGGCGGTCTCAACTCGCCCCAGCCCGGAAAAGTGGATATGGATGGCGACGGACTCGACGATCTATTCATCTTTGAACGCGTAGGAGATATTCCACTAGCTTACCGCGCCACGCCAACTGGCTACGAAGCCGCTCCTGAACTGCTCCAGTACTGGCCAGTGGAAAACCTGAATGCCTGGGTCGTCTTGCGCGATTACAACCAAGACGGAGCTATGGATATTTTCGCCTATTCCGATACCGGCGACGATGGCGTTATGGTATACCGCGGCGATCGCCGAACGGATGGACTCCTGCAATTCGATCGCGTAAGCTGGAACGACCCCAAACCCATCATCTATTTTCCCTTGCAAAATGGAGCCAGGGTCAATCTCTTTGTAAGCGAAGAAGACTATCCCGAAGTACGAGACATAGACTGCGACGGCGACCTGGATATCCTGACATTTAACGTCGGTGGCGGCTATGTAGAGTTCTTCCGAAACACAGCAGTTGAAGATGGACAATCTTTAGAAACACTCAACTTTGTACTGGATGAAAATTGCTACGGCGGCATTTTCGAGCCAGGCACCAGCAGTGCGGTAGATTTGGCCGGAGGCTTTGGCGACTGTGCAGAAACCCCACTGCACGAACCCGGCGAAAGCAGCGGCGCACGCCATGCTGGCTCTACCCTGTTGTGCTTTGACGAAGATGGCGACGGCGACCTAGAACTCATGCTGGGCGATGTTTCCTTTTTCGACCTCAATGTCCTCACCAACGGAGGCAGTTGCACCCAAGCCTGGTACAGCGAGCAACATCGGTTTTTTCCAGATTACGATGTTTCTGCCATCATCAACTTTTTCCCAGCTGGTTTCTATCTCGATTTCAACCAAGATGGTAAAAGAGATTTACTGGCCGCCCCCAATGAAGAACAAGTCTCAGAGGATCGATTCAGCCTGTGGTATTACGAAAACGTGGGCACAGACGATGTACCCGTGTTCAGCTATCGCACCAATCAGGCTCTCATCAGCGAAATGATCGATCTCGGCTCAGGTAGTTTTGCCTCAGCCCTGGATGCCGACGGCGATGGTGATATGGATCTGGTCGTATCCAATATAGACCACTATGACCCTGGCTTCAATACCAATAGTCACTTGCAGCTATTCCGAAATATCGGGTCTGGAGACGAGCCCGTCTTTCAGCCGGCAGATGAAGACTACCTCAGCATGAGTGCCTTCAACGAAACGACCTCATTCGGCTTTGCGCCTACCTTTGGCGACATCGATCAAGACGGCGATACCGATGCTTTAATCGGCGACAGTCAGGGTCGTTTGTTCTTCTTCGAAAACACGGCAGGGCCGGGTAATCCGCCAACTTGGGCTTCACCCATATACAACTGGCAAGAAATACAGACCGACAATTTCAGCCAGCCGCGCATAGTGGACCTTGATCGCGATGGTCTGGTCGATCTGGCCGTAGGTAGCCGATTGGGTACCATCGACTTTTTCAGAAATCTAGGTAGCGTCGGCAACCCACAATTCAACCCCGATATAGATGCCGAAGTCAACATCCCTCAGCTGGGCGGTATAGACTCGCGTGAGCCTTTCTTCTTCACTGGCTATGCTTCTCCTGCCTTTGTGGCCGATGGCGACGACTGGCTTATCTTCAATATGACTATAGAGGGCAAAATGGCGGCCTATCGCCTGCCACATACCGATCTGGAAGCCATAGCAGATACCATCGACCCGCAAGTCAGCGGTATAGACGTCGGCCAGCAAGGCACCCTACTCATGGCTAACTTCGATAATGATCCCGAACTGGAAGTGGTATTCGGCAACCTGCGCGGTGGGGTCTCCTACTACAACTCCAACATCACCGATCCATCCCTGGTCAGTACCAGTCAGCCTACAGACCGTTCTTCTGAAATTTCGATTTATCCCAATCCGGCCACATCTACCATTTGGCTACAGGGTGATTTATCTGGACTTACGCAGGTCGAATTATTTGACCTAAACGGCCGTTCCCTGCGTAGCTGGACAGATCTGGGTGGTCGCACAGCTGAAAACCAATCGCTCTCTTTACCCAGCTTGCCCAGAGGCATTTATGCCCTGAAGATGAGCGGACAAGAATGGTCTGGTGTCAAGCGCATCGTTGTTGAGTGATTGGCGGCGTAGCCCTCGGTGCAGGAGTAAAGAAGTTTTTAGGAAAATAAACTTTTTTTATTAAAAAATTCTTTAATGTATCTTTGTAAGAGGCCGCTGCATAAGCTCTTATGCAGCGGCCTCTTACACTCGCGTCACATCTGTCACATACGCCATGCCTGATTATCCGGGTGCGGTGCAATACTTCGGTGATGCATACCAGACGAGTCAGCACATCCCTATCTGATGGGCGTACTATCGCCAATTTGGATATCGACACTTTCTTCGCTGCTGTTGAAATCAGAGACAACAACCATCTGCGCGAGCGCCCACTCATCGTAGGCGGGTCACACGCCAGAGGCATCGTGAGTTCTTGCAGCTACGAGGCTAAACGGTTCGGCATACATGTCGGTATGCCCATCAAGGTAGCTATGAAGCGATGCCCCGAAGCCACCATTTTGCAGGGTGATATGGATAAGTACAAGCAAGCGTCTGTGCTCATCACCGAAATCATATCCGAAGAAGCGCCCGTATTCGAAAAGGCGGCAATAGACGAATTTTACCTGGACCTGAGTGGTATGGACCGCTTCATGAGTAGCTGGCAGTGGTCACTGGAGCTACAAGAGCGTATACAGCGAGAGTCAGGCCTGAATATCTCATTGGGAATGGCCGCCAACAAGCTGGTCTCTAAAGTTGGTGTAAATCTCAAGCAACCCAAGGCACAAGTCTGCATAGACACCGGCTACGAACGCGGATTTCTGGCACCTTTGCCCTTGCGTAAATTACCAGGCATCGGGTCAAAAACTCAGCACAAACTCATCACTATGGGTATCAAGAAAGTTGGCTTGCTGGCGCAGATTCCCCCTGCCTTGCTTTTGCGCGAATTCGGCAAGACAGGGCAAAAGCTCTGGCAAAAAGCCAATGGCATAGACCGATCTCCCGTCATTCCATACCGGTCGGCCAAGTCCATATCCCGGACACATAATTTCCAGATCGACACCATAGACACATCTCAACTCCGAGCGGTAATCACCCACCTCACCAGCCTACTTGGCTTCGAGCTTCGACAATCGGGCAAACTCGCCAGCAAGCTTACCGTCAAGCTGCGCTATACCGATGGCAATACCTACAGCCGGCAAGCTCGCATGGCGCATACCGCCGTCGATAATCGACTCATTCCCCTGGCCATCGAGCAGTTCGATCTGCTGTTCCAGCGCAGGCAATTGGTGCGCATGGTCGGTGTCAAGCTCGATGATTTAGCAGAAGGACTTCCGCAGGTAGATCTATTCCGCGATACCGGCAAAGAAATCGCCCTACTTCAAGCCATGGACAAGATCAGAAGTCGATTCGGTGAAGAAGCCGTAAGGCTTGCTAATATCGGCTAATGCCTCCCAGAGCAAGGCCCTTGTACACCACATTATTGCGTATATACCCACGCAAACAGGCGCAACAACGAAACCCCGGCAACAACGTCAAGCCTTGTAACAACGCCCATTACGGCAACAGCGCCAATAGGATGCGGGCGTTGCGTTTAGCCTACCAAAATTGGGTGTTTATGCGTATGCTTGATTAGATACAGAGCTTGATTATGTGCAATGCGGCGGATTGAAAGTTGAACAAAACCCTTACATTTTCAAGTCTTGGTTTTCCGATTTTCAATAGATTCTGGTATTAGTCTCCGATTTTAGAGGAAATAGTTTTCATTACAAAACAGGAGCCTAATGAGCAAGGAGAATGGATACGTTCAAGAGCTTGGTGAGTGGTTGACGTTACGCAACTATGCCGAGCCTACGATCAAGAGTTATACGAGTGCGCTGCGTCAATTTATAAAGTGGCGAGTCCGTCAAAATTTTGGACCTCAGATTAAGCAGGAAGATGCTCGGCGCTATATTTTGCATCGCTATGAAAGGGGCTTGAGCTGGCAGACGATCAACGGTGATTATACGAGTCTTCAGCGCTTTTTTACACATGTACTTCACCAAGATTGGGATGTGGATCATATACCTCGTCCGAGAAAGGAGCGTCAGTTGCCTTCGGTCTTGTCTCGTGAGGAGGTGGAGCGGCTCATTAACTCTGGTGTAAATCTGAAAGATCAGGCTTTTATGAGCTTGCTGTACGGTAGCGGTTTGCGTCTCAGCGAAGCTTTGAAACTAGAGATCACTCACGTGGACGGTTCTCGCAAACAACTTCGGGTGGTTCGCGGTAAAGGGCGAAAGGATCGCTATGTAGGTATTCCAGAAACCCTCTTGGAGGTACTTCGCTTGTATTATAGCCGATATCTACCTCGAACTTATTTATTCAATGGTCGCTATAACGGCCGTAAATGGGCGAATCGAAGTGCGCAGTATGCGATCACACGTGCAGCGAAGCAAGCAGGTATTGGCCGTGAAGTATCTCCTCACGTACTCAGGCACTGTTATGCGACCCATCATCTGGAAGGTGGTACGAGTTTAGTATATTTAAAGGATCAACTGGGCCACAAAAACCTGAAGACGACAGCCCGCTATATTCACTTATGCACGGATCGTGTCCATCGAGTTCATCATCCCATAGTGGATCTGAGTCTGACCTATCGTCGGGAAGATCCAGTATAGGATCCCTTTTCCGTGATTATGGAGAAGCCTATATATCTAGCTATAGGCCTTGCAAACGAGAGATCGATCTGATCCGCTCAGTGCGCCTATGTCGAACGCCTGCTCTGGTTGGCCATAGACTGACTTGTATGGATTGTGGTCACGAATGGTATCGCTACTTTTCCTGTGGTCATAGCCATTGTCCAATCTGCCAGGGCGGTAAAAGGCAGTCCTGGCATGATCGTTTGGAAGCAAAATTACTTCAGGTTCCCTATTGCCACATCACTTTTACGGTGCCTCATGAGCTGAATGGCATATGCCGAGTGCATCCACGTGAGCTCTATAATATCCTCTTCCGAAGTGCCTGGCAGAGTATTGCGGAGTTGAGTAGAGGATCTGATCGTATTGGTGGCCTACCTGGTATGACGGCTGTGTTGCATAGCTGGGGTTCTGATCTCAAGCAGCATGTACACGTCCACTGCCTAGTCACTTACGGCGGGCTGGATGAGAAATCGAGCCAGTGGAAGTGGCCAATTTGTAAACACAAGTTGTTGCGTCATCGGGCTTTGCGCAATCGCTACCGCAAAATCTTTCTGGGCCGCTTGAAGTACTGGATGAAGAAAGAGCATAGTAGTTGTACTTATCACCAGAGCTATGAGGTACTTACTGCCGACCTGATTGCAAAGACCTGGGTAGTCAATCAACAGCCTCCGACGGCAGATGCAAAAGTGATCAATGCTTATTTGAGCCGATACATCTGCCGCATCGGTATCTCGGACAGTCGATTGCAATACGATGCAAAGACCCAGAGCGTTCGCCTGGAATACAAAGATTACCGGAAGCAAAAGCCTAATGAGGCTGCACCTGTAGCTTATCGAGATCTTTCGCCTCTGCTGGCGATGCGATCCATTTTACAGCATTTGTTACCGGCCAATTTTCACCGATCGCGTCACTATGGTCTTCATGCATATCCAACCTACAAGCGTGTAGAGCAGAGTTTACCGGGCCAGGTAAGGCGTCATCCGGCTACGATCCGCATATTGTTTATGCTGCTCAAGCGACTTTTGCTGAAACCTTTGACCAAGGTGTGTAATCATTGTGGTAGTGTCACCCGGCCACACGAAGTATTAATCAGTCCCGATCCTAGTTACAAGTATACTTTTTGGTGTGCACCTGCTCGTTCTCCACCAGAGAGAGAAAGTGTAGCGGCAGAAGCGGGGTTAATTAAGGCGATATGAAAAGTGCGCATAGCAAGGCTTGCGGTATGGCATTATTGGTCCGCTCAAAACCGATGGCCCTATCATTAAAGCATGATCATACAAACTAGGCATTGAAAGCTATATCTTCACGTCTAAAACCCTTATTTTAGCAAGAAATATGGCAAAAGGAGTTAAGTTGGTAAATATGCTTTTCTCATTAGTAGGATGAGCCAGGCAACGGGCCTCGTTCAACTGAAACTTCCACGCCGAATGGGGCGAGGAAGTTCCTTAGAGTTATGCACAATAAAACTCATGAATAATGGTATCTGAAGTTGCATTTCAATCTTTATTTTTAGATCGTAGAGGAATACTATTAGCGTCCTTGTACTTTGATAAAGTTATAGTCTGTGATTCTGAAATAAGAATCGATAATCGTACTGGAAAACGAGAGGAACCAATTCATGAAGAATACGCATATCCCCAATGGGATGTAACAGTGAAAAGTCTACCACCCAAAATCGTATCTGAATTTGGGTTATTGAAAAAAGAAGGTGTTTTAGAAATTAACGCTAAACCAATTAGCGAACTAGATAGCACACCTGGATTTAGGGAACATGTTATACAAGTAGGTAAAAATTATACAAAATATTCAAATAGCGACAGAGCAGAAGCAAGGGAAGAGATTCAAAGTCTTTTATCAGGAAAAACTGATATTTGGAAGCAATATAATTCTGGTGGAAAATTAGTCAATGAATATGAGTTTGGCTTAATTATGGGATTATTCTCTTATTTGGGATTGGACACGGCAATTAGAAGAAAAGTTCCATTTTGCACAGATAATCATATCCTATTTGAAATAATGACATACTTCTTTGAAACCCAAAGGAATGCCGAAAATATGGTTGATGCGAAATTAATGAATGAATTCAAAAAGTCTTCATTTGCATTGAATGTTATGGATTTAATTCTTCCAGACATTACTACAACTAAAGTTGAAGAGGTTCTTAATGTAAGGGCAAAACTAAAAAACGAACTAATTCCATTTAGAGAATATATGGCAACACTTAGCTGGGAAATAGAGAACAACATAATCGGTATAGAGTATCAACAAGAAATACAGAAAATTATTGATAAGAAAATAGTGCCGTCTATAAGAGACTTGGAAAACAAAATTAAATCAACTAAAGAGAAAAGTGTCAAAAACGTTTTCGCAAAAATTAAAGACCCAAAAACGTATGTCCCTCTAGTTGGGAGTATTTTTACAAATAT
>JBCDFE010000057.1:0-21693 GCA_039178745.1 Bacteroidota bacterium | reverse complement strand
TTTGCCAATAGCTGGGGTTTTGGCCTTGATTTGGGGGCACAGCTCGTACGCGGCAACTGGACTTTTGCTCTGTTGGCGAGAGATCTGACGACTACCTTCAATGCCTGGACGTTCAACTTCACCGAGCAAGACCGTCAGATTCTGGAATTAACCGACAACAGTATTCCCATCAATAGTGTAGAGACTACAAATCCATCTGTGATATTGGGGGCACTGCGCGAGTTTTCCATTACTGATCAGATTGGCCTAAAGGCAGAGCTAGATCTCATAGTTACCACCGATGGGCAGCGCAATACGCTGATCAGTGGTGATCCATTTAGTATCGATCCCGCCTTTGGCTTGGAAGGAAATTACGGCGATTTTGCCTTTCTGCGATTTGGCATCAGTCAGCTGCAACGTTTACAAAACTTCGATCAGGAAGAGCAACTCATTGGCAGGCCTAGTCTCGGCCTCGGTCTAAAATTAGGCGAACTCAACGTTGACTATGCCTATACCGACCTGGGAACAGATCGGTCTACCTTCAGTCACATCATTAGCCTGCGATTGGGCATCCGGCCTAGGGGGAATCGGGCGAGGTAGGGTGAGTTTTGTTCGCGTGTTCGCGAAAATGCGAACAAGAAACTACACAAACAAAATTCTTTCCATTTCGCGGAACTTTTTACCTTTGCCTCGCTTTAGAAAAAAGTAGTCGATTCTATCTTTTCTGAATTCGACTATCGCCATCCTGGTGGGTATAGCTCAGTTGGTTAGAGCACTTGATTGTGGTTCAAGAGGCCGCCGGTTCAAATCCGGTTACTCACCCAGCATTAAAAGACTCGTAAGATCCATTCTTGCGGGTCTTTTTTATTCCGGCAAGTACATCGCCAGCGCTCCTTCCATCTCCCGCTGAATTTTTTTGGCAGCTTCTCTAGCGGCTTGGGCGAAGTCATCTCCTTGGCTGGCGTAGATGATGCCGCGACTGCTGTTGACCAAAAGGCCGCAGTGATCGTTCATGCCGAAACGGCAAACGGCCTTGAGGTCACCGCCTTGCGCACCAATGCCTGGGACCAGAAAAAAGTGATCGGGACATGCTTTGCGCAAATCGGCAAAAGCTTCGGGATGAGTGGCACCACAAACGAACATGAGTTGATCTGGTGTGCCCCAGGTGGCAGCGGTAGCCATGACCTGTTGATACAGCAAGGTCTGTTCATTCGGTTGATTGGCGAGGTCCCAACCTGCGGAAGTCCCATCTTCACCATCTCGATTGGTTGAGGATCGATGGGTCTCCAAAAACTGAAAATCTGAGCTGCCCTGATTGCTGGTCAGCGCCAGAAGGATCACCCATTTGCCGGGGAAATCCAGAAAGGGCTGAACGGAGTCTTTGCCCATATACGGTGCAACGGTGACGGCATCGGCTCCGAGAATATCGAAGCTCGCGCGGGCATATTGTTTGGACGTATTACCTATGTCTCCGCGCTTGGCGTCATTAATGATGAAGTGATCCGGGCCGATGTATTCTATAGTCTCTGCGAGAATCTCTAGGCCATCGGTGCCAAGGGATTCGTAGAATGCAGAGTTGGGCTTGTAGGCCACACAGTAATCCCTGGTCGCATCGATGATGGCCCGGTTAAAGGTGAGCACATCCCCGCGCACGGTAGCGGGAAATCGATCAGACACTGGGTCCAGGCCCACGCATAGGAAACTCTTACGCTTCTTGATGAGCGAAAATAATTGTGCTCTATCCATATTTCCCCAAGGTACGACCTATCGCAACAACACGAAGTCGCCATTCAGGAAATTGATGCTGCCATCGAACAATCTGATCCGAGCGGAATAGACAAACACCTGAGCGCCCATGGGCCTGCCTCTGAAGCTGCCGTCCCAACCCTGGCTGGTATTATTGATTTCCAACTCTGCACCAGCCCACATGGTATTGCCCCAACGATCGTAGATGGTCAGGGATTCGATGGCGTCGATGGCATTAGTTGGTCCGAATAGTGTAAAGCGATCATTGACGCCATTCTGGTCGCCCGGGCTAAACGCATTGGGGGCGTAGATGATCTGTCTGGCATCGACTATGACTTGCTGGCGAAGGGCGAGCAGGCAACCGAATATATCTTCTATGATGACCTCTGCCGTGAAGCTCTCCGTTGAGCTGGCGAAGGGATTTGGGCAATCCATACAACTCAGTTGCTGAGCCGGACCAACTATCCAGGTCCAGCTGTCGATGTCTGAATCTGGCCGGTTGACCTGAGCACCCAGCTGAACGGGCTCACCGATGGTGGTTTCTACTGGCTGTGTGGTTCCGGTAAAGATTCCACCCGGTGAGACTTCCAGCAAATCTGAAAAGCTACAGCCATTTTGATCGGTAACGGTGTAGGTATAGCGCCCGGGTAATACGTCTGTCCAGACATTGGCCAGATTGGTATCTGCTATACCACCATTGAAATCGACCGTGTAGGGTCCGACACCGCCAACTACATTTTCTAACAACACCTGCCCACCCACTTCAGGGCATGGCGGGCTAATGATCTCCAGATCTGCGTCAATGGGGCCTTCGCTGGTGATTTCCACAAAGTCGGAGCTCAGGCAGAATGTCTCCGGGTGGGTGACCTCCAGGCGGAAGGTTCCGACACCGGCAGGTACAAAATCTGCTTGATTAGATACTATGTTGTCTTCGGGGTCATACCAGGTAAAACCGGTTCCGGCTAAGCTCGGACTGGTAGATCCGCTGATGCTGAAGTTTGGATTGTTACAAGGTAGCAACTGATCAGGACCGGCTTGAGCGGCTAGCGTCCTCAGGTCGGCATCGACAACGGTAGAAAATACATCGCTGCAACCGTTGGTTTGATCGGTGATGCTGACGGTGTAGTTGCCTTCGGTTACCGTGGCCACACTAGTCATTTCACCTCCAATAATACTGCCATCATTACTCATCCATGAATAGATATAATCGCTGTTTTGGGTAGCACGTATTTGGGTATTGTCGTCTCGGCAATTGATCAAACCGTCTACGGTCAAAGTAGCTGTAGGCAATTGGACGTCTTCTTCGACTATAATTTCGAGACTTGACGAGCACTGGTTGCTTACTCTGGTGGCTTGTACAGTATAAGTTCCCGCCTCGGAAACGTTTGGCAGTTGCGGACTATTGGTACCCACTGGAGTTCCATTTGGTCCACTCCAGCTGTAATCTACGGCATCGTTGACGTTGATTCCCACTACCAGCTCGACGATCTCATTGCTACAGGTGATGGTCTGGTTTTGTATCACTGTCAGCTGTGGCAGATCGTCACTCTGATTGATGACTACCTGATCAGTGGCCGAGCAACCATTATCTGGATTGGTAACCGTTAGCGTGTAGCTGCCTGCTTGTGTTGCACTATAGTTTTGTGCATCCCCAACCTGCATCCCATTTTCATCAGTCCATTGGTATGCTACTGTTTGACCTACATTATCGGGTCCGCTCAGATCCAGAGCATTGGTCTGACAGTCGAGCTGAGTTATCGGGGCAGAAATGGTAGCGGCAACCGTAGTGCGTAAATCGCTGACTTGAAGCACTAGGGTATCCGCACATCCATTTTCATCGGTCGCTATAGCCGTATAGGTATCAGCTGGAAGATTTAATCGTTCAGGTCCCGGAGGGCCATCTAGCCAATTATAGCTGAGCATTCCGGTTCCACCAGAAGCGTCTACCAGCAAATAACCGTCTTGAAGACAAGTTTGATCTTGGGTACTGTCCTGGCTGATGGCGACTGCTGTAGCGGGCTGCACAATGGTAAAGCTGGTGTCTTTAAAACAGCCGGCAGGGTCTTCGATGCGCACATCGTAGGTGTCGGCGGGGAGATCGGTTAGCTCAAAACCACTCAGCATGGGGTCGGCCCAGATATAGGTAAATAGACCTGGATTGCCATTGACGGTCAAGGAAATTTCGCCGCTTGTCTGACCTAAACAGCCGACATCAGTCAAGTCGGCAGAGACGTTGATCTCGTTGGTCGTGACTTCTGCCGTACCGCTTACGGTACCGGGGCAGCCATTGGCATCTACGTCCACCAATTCCAGAGAAACTGGCGAAGAATAGGTCAAAAACAAGGTGTCTTCGCTTGATGTATATACCTGCGGAAGTCCATCTTCCAAAACGGTAACGGTAAAATCATCGCCGCCAGTCAAGGGGACCGGAATGGTGACCGGGCCGCCACATAGGGAATAGGTTCCATCTATCTGGGCCGAAACGGCAGGTCGAGTGACCTCCACGCAAGTCGAATCCTGAAACCCGCATGCATCGGTGATGGTGACACAATACTCGGCAGTTCCCGTGCTGGTGGTGATCATCCGAAGGCTGTCTGTACTTCCATCTTCCCATAAATAGGTATAGCCGGGAAAGCCTCCGTCGACTACGGGAGCCAATTCGAACATATCACCTGCGCATCCATTTGGAGGTTGATCGAGTGAAAGATTGAACTGGGGAGAATCATTGATTCTGATGACGACCTGGTTCTGGTCGCAATTGCAGGTGCCTTGCAGCTGTAGGATGATCTCTTCAGTCCCCTCCGGCAAGCCATCTGCAAGAATATCGAAGGTCAGGGTATCGGCCATCTGGTTGGGCAAAATCACGATGCTATCCTGACTGATGGTAAAATCGACGTTTTGAGTAGCTGTGCTGCCGGTGGCGATCGAGTAAGTGACCACTACAGAATCTGCGAGCGAGTTGGTGTTCAGTCGGTTGAGCGCAATCTCAAATGGCTGGCAACCCTCCGAGCGATCAAATACATTGGCAGTGGAGTCTACGTCAACACCAAGAGGTTCTGGATTGACCAGACCTGCTGTGAATGAGCCACTGACCAGCATGACGGCAGAATCAAAAAAGCCATCGCCTACGTCAGCTATGACCATTCGTAGCTTATAGGTCTCACAGGGTATAACTTCTTGTCTTGCAGTTAGGATAGTCGTCATACCATCGTAGCCAATTTCATCGAGTGCGAAGGGTGCGGTCAAATTACAATTGAGGAAAAAAGAAGGGTTGACGTTGTTCCTGAAAAAGGCTGTATTCTGTAGGTGATTGACCGTATTGACCTTCACATTGGTTGTGCCGTCGGGGAGTACAGCTATGTTTTCGGCATTGTCTGAGAAAGGACCATTGATTCCAGGGCCACTAATGAAAAAGGCAAAGACATCGGTATTGGTCTCGTTAAAAGCTTCGCAGTATTCCTCGCTGGCAAAGACGTAATCGAAGTCTATGGTATCTGAGGTCGGCCGAAACTCGAATTCGAGTACAGCCATATCGTGTATGGTTTGACCGCCGGAGAGCATGAGCATATCCGCATCCAGACTGGTGGTGCCATAATCCTGAGTTCTGAAATTATTATCGTTGGGTCCCTCCGCGTTGCTGATTCTTCCCGTAGTTAAGATAATGCCATTTTCGAAACCTACCGAGGTGCTACCGTTAGAAAAGGTGCCCAATTGGAAAGCTGTATCGGGCATGTTATTGATTACGGTATCGAATGCTCGGCCACTAAATTCGGCATTAAAGGTTTCAAAGCAAGATTGATCATTGAAAACCGCATTGACCAACTGACTGACGCTGGTATCTCTTACCACTTCTATACCGCCCATCATTTGTGGCAAAGAGGCTGCTGATCTGGGCGCATGAATCAGGTCCAGATCGGCAATAGAAATATGAATATCCTGATCTGGAACAGCGGTAGGGCGCCATAGGTAAAGGGTCTCGTATACAGCTTGAGCTGTAAATTGACTTATAGCCTCTGCGAAAGTAGGGTAGGCCATTTGCCGGGAGAAGAAATAGGTCTTCTCTATATCACTGCTATACAGTCGATAGCTATGCCCTATAGTTAGTGGGCCTAATACAATCGCTTCTAGCTGATCTTGGTGTTGATCAGCAGTTATAGTAAAGCGTTCTATTGGGTCGTCTATGTTGAGCTGAAGCTGTTGGGCATTGATATTAGACATACCTACCAACAGGCATACTGCCCATATTGGTAAAATGTTGTTCATGAGGTGGGGAATAGTAAAGGAGTGTTCCCCCAAAGATATGGCCTTTTAGATAAGCAGGCAGACAATTAGCTCGCTCAATGAGTAAGTGGTATCAAGAAGACGCTGAAAAGGGGATTTTTTCTATCCTAGAACTTTGGACAATCTACCCGGCCACGATATTTAGCTGGCTTCACATAGATCATACTCAGCTCAAAGGCACCGCGGCCATTGTTGCTCAAATTGAGGTCATTCAAAGTCAGGTCGTAACTCACCCCAAACTGTAGAGATTCGAGCTCCAGTACTGCAGATATGATCACTGCATCGGCACTGGTCGCGTCTAGTCTATTGGAAAAATGGGCCCAGGCACCGACTCTGAGAGCGACTTCACGCCACTCTCGCTGGGTGTACCTCAAATTTCCTCCGGCCATAGCGCTAAATGCTGGCCCCTGGCTCATAACCTGAGCAGCCGGAAGGAGACTAAATCCTGATCGGCCAAATGGAAATTCACCGCCAATATGTCCTACTATTTTGCGGTATAGAGGATCTGATCCACCTTCGACTACGCTGATGTCTGGCTCGTTAAGGTGATGAATAGCTGCACCAGCATACATACTTCTGTTTTCTCCAAAAACGCCATACCACAATAAGCCAGCACTGAAATCGAGATAGAGGCCGCTATTGCCACCAACAAAATCCGATTCGCCGTCCAGACCTCGGTCGATGTAAGCTTCACTGGTGGCTGGATCTACAAAAAACTGAGAGCTAAACCACAGTTTTTCGATGTCGAAGCCCCGCTGGCCAAAGCCCAATGAGCCACCACCGACCAGGTAGTGAGAAGTTGCTCTTCTACCGCGACCACTGCTACCCAATATCTTCTGAAAGGAGCCACTAATGATACCTTGAGTACGGCTAAAATTGGTCTCGCCGGCTACGTCTTGAAGTAGTTGAGCGCCAATACCGACAAAATTGCCGCGTCCGGCTGGCCTGCGAATGTCCAAGCCTGCACTTACTGTGCGAAAGGCGTCTGTTCCTAAAATGCTGGAGTACAGCACCCTGTAATTTGCTGTAAAGCGAAGCTCACCCTCAAATACGCCAGCCATGGCCGGGTTGGTATGTAGGGGATTGGCGTAGAATTGCGCAAAACGTGCGTCTTGTGCTTGTAGACTCCCTAGCCCGAAAGCCAGGCCAATAATAAAAAAGTAGAATTTTGGCATAGTACGGTATTTACACTGGCTATTTCCCGCTCTAGGCCGTCTTGAGAGACACTAAGGTAGGGAAAACCATTGGTTTGGAGTCTGAGCTTGCACTAAAAAATTAAAGCAAGCTCAGACTACTGACTTTATCGAATGAGGGTAGTTTGTCCTTCTAGTAGTTCTATGGTATCGTCTTCGTAGGTCACCTCGACCTGCCACACGAATACATCACCGTTCATGTCTTGACCCCGATAGGTGCCATCCCAGCCCCGGTTGGTATCGTTGACTTCAAAATCGCCGTCTTCGAATACCACCTCACCCCAGCGGTCGAAGATCCGAAACATATTGACTCTCGTGCCAGGGCGGCCATGCACGAGTAAGCGGTCATTGCGATTGTCGCCATTGGGGGTGAAGCCCGTAGGTACTTCGACAACCTTGATCTTTTGAACCCGAACTCTGATCCGATCCTCGGCTTCGCAACCATTTTCGTCTAGTGCGAGCAATTCGTAGTCGATTTCAAACTCTGGGCTGACTATGACGGACGGGCAAGTATCACAGCTCAGCGTTCCGCTATAAGAGCCCTGCCAGAAATAGCTCAACGCGCCTACTCCACCTTGAACATTGGCTTCCAGTAGTACACTATCTCCAAATACGATGGTCGTATCTATTCCGAGATCGAGATTGAAAGCCGGTCCGTCTGCAACGGTTGCCGTCGTTGTGCGAACACAACCGCCTTCATCTCTTACAAAAATGGTGTATTCACCAGAGGTAAGGCCCAAAAACTGTTCGGATCTGGAGTAAAACTGCCCGTCGAGGCTGTAGGTGAAAGGTGGACGACCACCCCCACCAATAGCCAAGATTCGACCAGTGGCGTCTCCGGCACAGATCACGTCTTGGGGTTGTGCATCGGCAGTTACTTCGGCAGGTTGCTCGATGGTGGCCTGAATGGTAAACGCGCAATCATTGGCATCTCTGACGATCAGTTCGTAATCGCCCGCAGGTATATTATCAATGCTTGGACCATTTCCAGCAGCCGACCAATCGTAACTATAGCCAGGTGTACCACCGCTGATATTGGCAATGATCTGACCATCCGCATCGCCAAAGCAAGTGGCATCTCTGGTCGTCAAATCACCGACGATCGCAGAAGGTTGTTGAATGACTAAGTTCGCATTTTGCGTACACCCTCTTGAGTCCATTACTTGTACGCTATATGTTCCGGCAGCCAGGTCAGTTACATTTGGATTTGTACTTCCGCCGGTATTATCACTCCATGTAATCGAAAATACACCCACATTAGGGCCATTGATGTTATTGATTCCGGCCTCTCCGTCATTTAGACCAAAGCAGCTTACATCATCGGTGAAGGTCTCGAATGTAATGGGGTCGGGGTCGGGAAGGAATAATTCTCGAGTTCCCTGGCACCCTTGCTGATCAGTCACTACAACAGAGTAGGTTTCACCGCCTAACAGATTTTCTGTTGCAATTCCATTGGTTCCATTAGACCACTGGAAAGTGTAATCGGTATCGGCCATACCTGCACCACCCATCAGTTGATTGACGCCCATACCTCCGTCGGAAGAGCCGTTGCAACTCGGCATCATCGTGATGAGATTAAAGGTGATTTCTTCCAGATCTTCTAAGCTTATGCTTGTCTCGAAAGAACAACCCGAATCATCGGTCACGGTAACAGTAGCTTCACCTTCTGGTAGATCTCTAGCAGTTGGCCCATCATCATCATTTGACCATAGATAGGTGTAATTGCCCGTCCCACCCGCTGGTGTGACCGTTGCCACATTCAGTGATTCGCCAAAACATCCCTGCACGTCTTGTTCAATAGAAGCGCTCACCGCAGTCGCTGGTTGTGTCAGCTGTACACTGTCTATGATCGTACAGCCTTTAACGTCAGTGGTCGTAACGGTATAGGTGCCTGCGGGAACACCGGTAAGTGTTGGCCCCATTTGATTGGTTTCCCACATGTACATGTAGCCGCCATTTCCACCGGTCGTCATAGCCGTAGCCGTACCTGTAGATTCATCCCTGCACAATATGTTTTCACGATCGAACGACAGATCTAGTGGATCTGGCTGCTCAATTTCGTAGGTAGCGGTACTCGTGCAATCGTTTTCATCTGTTGCTGTCAGGGTGTAGGTTCCGACCGTTAGGAATACAGCCGATGCATCTACCTGAGCGTTGGGGTCATCCCATAAGAAATTCAATTGGCCGGTACCACCCGATGGATTGATGTTGATGGCTCCGTTGCCGCCGCCGAAACAGTCTACTGAGTCTATACTGACCAGGGCCAGATCAATAGGGTCGGGGGCAACTATAGTTTCCTCCAGGGTGAAAGTGCAATCGTTATCATCGGTGATGGTCAGTTGGTAAAGACCCGGGGACAGTAGCGATCTGTCTCCGCCATCGTCTGTACCTGGTATATCAGCCCAATCGTAAGTGTAGCCGGGTACGCCTCCGCCTACAGTCAGGCTGATGCTACCATCCTGGGTATCGTCGCACTGGGTATCACTGGCGTCTACCATGACCTCGATTGGGTCGGGTTCTGTCAGGGTGATTGTCGAGTCAAAGGTGCAACCATTGAAATCTTGAACGGCTACGGTATATGTGTCCGAAGGCAGATCGGTGAACATACCTGAAGGCTGAAGAGGATTGCCATTGAGTGCGTATTGAAGTACTCCGGTTCCTCCACTACCTGCAACATCGATAAAACCGGTCTGATTACCATTACAAGCAATATCCGAACTCGAAATATTAGCAGTGACTTCGGCTGGTTCATTAATCGTAAAGTTTACGGTGTCTGCGCAAGTCGTGGGGTCGGTTGCTATCAGTTGATAAAGCCCAGGCTCCAGCCCGGTAATCATATTATCCGTTATGGTTATCGGATTGTTGTTGAGTAGTAGGCTGAGTAAGCCATCATTGTCGGCAATCAGAACGGTCGCTGTGCCATCGTTTGCTCCGAAGCAGCTTATATTAGTAGTAGATTGCACATTTGCGGCCAATTGGCAGCCAATATACGTACACATAGTGCTAACGAAGCTGTTATCTACACAGCCCAATTGGGCGGGGTCTGTAACAAGTGGTCTTACGTTAAAAATGACTTCATCCAAATTCGAAAGATTGTCTATTGTCACAAATGTGTCACTTACCGTGATTGGCCCCATGAGGCCACTGCCCGTATCAAAGGTATACTCATACTGACCGGATGGTGAGCTCGGATTCCAACTAAAAATAACCTCTCCTATACCCGCATCGGGGTTACAATTGAGTACAAGAGGGGGCAACTCACTGACCACAACGATCTGGACTTCCCCTGTTTCTGTACATCCGTAGTCGTCAACGACTTCTAGTTGATAGGTTTGGGTTTGATCAGTGGTAATTATTGGGTCGGGACAGTCTGTGCAGCTCAGGTTTCCATCATCTGGAGTCCAGGTATGATTGATCTCTATGGTGTGGACAAAAGTGATGGTCCAGTCTACGAATGTGCCTACCTGGATGCCAGTATTGTCGAATGCCAATAGACTCCATCTACCATTAATGAGTGTGCCTATTAGGTTATTCCAGTTTCCTTCGGGTTGGTAAGTACCGGTAAAAGGAGGAGCTCCAGCGGTTATGGGATCAGTGGCTGTTGGACTGAAGCAGGTGTTGGTATAATTATTTCCACCGGCTCCGTTTCCGGTCGATAACTCTAGGAGACTCCCATCCGGTGCTCTTAAAAATAGTCCTATATCCGAAGCAAAATCCGTTTCTATATTCATGCATATCGACTCGATTTGATTAATGTTTGTCAATATCGTTGGGCTGATGGAATTCACATCTATATGCGACTGTAAGGCATTGGCAAGATCGGGGAATTGAGGCTGACCGAAGGGTACGTTTTCATAAGACTGCCAGAGGATGGCTGTATCGATTTGCTCTATGGTAGCCAGAGTGGTTTGTATGCTTCCCTGGTCGCAGATGGTGTCTTGCTGCAATGTTTCATCGAGCATGGGCAGACAATCATAGCAATCTGGGTGACTGAAAGGCAGCATGTTGGCAACAACAGCGGTATCCCAAACACAGCCGAAGGAATCTACGACTGTCAGTATATAATCGCTAGCTCCGGCTGCCGTTGGTGTGGTAACTATACTGTCCGAGCTATAGTAGATCAGGTCTGGATTGTCTTGCCAGAAAACCGAATCTATACCTACTTCAAAGCTATCGCGATCTGGATATAGGGTTTCTTCGAATTCCAGGCTCCAACTGAAAAGCCAGCCATCATCAATGTTCAGATTGTCGCTTATCCTAATATACCATTCTCCATTCAATGGACAGCCGATCATACCATCAAAAGATTCTTCTGGCAGGTAATCTCCAGGAATCATGGAAGGCTCGATAGCCGGTAAGGTGTCTTCGGCCATACTAAGGGTCAGCCCGCCATCATTAGTAATGCAATAATCAAATCCAACTCCAGGCGTCAAGGTGGCATCGTTGTCAATAGGATCTCCAAGATAGGTGCCATTCATACCATTTGGGAACGGCAATAAAATAATGGATTGGTTGGTACCAGAAGGATCTCCGCATATCAGCTCGATTTCAAGATCCCCAGCATAACTGTGTTCGATATTTAAGCAGACAGCTACAATCTCATCTCCATCCGATAGTGTCTGGCCTGGATTAAATCCTGTGAATTCCAAGGGCGAAAGATAAGATGCTCCATTGCCATCAGGTAGGGGAATAGTATCTGCAAAAGTGAGACTCACCGGATATGAGATGGGCTCCGTTTCTATGAACAGATTGGTAGTAGCATCGGGATCTAATTCCGTACTCTGCGTCAGGTCGATAGTTTCACCTACACAGTAGTTGTCTTCCAAATTTTCCTGAAAAGTCACAATGGGACCTGGCGATACCCGAATGCGCTGATTAATCTGGTTCAGACTCGAGCAACCTTCTGTATCTGTTACTGTAAGTTGAACCAAATAGCCCCCAGGCTCTTCAAAGACCTGACTCACATTATTGCCCATTGCAGTAGTACCATCGTTGAAATTCCATTCGAAGGTAGAGGTAGCATCGTCTTGATCGTAGACCAGTCCATCTTGGGCGTATATACCTGTACCGGTAAAAAAGACGCGGTCTCCTGGGCAAATATCGATGGTGCCTGTATCGGCTGGCATGATCTCCGGTGTGGAGTCTGAAATGGAAGCTACTACACTCTGGCATGCCTTGATGCATCTGATGAAGGCATTCCACCCAACGTTGGATCCGTTAGGTGTAAACCTTATCGTCAGACAGCCACTTGGGTTGGCAATGCTCGCACTGATAACTGGGGTAGTACCATTGTCGGCATCCGTAAGGGTAGCGATAAGCATTCCTGGATTGACAAAGGAATCATCATAGATTTCCATGGTGCCGGCTATCGCTACCTGCGAGAAATTCAGGCTGATGTGTGTGGAGTTTGGGTCTGTACTATTGCTGCAGATGGTAATTTCCTCAACACCCGTGGGATCGTGGGGCATCATTGGCCCACCATCATCGAGAAATGTTCCCTCACAATCAACTATGGTGAAATGCTCGTCAATCTCATATATGGTCCCCTGAGCACGCAGCTGAGCGGTCAGTGAGCCGATGAATAAAAGAGAAGAGATGACAGAAAATTGGGTAAACGTTCTAAGCATAAAATAGCTTTTTGCGCATGGATGGCCAGGTAGAAGTGTGAAGTTCATAGAAGTAATAGTACAAATATATGCAAAGCCGATTGCTGAGTCTTTCGGTGAGTCGACAATCGTATATTTGCCGTCAAATTGACAATATGCAAGTATTAGACGGGAAGGCTTTAGCTACCCAGATTAAGGCAGAGATTAAAACCGAGGTAGATCAGCTAATCAGCGAAGGAAATAGGCCACCACATCTGGCAGCTGTATTGATTGGTGATAACCCAGCATCTCAGGTGTACGTTCGAAACAAAGTTCGTTCCTGTGAGCAAGTGGGCTTTACTTCTACGCTAATACGCCGCGAAGCAACGGTTAGCGAAGAGGAAGTGCTCCAAATCGTCGTCCAACTCAATAATGACCCCCAGATTGACGGATTTATTGTGCAATTGCCGCTTCCTGATCAAATTGATGAGCAAAAAGTCACTTTAGCCATTGATCCGACAAAGGATGTCGACGGCTTTCATCCGGTCAATATCGGTCGAATGACCCTCGGCCTTCCGGGATATTTACCTGCTACGCCCAACGGAATCTTGGAAATTTTGACCCGCTATGGTATAGAAACCAGTGGGAAAGAGGTTGTCGTTTTAGGTCGTTCGCACATCGTTGGTACCCCTATGAGTATTCTGCTCGGTCGCAAGGGGGAACCCGGTAATGCCACCGTGACTATGTGTCATAGTAGAACCCAAAATCTGCCCGGCCATACCAGAAGAGCAGACATTTTAATCGCTGCCATCGGGCGGCCCGAAATGGTTGGCCCGGATATGGTCAAGGAAGGGGCCGTCATCGTAGATGTTGGCATTAATCGTGTAGATGACCCCAGCAAAAAGAAGGGGTATCGCCTATGTGGGGATGTCGATTATGCAGCCCTTGAATCAAAAGTTGCCGCCATGACCCCAGTTCCGGGTGGTGTAGGCCCAATGACCGTGGTAAGTTTGCTACAGAATACGCTCAGGGCCAGAAAAAGAAGCTTGGAAGTGACTTAATACTCATCATCCCCCAGCATATCTGCCAAAAGATCCCTGAAGCTTAGGCTGTTTTCGAGTACATCTTTGTGAATGATGCCCAATTCCGTAAGTCCTTGCAGGGCTAGTTCCATATAGAGATACTTTTCGCCTTTGGTGAGTTTAGCCTCTATCTGTTGATCGACCAATTTGCGGAGCCCGGCAATAGCATCGAGTTTATTCTGGTATTCTTCAGTCGAGTCATCGTTGAGTAAATCAACGACCTTTCCAGAACCGAAAAAGGCCCTAATGGTGCCGTAAGGGTCTCTGTCAACCCCCTGTTCAATTTGACGAGGGTCGGGGAAGTGTGCCAGGAAACTCTCCTGAATGGCCTTGCCCAAAAGATTTATCGCTACGCCATAAGCGCCTTCCTGCTCACCTTCATAGACCAACTCGACCTTTCCTGTAATGGCAGGCACGACTCCCCAAAAGTCTGTAATGCGAGCAGTGGTAGACGTTTCCTGATTGAGCAAGGCCCTTCGCTCACTGGTAGATACCAGGTTTTCGTAAGCTGAAATGCCCAGTCGGGCACTAACGCCGCTTTTTTCGTCTATGTATTCACTATCTCTGGCGGCGAAAGACAACTGTTCTAGCAGAATTTCCAGCATATCTGGCACTTCTACCATCTCGCGCTGCTCGTCTTTTAGCCTGGCTTCTTGCTTGGTGATGGCCCTGGCTATCTCGATGGTCTTGGGATAGTGGGTCAGGATTTGACTTTCGATGCGATCTTTAAGGGGCGTGATTATGCTACCCCGGTTGGTATAGTCTTCCGGGTTGGCGGTAAATACGAACTGTATGTCCAGAGGCAATCTGAGCTTAAATCCTCTGATCTGAATATCGCCCTCTTGCAAAATATTGAAGAGTGAAACTTGAATTCTGGCTTGTAAATCCGGAAGCTCGTTGATGACAAAAAGCGACCGATGCGCCCTGGGTACCAGTCCGAAATGAATGACCCGCTCGTCGCTATAGGGCAGCTTTAAACTAGCGGCTTTAATGGGATCTACATCTCCGATAAGATCTGCTACACTTACATCAGGTGTGGCTAACTTTTCTATATACCGTTGATCTCGATGGAGCCATTCGATAGGGGTGTCGTCACCTTTTTCAGCCACTAGATCTCTGGCCGTCCTGCTCAATGGTTGAAGTGGATCGTCATTGAGCTCGCTGCCCGCTACTACGGGAATATATTCATCTAATAAGCTGACCAGCAATCGGGCAATTCTGGTTTTAGCCTGACCTCTGAGGCCTAGAAGCAGCACATTATGCCTGGATAGTATGGCTCTTTGTACATCTGGTAGGACCGTATCGTCAAACCCAATGATACCTTGAAAGATTTGCTCGCCAGCGCGCAGCTTCTCGATCAGGTTGCTTCGGAGTTCTTCTTTAATAGGGCGTGGCTGATAGCCGGTTGCTTTTAATTCACCTAGCGTTTTGGCTTGGGGCATGGAATATTTTAATTGTCAGTTGAATGTGTAGAACGAGTGAGTCGCTGTTTGGTTGGCTGGCATGGGCCATAGATCAATCACTTTGTGAATTTTTAGAAGCCAGATTCACTCATAGGCGAGTTTGCATAGAACGAACCTGCTTTTGTGTAGCGGCTCATAAGTAGTAATGACTTATGGGGTATCTCCATTCCCACTCTTTAACTTACTAAATGAAGCAATTCTACCATCTCGGTGCTAATTTTGCATACATGATCCCCAACCAAAAAAGTGTACTACCCTTAGCTGGTTTGCTCGTTGCCTTGCTGTTTACACAGTGCTATAGCTGTCGAGGAATCATCTTGCCATCGGGTGCGGAAACCGTTTTTGTGCCCGTCTTTGAAAACAATGTGCGTACCGCTCATCCACCGACCTTGCCGATACAGACGGCGGAAGCCCTCAAAGAAAAACTCCAGAACCAGGCTCGATTGCGCATCATCAATAGTGCGACTGAGGCTGACCTGGAATTTCGGGGAACACTAGTCGACTACCGAGTTACCTCGGAAGCTCCTCAACCCGGGGAATTTACCCGACAGAATGTACTGACCATCAATACGGCCATCGAGTATATCAACCACAATGATCCTGATAATGGAGGCTGGACATCCAATTTCTCCTGGCAAGAACCATTTCCCGGCGATGTGCCGCTCAGAGATATAGAAGAGCAGGCGATCATCAATATTCTGGAGGTGATCACCGAGCAAATCATCAATAAAGCCTTTACGGAGGATTGGTAGAGGAATCTATCTGCCTCTCGGCCTTCCGAAGATGTCTCGGTTGTCGCGACCGGATTGTTTAGACTGCTCACGTGGAGCCTCGTCGTATATGTGATCGAATACCTTTTCTACATAGACCCAGTTGCCGTCGTCTTCGAGTTTGAAAGCTTCGTAGCTGCCATCGGGTACATGTACAGGGCCTTCTCCATGCGGACCTTCGATCATGATGAGATGGTCCATCATTATTTGTTGTAGATCAGCGTCATACCTCAAAGTGACGGATACAGCAGCGCTGTATTCCAATAAAATGCGGTGGCGGGCCATTTGATCCGAAGTGGCTGGAAAGATAGGTTTGCCGAAACGGACCTTCCCACCTACAAATTGCAGCACATCGAGCAGTTTTCTGCGACGATAGGCGCCGTAGGTATCTGCACCATATAATAGATAATACTTGTCGCCATTTTCTTGGGTGATGTCTTGAATGCCGTAGACAACATTTCCATACCATCTGTCTGGGCTGAGCGGCATGAATTGAATGTCTTCTTCCGGCAGTTCAAACGATCGGTCGATCAATGGAAACAGTTGCAGCTCGGTTTCATTGAGCTGAATGGCCCCGTAGTAGCGATACTCCTCCGCACTGATGTGGAGCTGCCAGGTGAAGATGCGGAAAGAGCTATCAGCTGGATACTGAATAGATACATGCTGCCCCAGGCGGTCAAACTTGTACTCGAAAGAGTTGGGTTGCTTTAAGCTTTCGACCAGGGCCGGAATGAGCTCTCGGCAAGCCAGGAAACGCTCTTCGGCCGTGCTGTCATGGAGAAGGGAATAGGCCAGAAAGGCCATGGTGTCTTCCTGACTCTTGATGAAGTTTCTCGAGTCTTCGGATAATCCTTCGGACTGACCAAATATTGGATTGGCACATAAAAATAAGAGACAAAATGCACCAAAAAAGTGGGGGAGCATACCGAGCATTTAACGAATTTTAAAACAACTCTGAGCTTATAATATCTCTAACCAAAGCCATTGCAAAAAAAGTATTCAAAGCATAATACTTTTGCAGTATGGTAACTTTCGATTTTAGCGGTAAGGCCGTATTGATAACTGGAGCCAGTAAGGGCGTTGGACGAGCTGCGGCCATCGCATTTGCCCAGTCAGGGGCAAGGGTATGCGTGCATTATGGCCATGACAGAGCAGGAGGAGAGCAAACCATGGAGAAACTGGAAGGTGCCAGGCATTGCCTATTGGGTGCCGACCTGCGGAAGTCCAAATCGGCAAAACAGCTGCTGGAGGCCGCCATCACAAAATTGGGGCGATTGGATATTTTGGTCAATAACGCCGGGCAATTTGTCAAACATTCGGTCTTGGATATGCCCGCTGAGGAATGGCTACAGACCTTTCAAGAGACGATACAGCTCAACCTGATGGCGCCCGCAGAGGCTTGCCGTACGGCAGCCAACTATTGGGTAAACAAGGGCCAAGCTGGCGTGATCGTGAATGTGGGTAGCCGAGGTGCATATCGCGGCGAAGCGGGCCAGGTGGGTTATGGTGCATCTAAGGCTGGCCTACATGCCCTGTCGCAATCTCTGGCCCAGGAGTTGGGTCCTCATGGCATACGCGTTCATGCGCTTGCACCTGGATTTATAGAAACAGCCATGGCCAGACCTCACCTTCAAGGAGAAGCTGGCGAAGCCGTGCGCGCTCAAAGCCCATTGAATCGGGTCGCCACAACCGCCGAAATAGCCCGCGCCATACTTTGGCTGGCAGCTGCCGATGCAGAGTGGTCTACTGGTGGAGTGATGGATTTTAATGGAGCGAGCTATTTGCACTAGAGTACTTACCGGAAGCGCAAGGCCTTTACAGCATCTATGCGGCCGATCCAGAGCGACGGCAGAATGAGGACCACTAAAGTGATGATCAGGGTGCCGACATTGAGGGCCAGGACGGTCCACCAATTGATGGCGATGGGGGCAACGGCCAGGTAATAACTTGCCTCGTCTAGTCTGATCATGCCGGTCGTGTCTTGTAGCCAGCAGAGTCCCAAACCGATGATGTTGCCCCAGAGTAAGCCGAAGAGCATGATGTAGCCCGCGTAATACAAGAAAATGCGCTGGATGCCCCAGTTGCTCTGCCCAAGTGCCTTTAGGGTACCGACCATCTGGGTGCGCTCCAGAATAAGAATGAGCAGGACCGTAACCATATTGATAATGGCAACGATGATCATGAGTGTCAGTATGATAACTTGGTTGTAGTCTTGAATATCGAGCCAGTTAAAGAGAATACTCTCGCGCTGGGTGACGGCCTCGGCATATAAGTTGGTGGGTAAAATACCTTCTTCGAAATGCAAATACTGGGCAAAGGCATCGACATCATCCACTTCGTCTATAAAGACCTCGAAGCCGCCAACCTGATTGGTTGTCCAGCTCAGTAGGCGCTGAATTTGTTGAATATCGATGATGGCGTACTGCCGGTCGTATTCGGCCAGGCCAGTTTTATAAATTCCGACGATTTTTAGCACCCGCACCAGGGAAGGCCCGTCTGGCCGTAGAAAATTCAACTCTACCAGATCGCCCAGCCTCAGGCGCATCCGTCTGGCGGTTTCTGCCGATACGACGATTTGCCTAGAAATGCTATCCGGGCTAACCACCAAGGGCTCGCCCTCGATCAGATACTCATCGAAGGATGCCCAGTCAAAATCCGACCCTATGCCTTTGAGCATGAGCCCCTCCATCTCAACACCAATGGAATCTTCTGACCGCATGACGGTGGGCATGGCCGCAAAGACCTGAATGTGGCGAATACCGCCTTTGGTCATGCCTTGGTGTTTGATTTCCCGACCATTTTTGAACTCGTACCAAGTGACATCTCTGCGGCCTATGGTATCGAGATGTGGGTAGAACCCCTGATCGCGATTGATCGGGTAGTTCATATTGTCCATGATGCTGTAGCTAGCGGATTGGTCGGTAATGTGTACATGGCCCAGGAAGCCGAAGATCTTGCTCGATATTTCTTGTTTAAAGCCAGACATCATGGCGGTAGCAACGATCATGACCGTGAGGGAGATAGCAACCGCTGTGATGGCGATGCGAATAATGAGTCGGGAAAAGGAACGCTCACCGGCTGCGGTAACCCTTTTGGCTATGAAGGCAGATACATTCATGAAGTGCGAAGGTAAATCTATAAATATGATTAACTTGCGATAGTCATCTAAGATTTTATACCACCATCGCTACTACTACCAGTATTCATTCCTGGGCGCTATACAAAGAGCGCATTCGGGCAGTTTTGCACCTAAACGGTGTAATTCCCGCTATGATTATTCTGGATGAGCTACTGGATGAGTCGGAGGCGCGCAATGCTTTGGCTAAGGTTAAAGCCCGTTACCTGGATTGGGCAGATCTGCTGAGTAGTGAAAACGATGCTGCCGGACCGGTATGGCAGCACGATCTGCAAGGAATTATTGAAGCGCTGGAGGTTTTGCTCGACCAAATTGTTGATCGGGATTTGGACCAGACGGCAGGTCGGGAAGGCTTCTACCTGCGGAAGTCCTGGTCGAAATACTCCCACGATTTGGTGTTGTCCTTTTCAGAGAAAGCCGGCCACTATAGAGACGTCACCGTTTTTGCACTCGTAAGTAGAATAGAGCAAGTCCATTTGCCATCTACCCTGGAAGATCCCGCTGCGCAGCAGGCCTACAAGCGGGCTTTCTACCGGATGCAGGATCTCTATCATGCCAATGAGTTTGAAGCTGCCTACGAGCAAGGCTTGCGCATCAGAGATGAGTTGGAGTGTGAATCTGGCCAGCTCTACGAGTATTTGTTGCTGGCTTTGTTTCAGCATGTGGGCGCTGATCAGATCGTAGATTCCGCTATTGGTCGGGCCGACTATCTGCTGCTCAGACAACTCTATGTGTATGCCGAGCGCCTACAGGCCCTGCAATGGGCGGGCGCACCCACGAATCGGCAACTGGAACATCCTGCTTATGCTGTGCAAGCCGACGGCCGCTACAGCCATACGGCCATTCACAATATGCGCCAAATCGCCAACGGACTTTTGTTGCGCGTCACCCAGCGGTATAGCGAGCTGATCGCCGAACCCGACTCGGCTGCGTCTCGACTTTCGCTGCAACGCGCTATGTGGCTGACGGGCCTGTTGGGCAGCTTTACCAAAGGAGATGCCCTTTTTGCTCCATTGGTTATTAGCGAGTTGGTCGGTGGAGGTCCGCACGCTACTGCCTGGATAGAAGTGGACTATGCGGATGTATTGGTCAATCGGTATCCAGATTTCGATGCGCTGGCACTTTTGCGCTCTGCGCGGCGAGTGGCTAGATATGAAATACTGCCGGCAGCAGAGCGACCTCAGGCCACTCTGGTGTCTGATCTGTTAATGGCCCAGGAGGAGCGGTATCAGTCTATTTGGAATGCCCACATGCTGGATCGATCCGAAGCGGTGATCCTTCACCGGCTGCGCAACTGGCTGGCTAATGCCTACTTGCTGAGTTTCTTGCTCCCGGATTATCCAGAACTGGCCAAGCTACCCATACGGGAAATGGCCACCACCGATGGTATTGCCGATTACTTTGGCATAGATAAGCATGGTGATTTGGTCACCAAACCAGAAGATTCGGTACTAAGTAGCTTTCCGGCTTATCGATATTTGAGAGGCTTTGTCACTTGGCGAGAAGGCGAAGCTTCCTGGTCGAAGCGGGAAAGCGAACTCAGGGAACTGGCTTATCTGCGGACGGCTGCTCGCGCTAAATCCGTATACGAAGAGCTGACCGATAGGGGCTTTAGAATTAGAGATCGCAATCTGGCTCAGGCAAGGATCATTATCTCTTGTTTGAGTGACTGGATGAAGTGCTACCGGGCTTATGGCGATCAGCGATTTTGGGAAATGGCCTACAAAGAAATTACAGGCAGTGGTTTTTTATGTTGGTTTCAATTAAAGCAAGAGGGATTCAGCGATTCGGTATGGCTAGCTGATGAAAACTGGTCTAGCGCACAGTACTTGGCGGATTTGCTGCAACTGCAACAGCGTTTTGATCCGCTAGTGGCTAAAACGAAGCTGGCCAAAAACTACCTGGAGCGCTTCATAAAAGTCAGGTACGATGAGATAGCGAAAATCACCAAAAACCAGCTGAATCCGGGCATAGCCTACCGGCAGGAGTTGTACAATCTTATGGAGCATGCGCTGGTGATCTGCGAAACGGTCTTGCCCTTCGATGATTTGATCGATTTTGTGTTCGATGAGCTGATCGGTGAGCGCATACTGCCCTGGCTCAATATCAAGGATGGAGAGGTGGTTGATTATACGCATCAGCGTTATTATCCGGTGCCTTCGAGCCGCTTATTGGACCGGGTGCGTAAAGTACTGCCCGAACCCGAAACACGCTGGCAGTTTTTGGCCGTACGCGAGGCTGTCATGGTAAACCGATATACGGATCTTCGCTACGACTATGAGCATGACTTCAGCAGTATTCGCTACAGAAATGGCAGTCTTTTGGATCGGCACTTAATGTTTGAGCTGCTCAATCAGTGTCTGCATTTCTACGAGCTGACGGATGATCCTGCATATCTGATTCTTCCCTATCGCGAATATGTGGCTGGTTTGGGGCGCGTCAGGTGGGCCTACTATGT
>JBCDFE010000056.1:0-22066 GCA_039178745.1 Bacteroidota bacterium | reverse complement strand
GGACTTACATCGTGAGCCCGCGTCAGTATCCTACAGCTCAAGGTATAGTGGCCGTAGACAGCTTGTTTGCTCGGCACGACAACCGCCCCTGGTATAAAGTGACCGACCTGCGGAAGTCCAAATTAGAAGTACCCAATAGTGCCCAGGATGAGTACCCCATGACGGTGAAGGTGAGGGAATAACTCCTCCGCTTTAGCGAGAGCTTTCAGCCTTCGGTTGTGGGAAACGCCCAGGCTATCGCCATGGGCTGTGATAGCTCCCTCCGGTCGCGGGACTCAGGCGCTTATCAGCGGCCTTGTGATAATTCCTCCGCCCTAGCGAGAGCTTTTAGCCTTCGGTCGCGGGAAAAAAGCACTGGAAATCTACTCATTGTCAGGGAGGTCTTATCCCAGCGAGCGGTAGCGAGCTTATCCCAACAATGGCGTAGCCGAGTGAGTCCCAACTTGCGCTAGCGAGTTTATCTCAACAGTGGCGTAGCCGAGTAAATCCCAACTTGTGATAGCGAGTTTATCCCAACAGTGGCGCAGCCAGCTTATGTCACTGCTTCAGGAGCAGCGTCACGACCAATTTTCACCCGCCTGACCCGATATGGACGCTTTTCCTGAGACTCGTAATAGGTACGCATTTGCATTTCTAGGATCAGGCCGATGGTGATTAGTTGTATGCCGCTCAGTATGAGTAAGACACCCAAGATGAGTAGTGGTCGCCCCCATATCTCATTGCCCATGATTTTGACGACCAGCAAATAGAGATTGATCAAGGCCCCGATGCCAAAAAGCCCCAGGCCCACCTGGCCGAAAAGGTGCATGGGGCGCGCCAGATACTTTTTGAGAAATAGCATGAGCAAAAGATCGCTTACGACCTTGAAGGTGCGGCCCAGCCCATACTTGCTCTTACCAAATTTGCGGGCGTGGTGCTTGACCGGAACCTGTGCAATCTTCGCACCTTCCAGAGAAGCCAAAACGGTTACGAAGCGGTGTAGCTCGCCATAGATCCCCAGGTCTTTAGCCAGTTCGGCCTTGAATACCTTGAGTGCGCAGCCGTAGTCGCGCAGGTGCACACCAGAGCTTTTTCTGATGATGTAGTTGGCGATCCGGCTGGGCAGGGTGCGAAAAAGTGCATTGTCTTTTCGGTTGACCCGCTCGCCAACTATGAGGTCAAAGCCGCCCTGGTGAAGCTCATCCATCATGGCCGGAATATCTGAAGGGTCATTTTGCAAGTCACCATCCATGGTCACTATGTACTCGCCTTTGGCCTGGTCTATGCCCGCCATGAGTGCCAGACTCTGGCCATAGTTTTTCCGAAATTCAACCACGACCAGCCTGGAGTCGTCTATGCTATACAGCTCTTCGGTGGTTCCGTCTGTAGAGCCATCGTCTACATAAATGATCTCGTAGTCCACTCCGGCAAGGGCCGCATTGATCTGATCGACTAACGGGCGAATATTTTTCCGTTCGTTGTAGACAGTTACGACAACCGAAATGAGCATAATTTCAAATTTGTGCAAAGATAAACCCTGCCGGGCTACTGCTATGAGCTACCGCTCGCCTTGAACTTGGCTGTGCGCAGTATGACCTCTAGCTGCTCGCTCAGGTCGCGCTTATTCTCATTGGGTCTGTGAATGATGCCCATCATGAGCGTAAGCTGGTTGGTGGCTTCGTCGAGCACCAGATAGCTAATGAAAGAGCCAGCCATATAGTCGTTGGCCATTTCCCATATACCTCTGGCTTCGAGGGCGTACTTGCCGTCTATGGAAACGGGCTCGATAAAGGTGGGTAGATCTGTATCGTTGATCATTAGGTAAGTGCTATCGGCATCTGAGCTGATGTACTCGCCTGCTATGTCGTTGATGATCTCCTTTATGCCGGCCTCAGTAAGTTGTTCGGCGTTTTCGTATGGGAGCTGCGCCAAGAACAAATTCAGGCTACCACCTTGAATAAAATCGCGTAGCCACACTACATTATCGACTTCGAGAGGAGCCTCTCTAAAACCATCGGGCACCCTGAGTGCTATGCCCAGTTTTTTTTCGATCGTATTTCCCAGGGTCAGATCGGTACCACCCGCATAGATGGTGGTGACCCAGCGATTCATCTGCCGTTCTTTGAGCTTGCTGACGATAGATGGATAAACTTCCCTCAGTCCCGCATGAAGACTTTGCAGATCGCGCCCAACGACATAGAATAAATGCTGGTCGAGCGCCCATTTGTCGCGGGCCACTACCGATATGTAGCCTTCCTCCTCGACTCGCTCCAATTGTTCTTCGCTCAGGTCCCGGCGTACCATTTCGTTGGTTTCCGAAAACTGATCGTCTAGGTTGGCCAGCACCAGATATTCTCTCAGTTTGCGCATGGCGGGTCTGGCCTGCAACAGGTAAGGTCGAGTAAAATCGAGATCGAAGATGGGCTCTGGCTGAGGCAGTATCAGGTGTGGTGGCTCGAAGAAGAAAGCCAGCGAATCGCGTATATCGGTAGTAAAGAGGTTGGTATCAACGATTACCGTTAGGCGATTGATGTCTCCAAAAGCAGGTCGCTTAGGACTTAAAGAGGAGTCGGTGGCACAACTACTCAGGTAGAAGGCCAGGCCAGTGAGGAGTGTAAAAAGGATAGACTTGCGAAGCCATGAGAACATGGAGATGGTATTTGAGACCTTCCGGGCCCGCCTCGATAAGCATTTTGATCCTATCGGTAGGTTGTCGGAAATAGAGTGTACGGGCAGCTCAAAACAAGCTATGCGTTTTGAGACATACTATAACAAACAGATGAAAAACCTGCTAGTTTTGGTGTGCGCCGGTAATCGATAATCGCTACCGCTTGGCAGTTACATGAGCGCTTCGATCACGTGTTCTTCCGTGACGCCAGCTGCCTCTGCCTTGTAGTTTCGCACAATGCGATGGCGAAGTACGTACTTGGCTACGGCCTTGATGTCTTCAATGTCGGGTGAGTATTTGCCATTGATGGCCGCGTGCGTTTTGGCCCCTAAGATGAGATATTGCGAAGCGCGTGGCCCTGCTCCCCAACTGATGTAGTTGTTTACGTCGCTGGTTGCGCGCTCGGTATTCGGGCGGGTCTGGCTCACTAGATTTACGGCGTATTCCAGCAGATTGTCACTGACGGGTATCTTGCGAATCAGCTCCTGGAAATACAAAATTTCGTCTCCGCTGAGGATGTTGCCGAGGTCCGCTTTTTGATTGCCTGTGGTGCCACGCACTACAGCGATCTCCTCTTCATAGCTCGGATAGTCCAGCGGAATATTGAACATAAAGCGGTCGAGCTGGGCTTCGGGCAACGGGTAGGTACCCTCTTGCTCGATTGGGTTTTGGGTAGCCAGTACGAAAAAGGGCTTGGGCAATAAGTGTCGCTGGCCGCCAACCGTTACCGAACGCTCTTGCATGGCTTCGAGCAGGGCCGCCTGGGTCTTTGGTGGCGTACGGTTGATTTCGTCAGCCAAGATGATATTGGCGAATAGCGGGCCCTGATTGAACTTGAATTGGCGATCGTCGCCCAAAATCTCCGAGCCCGTTATGTCACTGGGCATTAGGTCAGGGGTAAATTGGATACGCTTGAAGTCGAGGTCCAAAACTTCGGCTATGGTGCTGACCAGTAGGGTCTTGGCCAGGCCGGGCACACCCACCAAAAGAGAGTGGCCATTGCTGAAGAGCGAGATGATGACCGCCTTTACCACATCGTTCTGACCGACAATCACCTTGCCGATCTCTGCTTTCAAATCTTGATACCGCTGCGCTAGTGCGTCAACGGCTTTAACGTCGCTTTCAAATTGCGGACTGGCCATGGGGTCGGGTTGATTTTAAAATTGGACTGCAAAAGTACGGAAAAACTAAGAGGTATATTGTGGCCAGACAAATTAAAATAAACACCGATAAAAGATGAAATTCAACGCGCGAGGACTGATAGAGCCCCCTGGTATTCACAAGCTGTTAAATGAAGAGTTTGAGCATATTTTTGTCGAAGACTTCTCCAATTCAGAGACAAGAAGATTCCTCTTTGAACAGCTTATGGTGTATACTGAGCGAGTACGCGATGAAGTTACAGATAGTTTTGTTCAGTGGATAGGTGGTAGTTTTACTACGAGGAAGAATAATCCTAAGGATATAGATGTTGTAACTATTTTAAAAGGGAGTATCCTTGAGCAAAAAGAATTTCAACTTCGGGAATTGAGCAAATTCTCAGGTTCTACAAAAAGACCAATTGATGCCTACCAAATAGGTGTAAGGGAAACTGATGATCCAAAATATCTGTTGTATGAGTTAGACTACATATATTGGATGAATCTTTTCAGTCGCACTAAAATGAATAGAGCGGGCAAAACTTATAACAGGGGGTTCGTTCAGTTAAACTACGGAAACTTAAAGATATGACTAGTTACGAAGAGGAATTTGAGGGAATTCGCGAAGAATCTATTGTGATCAGTGATATGATTGAACAAATTATTCAATTGAACACCGTGTTAGCTCGTCATGAAGAGTATGGGTCAAAAGGGTTAGAGTATGAGCAGTATAAATTTCGCAAGCGAGAGTTTACCACTAAACTAAATGAATTGCTTTCTCAATATAGACTAAAGCTGGTGCAAAAAGAAGTGGCCTGATTTGACGGAAGGTCTCTATTCACATCCCCAAAGCTCCTCACTGAGCGGAAATCTTGGCCCGCTGTAGTTGAAATGCCACCACTCCGTGCGTATGGTCAAAAAGCCGTGGGCCCGCATGGCTGCTTGTAGTATTTGTCTGTTTTTTAGGACTTCCGCAGGTAGGTTGCTCGCGGCAGAATGAGCGGTTGGCCCAAAAAAATCGTAGTCGGTACCCATGTCGAGTTCCTCCTGTGTCTGGAGGTCTACGAGCGTGAGGTCTACTGCTGCCCCGCGACTGTGTACACTACCTCGAGCGGGGTTAGCCACATATCGTGGGTCGGGCACCTTGTCCCATAGCCTCTGCTGGTACGGGGCTGGTCGGTAGCAATCGTACATTTTGAGTCCGAGGCCCTGCTCGGCCAGTGATTGCTGAACGGCGAGCAGGGCCTGGGCCACATCTGGGCGCAGCCAGCAGCGACCACAATCGTATATCTGCTGGCCCATAAAGTTGTTGTCTGTGGCATAGCGTATATCGAGAAGGATAGAGGTATCGATCAGGTGAATGTCTGTCCAGAGCGTAGTGTCGTATTCGATGACTATTTCTTCTGGTTTTGGGGGCTCGACTATCTCTGCTGTCTGGGGTAGCTCAGTAGTGGAATCAAGGCTAGATAACTCTATGTCAGGGGCGGCCTTTGTGTGGGTGTTGGTCTCTCCGCACCCCAGGAATAGGCCTACCTGCGGAAGTACAAAAAGAACAAGCAAAAGCAAATGGCGCATACAAATCGGATTGGTCGAGAAGTCTTCAGCGCCTTTCATGCTGCAAGCGACTCAGGAATAAAAGAAGAAATAAGGAGGCGTAACCCGCTCCGAGACTATTCTCTATGGTGTGCTCGATCATGAATACCAAACAGAGCATAACGTATAGCCCTAAAAGTGGGGGGTATTTATAATGCTGGCGGTAGAAAAGTGGGAAGAGAAACCCCACTAAAAATACAGTAAGCCCTAAAATACCGGTCGAAGAAGCGACGTATAGGTACTGATTGTGGGGCATGAGCGGATGTGCTCGATCTGAGTAACGCGCTTCGAACTTTTCGGCTACGGCTTGCCGGAGGCCTCCAGCACCAGTACCCAAAATGGGGTGTTCGCGCCACAACTGCCAGCCTACCTGTAAGGAAGCAACTCGCCCGGCATCGGCATAGTCGCCACCTTCTCCTCGCTGACTCTTGAAATAGTCGTAGCGCACATAGTCTACCTTTGCCTTTATGCTGGGAATGAATTGATAGGCCAATATAGGTGTGGAAATGGTCAGCAAGATGGTGAGCCCGAGCAGGCCATAGTTCTTTTTGGCTACAGCGTATGTCACACCCAAAACAAATAAGGCAGCGTATAGGGCCAGAAGGCCGGTACGGACTGCCAGTACATGCAGCATAGCAAACAGAAGACCAGTAAGCATAGGGATGAGCCAGCGATCTACAGACTGAAATACTCGATATTTGACAGCTGCGAGATACCCACCACCCAAAATGGCCAAAGCTGTGACTAAGCTGTAGCGAATGTGATTGCGTGGCATGGGAATGGGCTGACCGCGTTTGATGTTGATCTGGATTTCTTCGAAGTGTAGACCGTAGTTGATCAGGACTATTGATGTGGTCAAAAACATAAATACTAGCAGGAAGTAGAGGTGGCCCCTGACTTCTTTTTCGCCCATGGGTGGCAGGGCAATGAAAAGAAGTGGCAATAGCAAAAAAGGCAGCTTAATGCGCAGCCGGTCTGTCCAGTAATCGAACTCGGTCATGCCCCAGACACTGAAAAAAACCACAAAAAATAAAGCGGATAGGGAAACGAGTGCCGGGTATTGTTGCCAGTGTCTGAGTCGATTAATTGCACTTCGATCTAGTGAAATCCGATATTTACCTGCTTTTCTATTCCATGCTATCAGGCTGACAGCTGCCAAAAGAAACATACCTACTGAGAGAAAAAAAGGAGATAATACCAAGGCGACGATGGTGCCGCCCAGCAAGAAGTGGATCAGATGGTTTTTAGTGATGGGTGGCACAATTCATTTTCACTTAGCCTAAAGGTAGAGGTATTATGTACTTTGAGCAGAGAAAAATAGTATAGCTTTACATGATAACATAGCTGTAGACTGAGTTTTAGGGTTAGATGAGTCCTTGGTCTGTATTTTGAGATATGATTTTCTGGAATATGAAGAAGTTACTATTCGCATTTTTGGTACTGGGCTTGTGTATGGTAATATACATGGCTGCGACCATCATGTCCAGATCTTCCAATGATGCCTATTCCACTAGTTCGGGTCTGGATACCTTGAATTCGGAGCTGGAAATGCCAGGAGTAGATGCTGAAAAGACAGCGGAACTCGTAGCATATCTAAGACCGCTGCTTTTTACGCTAGAGAATGAACGTATTTTAGAAGACTGGTACGCCAATAAGACGGCATGGATAGAATTTTTTGGCGATGTGCAAAACGTAGAATTCTGCGCCGAATTGATCTTTGATGAATGTATGGCCGCCCATGATTTGTCGAAGGCCTCTTGGGCTATGAACTCTATCGGCAGGCTGTATGCTAAAGACGGTAAGTACATGTTGGCTTTGGAAGCTGCTCAGAAAGCCTACGAGCTCGGATATCGCGCACAAGATTCTACGCGTATGGCCTGGGGGCTGAATTATATCAGTTCCATATTTGTGTGGTTGGAAGATTATCCGGCTGCTCAAGAGTATGCCGAACGCACATTGGATTTGGCTCAAAAAATTGGGAATAAGGCAGTAGAGGCCACAATTATCAACGTTTTTGGAGCTATGAAGGCCTATCGAGATGAAGACTACGATGGGGCATTGGATAATATGCGGCAGAGCCTTGGGATAGCAGAGGAAAATGGCCTTGACCCTATTGCCAAGCGCGTTACCATAAATATTACCTACACCCTAAACAATTTGGGACGATATGATGAAGCCATAGCTATTCTGACAGATCTGGTTGATGTTCAACAGCTACCGTCCTCGATAGCGAGTGTTTTTTTATGCTACAATTTCCACAATGCCTATCTGGGCAAAGAAGATTTTGAAAGAGCGACTTACTATCTGGATGCCGGTTTTGACTTTGCTACAGATTTGGACTATCGGTATGGTCAGATGCATGGCGAACAATACAGAACGACCCTGTATACGCGTCAAGGACTCTACCAGCAAGCGCTTGAAGCATCAGAGCGCACGCGAAGTCTGCAGAACGAGATTACGGCCCTCGAAAGAACGAGTAGTCTGCAATCGCTGAAAACCAACATGCGGCTCTCTCAAAAGGATCTGGAGATCGAACGAATAGACCAAGCGAGACTGGCCAGCGAGCAGAAATTTAGGCAGCAACTACAGGAGGTTATTTTTCTGGGCATCTTTTTGGTAACCTTCATTCCGGGGACTTATTTCATTATGCGCAGTAGGCATAGGGCTAAGTCTGCCTTACAGCAAAAAGAAATTGCCGAAGCCAAGTTGCATGTACTACAATCTCAGATGCATCCGCATTTTATGTTTAACGCGCTCGGTGGTGTGCAGAACTATATTCTGAAGTCCGAAAAAATTGAAGCCTATAACTATATGGGCAAGTTTGCCACCCTGCTAAGGACGATAACGAAAACGTCTAATCAAATTCATATCGAGCTGGAGCAGGAAATTGAATTTTTGAAGTCTTATCTGGATATGGAAAAGCTCAGGTTCAGGGATGACTTTCAATACAGTATAGAGGTAGATCCTAAGCTACAGACTACCCAGGTCAGTATACCTAGCATGGTTATTCAACCCCTGGTGGAAAATGCTTTGATTCACGGACTTTCGGGATTGGACAGAAAAGGTGTGCTTCAATTGATAATAAATAAATCGCCAAATGGGCGCGGAATTTGCTGCACGGTTAAAGACAATGGGCGAGGAAGGGCTGCTGCCCTTGAAATTGCCGAAAAACAAGGATCAAAAGGCCACCTTTCTATTGCCACGGTCAATATGCAAAAAAGGCTGGAATTCTTGCGAAGCTTCGGATATGAAGATGTAGAATCTAAAGTAGAGGATCTCCAGGAGAACGGAGAAGCTTTGGGCACCAAGGTGTGTATCTATTTGCCGTTTATGGAGGTGGAGGTAGCGCATCCTAGTTAGTCTCTTTTCCATTCGATTTCACGCCATCCTTGCAAGAAGCTTTTGCCTACGAATCTTACTCCATCTCCTTGGTAAATTATCGTAGAACTAGTAGGGCGATCCCACAATGAGGCCACTTTGTCTAGAGTTTTGACCATATCCGCTTTAAAGCGATCAGCAGATTTAATTTCGTAAAGCCATGCGTGATTACCGCGCTCGTACACCAAATCGACCTCCTGCTTCTGGTTGTCTCGGTAGTAGTAAAAATTAGGAGTATGTCCTTTGTGAAAGAATGACTTGAAAGCATCGGCTATGATGTAGTTTTCAAAAATTGCACCACGAAGTCGGTTTGCACCTAGTTCTTTGCCGTTCATTATCTCTAAGAGATAGCACAGTAAGCCCGTGTCGTAAAAGTACAGTTTGGAAGTCTTGTTAAGCCACCTTGGGACTTCATCGAAAATGACTAGATCGTTGTACTCCAAAAGAAACTCCTTTGGAGATTCTATTGCTTTGTGCCTCAGAGTCGGGTCCTCAAGTGAAACATACCTGTAGTCCTTGAACATCTCTCGTAGAAGGGTAGTCTTCCCAGCTTGCCTAGGGCCGGTCAAGCTAATAATCGGGAAGAATTCACCTAACTCTTTTAAGTAGCTTTTGATTCGTCTCGCTATTAGGTTTGGCAAGTTATTGGAAGGTTTGGACTATAAAATTTAGTCATAAATTCACAAATTCTATACCAGACTATTAAATATGTAAAAATCCTTACAGATTTGATAGTCTGGTAACCATTACTTCTACACCTCGTCGGGCGAGGAAACCTCGGCCGACGAGATGATTGTGCACGCTACTCTGGGCAGCGGACCACCTTATTCGGCAAGGATTAGTTCGCAACCTTGTCGGCCGACGCATGAGCTACTCAGCGGCCGACGGCTCTTCTTCCGGCTCCAAAGCCTCAGCAATACCCTTCAAAATATCTTCGGCCAACGTCAGGCTCTTGACCCCTTCGCGTATCATAATGAGCGACCTCGGCGTCTGCTTCAGGCGCAGCGCCCGCAGCTTGCCTTCATTGACAATCAGATCGGAGATGCGGGCGAAGGCGGGACTTTCATAATATGGCGACTGCGGGTCTTCGACGAAAAAGCACATCAGCTTGTCGTTTTTGAGGACGAGCCGCTCGAAGCCGAGACGACGGCAAACCCAGCGAAGCCTCAAACCATCCATGAGTTCTTCAACGGGGGGAGGTACTCGGCCGAAGCGGTCGGCTAACGACCTGCGGAAGTCCTCCAAACCCTCCTCGGTTTCTATATTATCTAATTCTTGATATAGGCGCAGGCGCTCTTGGCTGCTCTCCACATACTCGGTGGGAATGAGCATTTCGGTATCGGTCTCGATAGCCACTTCGCGTACGAAAGCTTCCGCATCCTTTAGCTGATCGGCAAAAACGTCATGAAATTCGTTTTGCTTGAGCTCGCGCACGGCTTCTTCCAGTATGCGCTGGTAGGCTTCGTAGCCGATGTCTGCGATGAAGCCCGACTGCTCGCCGCCCAGCAGATTGCCCGCTCCGCGTATGTCGAGATCTTTCATAGCGATGTTGAAGCCACTACCCAGGTCACTGAATTCCTCCAGGGTGCGTAGGCGCTTCCTAGCCTCTGGGGTGAGCACGCTCAGGGGCGGGGCCAGTAGATAGCAAAAGGCTTTTTTGTTGCTGCGACCAACCCGCCCGCGCAGCTGGTGCAAGTCGCTGAGGCCAAACTGGTGAGCATTGTTGATGATGATGGTATTGGCATTGGCGATGTCGAGCCCCGTTTCTATAATGTTGGTACAAACCAACACTTCGAAGCGCCGATCGATGAATTCTACCAGCCGACTTTCCAGATCCTTGGGGTCCATCTGGCCATGGGCGGCGTCGAATTGCACATCGGGGCAGAGCCTGCGCAGTAAGCCGAGTACATCATTGAGGCTCTTGACCCGGTTGTGCACGAAAAAGACCTGCCCACCGCGATATACTTCGTATTCGATGGCTTCTTTAATGAGCTCTTCGTTGAATATGCGCACTTCTGTGTGTATGGGCTGACGGTTGGGCGGCGGGGTGCGGATCACACTCAGATCGCGAGCGTTCATAAGGCTAAACTGCAAGGTGCGCGGTATAGGCGTGGCCGTAAGGGTCAGGGTATCGACATTGACTTTTAGCTTGCGCAGCTTCTCTTTGGCCGCTACCCCAAATTTTTGCTCTTCATCTATGACCAGCAGCCCCAAGTCTTTAAAACCGACATCTTTGGACAGCAAGGCATGGGTACCGATGATGAGGTCGATTTTACCTTCCTTGAGCTTTTTATAGATCTCTCTTTTCTGCTTGGCCGTCCGAAACCGATTGACGTAATCTACATTGACGCCAAACTCATCCAGGCGCTCCGAAAAGGTACGATAGTGCTGTAGCGCCAGTATGGTTGTGGGCACGAGTAGAGCCACCTGCTTATTGTCGGCTATCGCCTTGAAAGCGGCGCGCATGGCCACCTCGGTCTTTCCGAAACCCACGTCGCCACAGACCAGTCTGTCCATGGGGTGGGGTTGCATCATATCGCCTTTGACGTCGTTCGTGGCCTTGAACTGATCGGGGGTATCTTCGTAGATGAAGGAGGCTTCGAGTTCGTTTTGCAGGTAACCGTCGGGTGGAAAGGCGTGGCCGGGGGTTGCTTTGCGCTTGGCATAGAGCTTGATTAGCTCGCCCGCCATATCCTTCATGCGCTTCTTGGTGCGCGATTTGAGATTTTTCCAGGCTTCGCCACCGATCTTATCCAGACGGGGTAGGGTGCCGTCTTTGCCAGAGTATCGGCTCAGCTTGTGCAAGCTATTGATGCCTACATAAAGCAGGTCGTTATTCTTGTAGACCAGCCGCACGGCCTCTTGCTGACGACCGTTGATGCCTAGCTTTTCCAGTCCACTGAATCTGCCCACACCATGATCGATGTGCACGACCATGTCGCCGGGTTCGAGGTCCTTGAGCATGCGCAGATTAAGCGCCTGATCGCGCGTAAAGCCACGTCGCAACTTGTAGCGGTGAAAACGCTCGAAGATCTGGTGATCGGTATAGCAGGCCACGCCCAACGCTTGATCTATAAAGCCCTCGTTAATGGACCTGACAATGGGTTCGAAGCTCACCTGAGCATCCAAGTCGTTGAAGATGGCATAAAATCGCTCTACTTGCCGCGCCTGATCGGTAAATATGTAGTTGGTGAGCCCACTGGCACTGTTCTCGTTGAGGTTTCGAATGAGCAGCTCGAAATTCTTGTTGAAGCTTGGCTGTGGCTTGCCCTGGCATTCTATGGTTTCGTGTATGTCGAGGGGCTGCTGGTAGTCGCTCCAAAACACGATGGACTGCTGTTCTATATCTGCTACGGCCTCTCCTGGCCTGATGAAGGCTCGTTCGCGAAAGATATTGGCCAGTTCCTCATCGTCGATCACCGTCAGCTCTTTGGCAAACTTTTCGGCCTTGTCGAAAGCTTCGGCCAGCTTGTCCATCAGCAGCTGATGGTCTTTGAGCCATACGATGCTGTTTTCGGGCAGCACTTTCCAAAGACTTACTTTTTGCTCTACGCCAAACTTGGTATTGATATTAGGTACGATATGGACTTCCTCCATATTTTTCTGCGAGAGCTGTGACAGCGGATCGAAGGTGCGAATGCTCTCCACCTCGTCGTCGAAAAGCTCGATGCGGTAGGGGTAGTCGTTGCCAAAGCTGAAGATGTCGACTATGCCGCCGCGTATGCTGTATTGACCCGGTTCGTAGACAAATTCTTCGCGCTTAAAACCGTACTCGCTCAGCAATTCGACCGTGGTATCTACATCCAGCGATTCTTCCTTCTTGATGTCGATACGCGATTCGTTGAGTGCACGAGGCGAGACGACTTTTTCAAACAGGGCTTCGGGATAGGTCACTACGATCTCTCCGCGCGAGCGTGCATGCGTGAGGTAGTTGATGGTTTCCGTGCGTTGTTGCACATTCGTCCGATCGATGCGCTCGAAGTAGAGTGGGCGCTTAAAGCTATCGGGCAGCAGGCGCACTTGTTTCGGTTTCAGTATTTCCGAAAGGCTATTTTGTAGGTAGGCCGCTTCTTCCTTGTCGGTCGCAATGAGCAGATGATGCCCTCCGACCCGTTTGTAGGTGCCAGCTAGGAAGAAAGCGATTTGGGAGCCAGCGAGGTGGCGGAGCTGGACACGAACTTTATTTTTTTGTACTTCCGCAGGTGGAGAGATTCCCCGAATCTCGACATCCTCGCGCGAGGTCTTGAAGACCGAGTTGCGGGATGGAGACGTTCCCGAAGTCCCTATATTATCCTCCGCGCTGGTAGATTGAGCCCCTTTACCCAATTGCAAATAGGCTTCAGACTCTCGGGGTGGAGATATCTCTCCCAAGCGAGGCGTTTCATTCAAGCCCAATACCTGAAGTAGTCTCGCTACACGCGCATCATTTCGATAAAGGTCGAGGAGTTTGTCCATTGGCTAGCTGACCGGTATTTTCATGGGGCCGCAAAGATAACGGTATGGGGGGAGGGAGGTTTAGTGGGAGTTGGCTTGATCTCCTCCGAGGCGTCGAGCGGAGCGAGCTCCTCGGAGGTGTATCAAGCGAGCGACTGTTCGAGACTTCGGAAGCGTAATCAAGCGATCGGCCGTTCGAGACCTCCGAGGAGACCAATCGCTTACCCTAGCGGGCGCTCGGTACGCCTCGGAGGACCTCACTGGCGTTGCTGGTGCTCGCCTCAACGCAAATAATCCGCCGCGACCCGTCCAACTCCACATTGTCGACTAATATGGCATAGGCCAAAAAGGAGCTATGCTCTTCATCGGCACCGTTGATGTCAGCACCTTTAGCTAGGAATAGTTTGGCCATGTCCAGCGCCTGCTCATCGCAAAAAACAGCATTCGTGAGGATGTGATCGAGTTCATCTATATTTTGCAGGTTTATATTATATCTAAGTAGTTACAAAACTGAATATTTGCTTAATCTAGTGGCTTAATCTGCACGGGCTCTTGGTATTCCTTCACTCGCTCCCAGTTGGCTATTAGCTCTTCCTTATGCAACTCCATCCACTCTTTTACAAGTCGCATGGCTCTTTTTGGGAGTTTCCCTTCTATCACTTCGAAGTTTTGCATGTTAAAAAGTGCCTCATCGCCACCATATTTAGCATGTAAATGAGGAGGTGGGTGGTCTCGATAGTATAAGTAAATTAAGATTCCATAGAACCGACTGATGCTAGGCATATTCCGCTTTGGGCAATTGATCGATAGATTTACCTGTGATTTGGAGATAAACGTTTATCGGGTCGATTTCGAGCTTATCAGACCAGGCAATGGCACCAGATTCCGGATGGATATATACTTTCTTAAAGAAAGATTCTTCTTTTAAAGGTGCGAAAACTCCCTTGCCAATCACATCAGACAGAGAAACTTTTCCTGTTACGCCATCATCGTATACTATTTGGACTTCATGAGAAGAAACGGCCTTTAGCTCTTTGACTTTGGGAATCATTCTTGAAATTTTACACATAAAAGTAACATCAAAATACTTCATCAGTTTTGTTCGATCCCTTCCGATATCAATCAGAGTCATTCTAGCGGGCGCTCGGTACGCCTTGGAGGACCTCACTAGGTCGCTCCATACGCCACGCACACATTCTTGGCCTTCGTAAAGAAGCGCAAGATTCCTAAACCGTCTCTTACTCTTCGGACACGCATCAAATAGCCAGAGAGCCTGACAAAATTTGTCATTTGTATGCTAAATGATTCCTGAATATAGCCCAATTCGTGTGCAACCAAATAAAATTTCAATGCTTGGCCAGCTAAATTTAGCTAAATTGCGCCCACATCCGACTAGAGATGCCCTTAAAGGCCACCTACACCTAAACACCATAAAGCTGAAAACAGAGCTTTCAACTATCTTAAGCTAACTAGTCTCATTCATGCGATTATTCTTTTTTTCCCTCTTGGGCTGTTTCGCTGCCTTTTGTCCCCTGGCAGCTCAAGTAACATTGACCGGACAAGTACTTGATGCCAATACCAGCGAGGAGCTGATTGGTGCGAGTATACTGATTAAAGGTACCAGCCGCGGTACGATTACCGACATCGACGGTACCTTTTCTCTGCGTGCCGATGGTCTGCCCGTTGTGCTTCAGGTCTCCTACACGGGCTATGAGACCCAGGAGCTCGAAGTCCAATCTACAGATGATGACCTTAACTTCAGGCTAGGCGATGCCTCTATTACAACCAGCGTAGTGGAAGTTACTGGCCGCCGCATCAGCGAGCGACAACAGCAATCGGCCCTGACTATGGAGTCGATGGACAATATTGCCATTAAAGAGACACCAGCCGTAAGCTTTTACGATGGACTTGGAAACTTAAAAGATGTAGATCTCACCGCAGCCAGTCTTGGATTCAAGATCATTAATACGCGCGGGTTCAACTCCACCAACCCCGTGCGATCATTGCAAATTATCGATGGGGTAGACAATCAGAGTCCAGGACTCAACTTCAGTCTGGGTAACTTTCTAGGTGCTAGTGAGCTAGATGTAAACCGGGTGAATCTAGTGGTAGGAGCAAGCTCAGCTTTTTATGGTCCTAATGCCTTCAATGGCGTAATTGCTATGGAAACCCGCGATCCTTTTCTTCAACAAGGGCTTTCGGCATCTGTAAAAGTTGGGGAAAGAAATTATTTGGAAGGAGGATTCCGGTGGGCTCAAGCTTTGACCAATAAAGATGGCCACGAATGGATGGCCTATAAAATCAACGTATTCGGTTTTCGTGCCGACGACTGGGAAGCTGACAATGATGACCCGGTTTTCGATACGGAATTGGGCCGGGACAATCCTGGAGGCTATGATGCGGTGAATATTTACGGAGATGAGGCTTTCCCAGGATTTGATTTTGAAGGCAATCGGACACAACCAGGATTGGGTATCATAAGACGTCAAGGATATAGAGAGGCAGATCTGGTAGACTACGATAGCGAAAACCTGAAGGCCGGAGTGGCTTTTCATTTTCGTTTAAACCCAGCTAAAACACTTGAATCTACAGAGCTTTTGTTGGCTAGCAATTATAGTACTGGAACAACTGTCTATCAAGGGGATAATCGATTTAGCCTACGCAATATTGAGTTTTTCCAGCACCGGATAGAACTTCGAAATCGGGATAACTTTTTCATTCGAGCCTACGTCACACACGAAGACGCAGGAAATAGTTATGACCCTTACTTTACGGCAATCAGGTTGCAAGATGTGGCGAAAGTCGATGGCTCATGGGCAGGTGAGTACAGTTCGTTTTGGTCGGGTACGATTGTGCCGAGATTCAATGAGATAGAGGGATGGCCCAACTGTTTTCCATTTAGCTGTAGTTTGCGCGAACAGGATGAACAGCGAGCGGCATTTTTAGCTCGACCTGATATACGAGAGCTACTTTTTCAATTTCATGAAGAGGCAGAGGCTCGTGCAGATGAAGCAGGAGGAGGCTTTGGAAACCAAGCTCGATTTGTACCCGGTACAGAGAGATTTCAGACGGCCTTTGATAGCATTACTTCACTTTTAGCTAGCGAAGGAGGAACGCGCTTCTTTGATCGCTCAGCTTTATATCATGTTGCCGCAGAGAAAAAGCTTCCCAATCTATTCCAGGTTGGTGAAACGGGAACTTTTGATGGTACCATAGGTGGTAGTTTCAGGCTGTTCACTCCTGATAGCCGCGGAACCATTATGAGTGATACAATGGGGCGGAACATTGATACCAGAGAATTTGGATTATACGCTGGTGGCACTTTGAATCTTGATAATAAAGTGAGAATTAGCGCCAGCACGCGCCTGGACAAGAATCAAAACTTCGACTATCTGTTCAGTCCGGCTGCAAGTGTGGTGTGGACACCACGTGAAACAACTACTCTAAGAGCCAGCTTTAGCTCGGCTATCCGAAATCCTACCTTGTACGATCAATATCTGTTTTATAATGTAGGAAGAGCCATTCTATTAGGCAACTTGGATGGCGTAAACGATCTAATTACGGCAGAGAGCCTGGAAGCGTTTTCTAATACAGGTGATAGAACGCTACTCGATACCTTTAATGTCGCTCCCATTCGACCAGAGCAGGTCCGTACTTTCGAAGTTGGTGCCCGTACTACAATAGGAGATGCGCTTTTCTTAGATGCCACTTATTACTATAGCTTTTATGATAACTTTATTGGTTTCAATATTGGTTTAGACCCTACTATTAGTGGTCCGAATATTGTTACATCTCAGGCTTTTCGTGTGGCTGCAAATGCAACTGATCGAGTGACCACTCAAGGATTTAGCATTGGAGGTAATTTTTATTTCGGAGACTACTATACCATAAACGGAAACTACAGTTGGAATATCCTGAATACACAAACTGAAGACCCAATTATTCCAGCTTTCAATACGCCTGAGCACAAGTACAATATTGGCATTAGCGGAAGAGATGTACCTCTGAGTTTCGGTAATGTCATTGTCAATGACTTTGGCTTTAGCGTGGCCTATAAATGGGTCGATGGTTTTATTTTTGAAGGTAGTCCGCAGTTTACCGGCTTTGTTGATGCTTATGGATTACTGGACGCACAAATTAATTTCACCGCCCGAAAGATTAACACGACTATTAAAATAGGTGCTTCAAATATCTTAGACAACCAAGTCTTTCAAGTATATGGAGGCCCTAATATTGGTCGCTTAGCCTATATCTCGGCAACTTACAACTGGGAAAAGCGCTAATAGCGATTGACACAAAAATTTTTTGCTCAAATTTTCAACTCGAATTCATGCAACGAATACTTACCCTTTGTTTATGTATGTGCATTGCCTGGAGCCTATCGGCTCAGGATACGCGCTTTATTGATGAGATTTTTGAAGTAGGAGAACCGGAATTAGGTATAACCTACGGAACTAACATTTCCATACTCACAGGTGCTCCGCTACCCCTGGAGCTTAAAATGGACATCTATCAGCCAGAAGGAGATGGTGCTGACGATGTGGAACGTCCGGTGGTCTGTATTTTCCATACAGGAAACTTCCTACCTCAATTTGTGAATCGCGGTGCTTATGGTAGTCGCTTAGACTCTGCAAACGTAGAGATCATTCGTCGCTTGGTGAGAAGAGGTTACGTAGCTGCTTCAGTATCCTACAGACAGGGATGGTTGCCTACGGCTCTTGATCAGGAAATAAGATTGGGTACCCTGCTTCAGGCTGCGTATCGTGGCGGACAGGATGCCCATACTCTGGCTCGTTACTTGCGTTTCACTGTTGATCAACAAGACAATCCCTACAATATCGATACGAGTCGAATTGTATTTATGGGAACTGGAACCGGAGGATATGTGGTACACACTCATGCGTTCTTAGACAGGAATGATGAGATTGGCGATAATATACAGTTCTATACTTCAGCGGGTGACACCCTGATACAGGGCGATACACTTGGTGATCCGCAGGGCGTAAGACAAGCACTGATTAATATTCCAAACTGGGTAGGATACTCCAGCGACGTCGCTATGGCCATAAATGTCGGTGGTGCATGCGGCGATCCGAATTGGATTGAAGGACAAGATCACGAGCCACTTTACATGGGCTTTCACAGTTTCACAGATGATTTAGCTCCTTTCTACGAAGGCCAGGTTGGTGTACCTATCGGTGGGGGAAACTTCCTTCCAGTGATTACTGGTGCAAGAGGGTCTAACGGAGTACTGGAAATAATCGATGATCAAGGTGGACAACCAGCACTCAATGATGCTCTGGCAATTCCATTGCCCAGTATGTTCCCAGATCTTTCTACAGAGCTTAATGAGCTCAATGAAGATTACAAGATGGAAGTTGTTATGTCACCAGTTGCAAATGATGTAATGGATCCTTTCCAATTATCAAGAGATCACCTATGGCCATTTGTCTACAATCGTACGATTATAGCTCCTTATAATTGGTTCGATGAGGCAACATTCCGCGCTGGTGTTGATGCATTCAATATGGCTACGGGCGGAGATCTGGATGCAGATGTTGTCATAGCATCTGAAGAGCAGAGCAACCCCAACTGGGATGACCCGGAAGAAGCTAAGAAGACAATCGATACCATGATCGCTTATATGCTTCCTCGTCTGTGGTATGGTCTAGATTTGGAAATGCTCGTCAGTACCGAAGACCTCCTCGATGCTGCTACAATAGGCTTGCAGGTATATCCTAATCCCGCAGCTGACTTTGTTCGCGTAGAACTGGCTGAAGGCTATAAGATCCGCGAAGTCGCTCTGGTAGATATGGTAGGTCGCGTAGCTGGCAATTGGACTGGTATCGATCAGTCTTTCTTCCGCATAGATCGAGGAAACATACCAAGAGGTTACTACAACGTCCGACTCAGAACGGATGAAGGGATCGTGACCCAGCGCGTGCTGTTTGAATAGAGAATTAGTCTTTTAGAGGATTTTTGGTCTATGCTTTAGATTGGTGATCTTCTGATTGATTGGAGCTTTATTCTCTAGCTGGGTTGTAGAGTCTGTTAGAGGATTAGCTATTCAGACATAGTTTTATCGAGAAGCCTGTTAGTTTTTGTCCTTGCCGGCAATGAACTAGCAGGCTTCTCTCGTTTTGCGACTAAAAGACTAAAAGACTAAAAGACTAAAAGACTAAAAGACTAAAAGACTAAAAGACTAATTCTGTAACTTTATCAAGCATTCGGTATTAGTAAACCAAAGGCACTTGCATTTCCATGCCTCAATACGCTTGGACCGTACATGGCAACCGCGGCAACAACTACCGCATCGGACTCTTCCACGGAGACCAAGATCAGCATGTGGTCATATACTGTAATGATCGGGTTATATCTATTGACTTTGAGGTTAGGGAAGAAAAGACCTACTCCCTCTTTGTTGATGATTTACTTTGTGAGATTAAAATCGAACCGAAATCAGACGGCAGCTATGCTTACGATTGTCGCATCAACGACGAAGCGCCCACGCCGCTCAACGAGCTCAAGCGCAAACAGGCCACCGAAAAGCAGGAGGATGGGAAATGGCGCATGGCCTTTGCTATCGGATTCATCATCATTATGGCGGGATTGTTGATCTGGGCCTCCAATTAGAATCTCGATTTAATTTGCAATTTTTGCAGCGAAAAGGAAATCGTTTTGGAAAGACTTGCCCAGCAAATTGAATCATTGGTCTTCGCCGCCACAGAGCCCATGCCGCTCGAAGATATACAGGCCGTATTGACAGAAGCCTTCGGCCTGGAGATACCGGCAGAAGAGTTGCAGCAAGCCGTGCAGGAATTGAAAGCCAGGTACAGCCATGACGATTTCAGCTTCGAGTTGCTGGAAATCGGTGGTGGCCTGCGATTCATGACCAAAGGGGCATATCACCACACGATAGGAACCTACCTGCGCCAGACAACCAGTAAGCGACTGAGTAGATCGGCGCTGGAGACCCTCAGCATCATTGCCTACAAGCAACCCGTCACAAAATCTGAACTGGAAAAAATACGCGGCGTGAGTTGCGACTACGCCATTCAGAAACTATTGGAGAAGGAACTCGTTTCTATAGTGGGTCGGGCCGATACTGTGGGCAAACCACTGCTGTATGCCACTAGCGCCAAGTTTATGGACTACTTCGGCATCAACTCGGTAGAAGACCTGCCACAGCCCAAAGATTTCAAATTGCCAGAAAATGTAATTGGGGATCAGGCTGGAATCGAAGAGGAATAATATTATGGCCGGAGAACTGGTAAATCGCGTCGCAAAAAGCAAGTTGCTCACCATTAAGCTGGAAGACTTCTGGCCCAAGGCAGAGCGCAGTCACTTTGATCTCAAAGATTATCTTTTTATGGAGTTGATCCTCAAAGAGAAAGACTTTCGCGCAGCACTTCGAGATCACGACTGGTCGCAGTATGAAGGAAAAACCCTGTTGGTTTACTGCTCGGCAGACGCCATTATTCCTACCTGGGCTTATATGCTGGTCGCCGCTGCGGCATCGGGTATAGCCGAGGAGGTCTACATGGGCACCGAGGAGGACTACATCAAGCGTCATTTCAGCCGGGTAGTTGCCGGTCTGGATTTGGAGATCTACCGCGATCAGCGCATAGTCGTGAAGGGATGCAGCGACAAACCCGTGCCCGATTCGGCCTATCTGGATGTAACAGCCCATTTGCAGCCAGTTGCCAAGGCCATCATGTTTGGCGAGCCTTGTAGCATCGTACCGGTGTACAAAAAGTCGGTTGTGAGACAGCGCTCGACCACGCCTTCCACTACTTCATAGGAGTAGTCGGCAACGCGACTTGAAGAGTTAAGCCGAAAAAGATCGCGCTCAACTCCATTAAATTATTTTATCTTACCGCTGAAAGCACTTTTGGAAAAATCCAAAAGGCCAACATAGGAGCACTATATCTACGTCCTTCACCCTACTTGTTGACTTTTTTAAGCGGTATACATGCGATTGCGCACTCTACTCATCTTTTTTGCCCTCACCCTAGCTGGCCAAACTGCCGAGCTCCGGGCACAAGACGTTCACTACACCTTGCACAATATGGCTCCGATCTGGCTGAACCCCGCCAAGACCGGCGGTTTCTTAGGTTCGGTGCGCGTAGGTGGAATTTATCGCGGACAGTGGTATGGTTTAAACGGCGTACAGACACCCACACTCTTTGCCGATGCACCCATCATCAGGGGGCTGCGGCCACAAGACTGGATTGGCGTAGGCTTTAGTCTGATCAGCGATGAAATCGGCGAGACAGCCATCAATACCACCAGTACAGGGGTATCGGCCAGTTATCACTTTGCTGTCGACAAAGATCGAAATACGGTCTTGACACTCGGCGCGTTTTACGGCAACGTTAGCTATGGATTTGAAGTAGGCCGAGGCATCATACAAGTAGAAGAGACCATAAGCCAGCCCCTGGGTGGCCAGGGACAGCCTTTTCAGAGTAGCGAATTTGGTGGGGATAATAACAACCAAATGCCCGGTGGCCCAGGCGGCAACAATAACGCCAACAATAACAACTCATACACCGACATCAGTGCGGGCTTAGTACTACGCCAGCGTCTTGGTGACGATACCGATCTATTGGAAGTCGGTTTTGGATTACTACACCTGAATGGGGCAGATCGTCGTGCACTCATTATGCCCAGCATGGATAGTCTGGGTATGGATGATATGGGTGGCAACAACAGCCGCGAAACCCGGGAACGGGCCCAAACCATACATGCCCATGCCAATCTGGATATGCGGCTCAGCGAAAAATGGCGCTTACTGCCTACGGTTTTCTATCAGTCTGCCGTAGACAACAGTTCGATCAGCATACAGGGCTGGGTTGGAAGAGAACTTCCGCAGGATCGG
>JBCDFE010000055.1:0-22141 GCA_039178745.1 Bacteroidota bacterium | reverse complement strand
GTTGGGGCAGGATGGGTGGCTTCATGAGGCACAAAGGCGGCTGGCGCATTATTCTGTGCTGGCGGTGTTGCTCCTGATAGATCGCGCATTTCAAAGCGCCTGGAGCCACTGGCATACCGATTCAGTTCGCCTCGCAAGCTCTCCGCGTTTCTTCTCAATGAGCGAGTTCTATCGCGATTCCATCTAACAGCCCCTTCCAGTTGAGTCATATATTCGATCACTTGGCTGGAATTCTCCAAGGCGTATTCCACGACACCCATGTTGTATAGGGCCGAGTGATAATACTTTTGCTCTCTGCGGTTGCTGGGATCGTAGTTGCCCATTTGGCCAGACCACCAATCTAAATGCGGTTGAAGCTGAGATCGGAGAGATGCGACATTCATGGGTTGATCAGCGGGTAAAGCCGCCAGAATAGCCATGGCCTGGTTGGCATGCGATTCCCATTCTACCGCATTTTGTGCACGATTGCCTTTCGGATATTCAAAAAACAGATGATCGGTTTCTACCCTATGATCAAAGCGCTCGCTGATCGCTTCATTCATAGCCAGCATACTCTCTGTCAGAACTTCGGTCTGCTCTTCGCGAAGCTTGGTTGCTCTGTTATCGTACCAGCTTTGCTCGGCTTCTGGAATGGAGTTGAAACCACCGCGCCGTGGATAGCGAATATGATCTTCTTCATAACCGATCACGGCGTCGTATAGAATGGCACCATCGTATCCGACTACTTCGAGTGTAATCGGAAATTTGTAGGTCAGATCAACGTAGTACTTGACTTCGACATACTTGGAGCCATCGTCCCTTTCGCGCTCTCTGCGATCTTCCTTGCCCTGCTCGTTGGTAATCAAAAATTCGCCTATGTTGTAGCGAATCTGCAGGTGCCCAGGAGTCGTCACCTTTTGGAAGTTGAGCATATTCATCTCGCCGATGATCTGTCCTTGAGTTACCCCCATAGATGGCAGCACATCATAAGGATCACTTACATCTACAGAAAAAGTGGTGAACTCTTCGCTGAGTGGGCTGGCAGGCAATACGAGATGAGGAAGATTGAATCTGGCCTCACCCACATTTTGCGCTACAATTGTAGAGCTAATGACCAAAAAGGCCATTAGGGTATATTTGAGTTTATACATGGATTATTGTGTTTTTCTTAATCTCAAATATAGAATCGAACAACTAATAAAAAAACTATGTAGCAGTATAAATGGAAGCTTTTGGCAATTCATGCACCAAGCTTACCCTACAGACGATTTCCTTTCCTTACTTTAGCGTTTCACGCACACCAATCACCATCGACTTATGGCTACAGCCGTTATACTCGCCTTTGTACTCGGCTATGTGCTCATTGTTTTTGAGCACCCTCTACATCTGGATAAAACTGTACCGGCACTCTTAATGGGTTCTCTATGCTGGGCTTTACTCTCTGTTGGATTCAACGAGGGTAGCCTTAGTGTTATTGATACCCATGAGCATGTCTTTTCCCTAATAGATTCGGGCATAGATGCCATCAAAGCGCTATTCGCCAGCGGGGCAAATTTCGCTGATGGAGCAGCCCTCTTGAGTGGCTTTGAAGATCAGATCGGCCAAATGGGGCTAGCCAATCAAGAATCGCTCATGGCCAGTATGACCGAGGTGGTAGACCACATGCACCATGAGCACATCAGCATCACTGAGGCTCATGTAGTTGAAACTTTTCAGGACGTACAGCACCATGGTTTCAACAACGGACTACTGCATCATTTGGGTAAAACGGCAGAGATTTTAATATTCTTGATCGGCGCTATGACCATCGTTGAGTTGGTTGATCTGCACAAGGGATTCGACATCTTGAAAGGGTGGGTCAATACGCGATCCAAGGTCAAACTACTCTGGATTATGGGTGTATTGGGCTTCATCTTGTCGGCTATCATCGACAATCTGACAGCTACTATCGTATTGGTGACCCTACTGCGCAAGATTATACCCGATAGAAATGAAAGGCTCTGGTATGCAGGCATGATCGTTATAGCCGCCAATGCCGGGGGGGCATGGTCGCCTATCGGCGATGTGACCACGACCATGCTCTGGATAGGAGAAAGGGTAACCATTGGCGGTTTGGTCCAAAACCTGGTCATACCTTCTATTATTTGCTTTGTTGTCCCATTCCTCATCGCTTCAAGACTCAGCATATTCAAAGGTGATATGACCATGAACAACCCTGGCAGCGATAAAGAATCTGCTCGTCTTTTGAGCAGCAAAACCATGTTATTTTTGGGGCTGGGCATGATCGTTTTTGTACCTATCTTCAAGATAATCACCCACTTGCCGCCCTATCTGGGCATGATGCTCAGCCTTGGTGTTGTCTGGCTTGTATCGGAGTACATACACCCCGAAGAAGATTTTACCGAAGAAAGGCGCGAAGCTTATTCTGGCCACAAGGCCCTTTCAAGAATAGAACTTTCTAGTATTCTTTTCTTCCTGGGCATCCTCATGGCCGTGGCTGCATTGGAGACACTCGTCATAGGTGGTGTGGGTGCATTACGCGCCGTAGCCGAAAGCTTAGATGCGACTATTCCTAATCAAGACTATACGGTCATTATTTTAGGCTTTTTATCGGCCATCATTGATAATGTACCCCTGGTGGCCGCTAGTATGGGTATGTACGAGGCAGCAACCGACAGCAAGCTTTGGCATTTCATTGCCTATTCGGCAGGTACTGGCGGTAGCATGCTCATTATTGGCTCTGCGGCCGGCGTAGCGGCCATGGGTATGGAGCGCATCGACTTCATCTGGTACTTTAAAAAGATTGCCTGGTTAGCTTTCATAGGGTTTATCGCCGGTGCCGGTGCCTTTCTGTTTCTTCATCAATTTATGGCTGGGTGATTTCAGGATTTGGTGAACTAGCAAAAATGAAAGGCTGGATGTTGTTTCTTCGAACTCGTTTGAAGACTGGAATACATTCACTTCTATGCTTTGTGTTGCTGACCTTACTTTCCCATTGCGCAGACCCCAACGAGCAGCTCTATGGGCGTTGGTCGGCTACACAAGCCGATAAGCTGGCAGGGGACAGCCTCAAACTCGACCCTTCGCAAATCGGGTTTAAGTTCGATACCAATGGTATTTATCATTATGTCAGCACCCTCGGATACCAGGAAGCCGGATACTATACACGTAGCGGACAAAAACTCGTCGCTACCGATACGACCCAGGCTATCCCTATAGAGCGAGAGGCAATAATCGATCTTCTCGATGAAGACAGCCTACATTTGCGCTGGAAAAATCAAGGGCAAGAGTTACTGGTCAAACTAATTAGGGCATCTGAGTAGTTTGTTCTCTTCTGACTACCTTTGCACTCCCCTGAAAATCAGCATGCAGTTTTTATATCCGACATTTCTCTGGGCCCTGGCCGCACTGGCTATACCAATCATCATTCATCTCTTCTACTTTCGGCGCTTCCGCAAAGTATACTTCAGTAATGTGGCCTTCCTCAAGGAAGTTAAAGAGGAAACCAGCGCACGCTCTCGGCTGCGCAACCTCTTGGTCTTGCTTATGCGGCTGTTTGCCGTAGCATGCCTGGTGTTTGCTTTTGCGCAACCTTTTCTGCCTGCCGACCAAGAAATTGCCCGCGGTCGAAAAGCAGTGAGTATCTATGTGGATAACAGCTTCAGTATGCAGGCCGAAGCCGATCAGTTGCCACTGCTGGAAATGGGTAAGCGACGCGCCAAAGACATCGTGCGCGCCTACGGGGTAGAAGATCGATTCCAATTGCTCACCAATGAATTTTCTGGTAAGCAGCAGCGCCTTTATGGGCAAGAGGAAATCATAGATCTTATCGATGAGGTAGACATTGGTCCGCAATCCAGAAAGCTTTCCAGTGTACTATCTCGGCAGGAATCAGCTTTGAGTTTGGACAATATTCCCAATCGAATTGCCTATCAATTGACAGACTTCCAGCGCAGTGTAAGTGATTTAAACGCAGATGTAGATAGCAGTCTACAATTAAATCTCGTTCCGTTGAGGGCGGTAAGAGAAAGTAATGTATCTATTGATTCGGTCTGGTTTGAAGCCCCCGTCCCTCTACTCAACCAAAACAATAGCCTGCTGGTCAAGGTGCGCAACTACAGCGATGAAGCCCAGGAAGACCTACGGCTAACGCTCAGTTACCAAGGGCAAGTCAAGCCAGTAGGCCAGCTCAGCATTCCGGCCAGGGATTACGTCATCGATACCGTCAACTTAAACATTACCGAAGCGGGCCTCGGCCGGGCCGAGCTGCGCATCACAGACTATCCGGTGGAGTTTGATGACAGCTATCTCATCAGCTTCCGCACCAGCGATGAGCTATCGGTGCTCAACATTCACTCGGGCTCCGCAGACCGCCGTCTCTCGGCCGCACTCAGTGGTATCTCGGTGTTTGCCCCTGAGTTTATATCAGCTCAACAAATAGACTATAGCAGGCTCAATGAGTATCAACTCATCATACTCGATGGTCTGAATCAGATCAGTTCGGGTCTGGCCAACGAAATCAAGCAGTATATAGAGAATGGGGGTAATGTACTTTTATTTCCTCCTAAAACAGCAGATATCCAGAGCTACGGCACTTTCCTTGGAAATCTGCCTGCCGACAAGCTGGTCAGCTATGAAGAAACAGCCAGGGAGGTTAGCTATCTCAACACCGACGAGTTTGTTTTCAAGGGCGTATTTCGCAATCAGGGGCAAGCACTTCGACTACCGACTACCCAAGGGAATTTCGGACTCAATCGGCAGTCATCCAGGCCAGCGGAAACCTTGATGCGCTATCGCGACGGTCAAATCGCCCTCGCTAAATATCGCCTCGATCTAGGCCATCTTTATCTGTGTGCTGCTCCCCTAGATGAAGCCGTCAACAACCTGGGGCTAAATGCCGAAGTATTCGTACCCATGCTCTATAAAATGGCCATCAGCGCTGGCCAGCAGAGACCCGAAGCTTATGTAATTGGCCAGGATCAGTTGATAGAAACCAGCAGACGACAGGCAAGCGCCGAGCGCGTCTTCCGCCTGCGCGGAGACAACGGAGAATTTATCCCGGAACAGCGAATCGTGGGTCAGCGAATCTTCCTGAGCATTAACGAGCAGCTGGAAGAATCCGGACTCTACGAGCTACTCCTCGATAATGATACGCCCCTGGACCTATTCGCCTTCAACTACAACCGGGCTGAGAGCGACCTCAGCTATCTCAGCGAATCGGAAATAGAAGGCCTGACTGCTGGCCGCGCCAACATTATAGATGGACAAAATGCTGCAGAGCTTATCGGAACCATACAGACGAATAACGAAGGCAAACCGCTGTGGCAGTATTTTATATGGGGCGTATTGATCTTTCTTCTAGTGGAAGTAATCCTGCTACGATTCTGGAAAACTTGATTGATATTTACGGATCGACGATAGCCAGCTTTTTTTCAAGTCCGATTTCTACTATTCTTTTTAAAGTCTTCAGCTCTAAGTCCGAGTGGTTATTTTCTATCCGGCTTATGTAATGCTTAGTGGTTCCAGCCCTTTTAGCTAACTCCTCCTGGGTCAGACCAACAGATTTTCTTGCCTTACGCAACAAAGCTCCAATTTGATTCTTACGGTTTCTTACAACATCTTCTGTACTTGATTCATATAGCATAACCGGATCAAGATCAAAAGTTGCCATCATCTTTTCCCCACTGCTCATGATGATCTCTTTTTGAATATAAGGCCAACTAAGCGTGCCCTCTACCAATTCAAAATTGGATAATTCTTCCTTATCATTGATAAGAGATGCCCAGTGATCTTTAGGTAACTCCAGTCCTTTTATCAGCTTGAAAACGTCAATTATCCGATACTCTCCGGTATTAAATACACAATGGAGTTTTTCTCCATCGAAATCGATCACTTTTAATATTCGAGGAACAGTTTTCACTTCTCTTGTATTGACTTCCATAAATTGAGTAGCTCTAGCTGATTTTCTTTAGCCCACTGAAGTACCAGTTTAAGCTTCTTTTTTGGCAATTCCCCTTGTATCACTTCGCATTTCTTGATGTCTATTACCACTATATATTCAGCATATACTGCATGGAAATGTGGAGGATTGTGGTCTCCAAAGAACATCTGGATTTTGACTCCTGAAAAAGAGAAGTAAGTGGGCATATTAGGTTGTCTAAGTAGACAACATTAATATATCAGGTTTAGTTGCAAATAAAAGCGAGTTGTGCTTTCACACAACTCGCCATGCACTCTCAAAGCTCAGTGTGTGGCTCCAGATCAACTGTCTGAAGCCACACCCTAAATACATTCTACTCATTGATCATAACGCGGTGTGTTTCCACTTTCTCACCGCAAGTAATACGGATAAAGTAGACACCCGCAGACTTACCAAGAATCGGCAGATCGAAGTATTCAGCACCCGATTGCAGGGTTTGGCTATCGATCAAACCGCCAGTGGTAGAAATAAAATCGATGGTCATTTCCTCATCGCTCGCATCGGGATCGAGCATTTCCAGATGTACCATACCGTCTGTAGTAGGGTTGGGGAAAATACGGGCCATTTCTTCGCTGGGTCCAGCCAGTTGGAATTCTACTACATTTGAAGTCATGCTCTCTCCAAAGCCATTGTAGGCCACAACGCGATAGTAATTCAGACCGGCAAATGGAGCAATATCGTGGAACTCGTAAACAGCTGTTGTGCCCAGGACTTCCGCTGGGTCGGATACCTGACCAGCAGACTCGTAGTTTTCGCCGTCCAACGAGCGCTCTACGGCAAAGATCATGGCATAGCCATCATTGGGCAGCATCCATTCGAGGGTTACATCACGATTGGGCACACTATTGACCGTGCCGTTGGCGGTAAAGTTGCCACCGCAAACCATTGGGTTATTCACCACACTGATCGTGAAGCTGGTTGTCGAAGTGCAACCGTTCTCTGTCACTGTAAGCGAAACGCTGTGGACACCAAAACTGCCCCAAACAACGGTGAGATTTTCCTCGTCACTCGCTCCAATGATGTCACCATCCCCGGTAACAGACCAACTGATGTCAGCAGATGGCCCTGAGCCAACGGAGGTGAAGGTGATTTCCTCCCCTTCACAACCTAAGCTCGGTCCGTCTATATCGGCAACGGCATCATCTCCAACAGTTATGGTCACGATGTTTGACTCGATATAAGGACAATCATCTCTGCGCACGCATCTCGTAAAGAAAGTCGTCTGCTGCAATGGGCCAGGCGAGAAGTTGACGGAGTTGCTATTGGGTATCGGGTGCCAGAAACTAATGTCCTGACCAGGGTCGACTGTATTGAACATCCATAAATATTCGATAGTCCCCACCCCACCAGTTGCTGGTGTCAGCTCGACTAGTGTGTTCGGTACATTACCCGGACCACAAAGCTCCTGATCAAAACCGATGGTACCAGGATCTTCAATATTTAAAATACAAGGATCGAGGGTGGCACTACAGGTCGTTGTGCATCCATTGGCATCGGTTACTGTAGCTGAGTAGGTGCCGAGCGATAGTCCGTCTATGGTTTGAGTCATATCTCCTGTGCTCCATTCGAAAGAATAGGGAGATGTACCTCCTTCGGGGATAACCGTCAGACTGCCATTATCACCCATAGTTGGCTGCTGAAGAATCTCCACTACACAGCTGAGAGCAGGTGGCTCTAAAATAGTAACAGTAGCTGAACCGGTACATCCAGCCTGATCCGTGACAACCACTGTATAGGTGCCAGCGCTTAAGTCATCCCGGTTTGCCGGATCATCATCGCCAGATAAATCAGACCAGTCATAGCTATATGGTTCTGTACCACCTACAACAGTCACCGTAGCCGTTCCGGTCGCCTCTCCATTGCAGAGTACGTCGGTTCCTCCTACGCTCACTATAATCGCTCCTGGCTCGGTGATAATCAGAGTGGCAGACTGCTCACAATCGTTGGCATCGATGACCGTAATGGTATAGCTACCAGCTGCGAGGTTTTCGCGATCTTCAGGATTATCGTCGCCAGGCAGGTCCAACCAATCGTAAGTATAGGGTGGCGTACCTCCACCTACTGTTACGTCTATAGAACCATTCGTATCGCCATTACAGAGCACATTTCCTACAGAAGCCGTAAGACTGAGAGCAGGCGGCTCCTCTACAGTGTAAGAAGCAAAAATTACACAGCCATTAGCATCGGTCACATCAACCGAGTAGTTGCCAGCGGCCAGATTGTCGCGATCTTCTTCGTTATCGTCTCCAGCTAAATCTGACCAGTCGTAGGTGTAGGGAGCAGTACCTCCGGTGACCGTGATGTCAATCTCGCCGGTCTCATGCCCATTGCAATCCACGTCCGTTACCTGTGCATCTATATCTAGCGCGGGTGGCTCATTGATGGTAGCCGTAATAGAGATTGTACAGCCGTTGTCATCGGTTACTTCTACGGTATAGGTACCCGCTGCAAGATCACTTCGATCTTCGGGATCATCATCACCTGGAATGTCGGCCCAATCATAAGTGTAAGGCTGTGTTCCTCCAAATACAGTGATCTCTATCGATCCTGTGGCATCTCCATTACAAAGCACATCGGTTGCCTCAGCATCTATTTCGAGTGCTGGAGGCTCGTTGATGGTGGTAGTTTCCGAGATGGTACATCCGTTGGCGTCTGTTACTACTACAGTATAGGCGCCCGCTGGTAAATTATCGCGATCCTCTTCATTATTGCTACCTGCTATGTCAGACCAGTCGTAGGTATAGGGAGGTGTTCCACCAAGGACAGTCACCTCTATGCTACCAGTCTCATCTCCGTTACAGAGTATGTCTGTAGGGTCTAGTATGACACTCAGCGGATTCGGCTCTTCAATGATGAATGTTGCCGACTCAGTACAGCCATTATCGTCGGTTACGACTACCGTATAGGTGCCTGCTCCGAGATCATCTCGATCTGCTGGATTATCATTTCCAGCCAGGTCAGACCAATCGTAGGTATAGGGAGGCGTTCCACCTGCGGCAGTCACATCAATACTACCTACCTCATCGCCTGTACATAAAACATCCGTTACTGTTCCATCTACATCCAAGGCCTCCGGTTCGCTGATGGTTACGCTTATCGTCGATGTACAATTGTTGGCATCGCTCACTTCGAGCGTATAGGTTCCCGCAGTCAGGTTACTTCGATCTTCGGGATCGTCACTGCCTGGAATATCAGCCCAGTCATAGGTGTAGGGTTGGGTACCACCTACTGCGGTGACTTCTATTGCTCCTGTGGCATCGCCGTTGCAGAGTACGTCAGTTTCATCTGCAAAAACCTCTACAGCAGGCGGCTCATTGATGGTGACGGAGCCGGAAGTGCTACAGTCATTGGCATCGGTAACCACTACGGTGTAGGTACCTGCGCCTAGATTGCCCCGATCTTCGGTATCGTCGCTTCCCGCCAAGTCAGCCCAATCGTAAGTGTAGAGAGCTGTTCCGCCAGTTACCGTTAGCTCGATACTGCCATTCTCATCACCGTTGCAGATTAAGTCGCTCGCTTCTAGGTCGATGAGCAATGCCGGGGGTTCGCTAATGGTAGCAGAGGCAGTCGCTGTACATCCGTTGGCGTCGGTCACCGTTAGGGTATACGTACCTGCTGCCAGGTCATCTCGGTCTTCGGGATCGTCGTTGCCTGCCAGGTCAGACCAATCGTAGGTATAGGGTGGCGTACCTCCCGTTGCGGTTGCCTCTATACTTCCAGTCTCGTTGCCATTACATAGGACATCGGTCACATCAAGGTCTAGGAAAATGTCATTAGGCTCTTCTATGGTATACGTAGCACTAATGGTACAATCGTTGGCATCTGTAACCACTACAGTATAGGTGCCTGGAGATAGATTCTCTCGATCTTCGGGATCATCGCTGCCCGCCAAGTCGGCCCAATCATAGGTGTAGGGCTGAGTGCCTCCGACTACTGTAATGTCAATGCTGCCATCGTTTTCGTCGGCACATAGTGGATCCGACACCTCACCAAAAATCTCTAGGGGTGGTGGCTCACTAATGGTAACAGACCCGATGGCTTTACATCCGTTGTCTTCTGTTACTGTGACCGTATAAGTTCCAGGTTCCAAGCCTGTAATAGTTGGAGTATCATCTCCATTGCTCCACTCGAAAGTGTAGGGTGTATCTCCCCCGGTCACTTCTACTGTGGCTGTACCGTTGTCATCGCCATTGCATAAAATATCTGTCGAGCTCAGCTCGATACTTACATCTATTACCGTAATGGTTATAGAGGTTTCGTCTGTACACCCATTGCCATCTTCCACGGTTACAGAGTAGGTGCCTGGCCCTACAGTAATGGTTTGTGTAAACTCATTGGTGCTCCATTCAAACTGGTAGTTGCCCGTGCCGCCTGTGGCAACTGCTGTAAGATCGATGGTATTGCCATCGCCGCATATAACGGGCCCGCCTTCGATAGAGACTTCCGGGCCATCCAGTTCGACTATGGTTATCTCATCTACTACTGTACAGTCGTTATCGTCTGTAACGGTTACCGAGTAGGTGCCACCGGGTAAGGTAGCTATGCCTTGGGTCACTGCGCCAGTGGACCAAAGATAGGTGTAGGGAGGTGTTCCTCCTGAAGGCATAGTAAAGGCACTTCCCGTTGCTTCTCCAGGACACACATCGTGCTGGCTGGTGGTTACCGTAGTCAGTAGCGGAGGCTCATTGACCGTGCCGGTAGCTGTGGCGGTACAACCATTGGCATCAGTAAGCGTAACCGTGTAAATACCGGGAGCCAGATCGGAAATCATAGCGCCCTCCTCTCCATTACTCCAAGAAAAGCTGTAAGGTGGCGTTCCTTCACTGCCTGTAGCTGTAAGACTACCGTTTTCATCTCCGAAGCACAATACATCTATGGCTACCACTTCTACCGATGGTGGGTCAGATTCGGGTGTTATACACTCGAAGGTACCGCAGCCGTTGCCGTCTACTACGGTTACACAATACTCGATTTCATCATTAACGACAATCTGAGGCGTTTCCTCTCCCGTGCTCCAATTGTATATGAAGTCACCTACGCCTCCACCAGCATCAGCCGTTAGCGTAAAAGGTGCCGAACAGTTCTGATCAGAACTGACATCGAGCGTCACCAGTGGTGGCTCGACCAGGGTGATCGATGCTGTTCCCATCTCCCCGTCTGCGTCAGTCACGGTAAGACTATATTCTCCGGCTGTTAGATTTTCAATAAATGGGTCTTCATCATCGGTAGACCAATTATAGGTGTAGGGCAAGATACCTCCAGAAACAGTTGAAGTGACACTACCCGACGCCAGACCGAAACAGATCGGATCTACCCCTTCTAACTCTACGTTGAGCTGAGCAAACAGCCCCGGCGTACAACTAATTAGACATGCAATTAAAATACCGCCTTGTAAACTCGTGTGTATAGTTCTTGGCATAATGAGATTATAGAATAGTTAGTGAATATGCTAATCCGGCATGCAGGACGAACCTACATACCAAACACAATGCGTGATTGGCTACATGCTGACGTTACAGTTGTAGCGTAAGAGAACTGAAGGGGAACTACACGTGATATGAGTAAAGAAGGGGGGGCATGCGATATGCGCTGAGATGGGAACTCAGGTCATTTGAACGGTATGTACCAGCGGGAGGATAGAATATGAAGGGTAGAAATAACCGCTGGATTGAGTCGCATACACGACATATATTATCGACAAAGTAACGCTTTCTAGACCAATTACACAAGCTACGGTACGTTAAGGCGAGGGAACGGTCAAAATAGGAGAGATATGGACAAAAAAATAGGTCGTACTCTGCTCCCCAGCATAGTACGACCCAGAAAATCGTAATCTCATGAATTAAATGCGAAAAACGAGCGTGACGCTCGGTAATCTCGTAGTGTGGACTAAGTCCTAAACCTTTGATAGTAAGGCAAATTGGCACTTGGCCAAACCTGGCTTACTACATTGGGATGTTTTTTGTGTATTTCGCTAGCGACTCGTTAGCCGCCTTTGCTTTCGTTTGACAATACAATGATCGGGCAATATTTGAGCTGAGGGAAAGACAAAAATGACAAAAAGTGAATTAAAATAGGTTCAAAAAAATTTTCAATCAGCTCATTTTCAATCAATTACACTTATTTACGTGTGAATTTTTTTGAATTTCCGCAGGTCGATTTTGCTTTAATTTTTTTTCAATTTTCCCAAAATTCTACTCAAAAGGGTTGCTAAAGCGCTCATCGGTGATCACATCTTCATCCACTAGAGTACCCAAAAAGGCAATCAGGGCCTCTTTTTCTTCCTGGCTTAACGGAAAACCCGTGATGTTGGGATCGCGATTTTCGGTTGGATGACCACCCGATGCGTAGTGATCGAGTACCTCCTCTAGTGTTTGAAACCGACCGTCGTGCATATATGGCGCTGTGAGCGTAATATTTCGCAGAGTCGGTGCTCTGAATTTTCCATTGTCAAACAACTCTCCGGTTTCTTCTCCGCGTCCCAAATCTGGAAAATCATTTAATGTAGCTACAGTATCTAAACCTGTGTTAAAAAATCGATTGCTTCCAAAACTTGGTCTGTTATGGCAATGACTACAGCCGGGATGTATTTGGGTGGGTGTAGCTCTTTCTATAAAAAACAGCTGTTCACCATCAATCTCTTCTGTAGTGGGGAAGCCTTCATTGAGATAAAATATCTGATCGAAGCGCGTATTATCACTTATGATCGTAGACTCGAATTGAGCGATGGCATTTGTAACTAGGTCGCGGGTGATCTCACTTTTTCGATCAATTCCGAATGCGGCTCTGAATCTAGCCGGGTAGTCTTCGCTCTCCCGAATACGCTCAATGACCGTAGGCCAGTCATTGTCGAATTCCAGTACATCTTCTATTGGATGTATAGCCTGATCGGCCAGAGTCGGCGAGCCACCATCCCAGAAAAAGCCCTCTACATTATAGATCAGGTTGACCAATGACATCGCGTTTCGGCGCCCTGGCAGGCCTTGAATACCAACACTAGTGGCGCTGCCGTCTGTAAAGGCCAGCTCTTGGATGTGGCAGCTGCCGCAGCTCATGGTGTTATTGCGGCTCATCAGTTTATCATAAAATAGCCGGCGACCCAGCTCTATGCCCTCTTCTGTCAACTCCATCATATTCGCTTCTGGAGGTCTGGGCATAAAGGAGGCAATCTCCAAGGTATATGGTGTTGCCACATTCGGACCTTCAATTAAATCCTCTGGTGCCGGAGGTGGCTCGATATCACCGGGCTCGTCAGGCTCACAAGCCGAAGAAGTAAACACCACCACCAGGGCCGTCGAAAATAGAATAAACCACTTCAATGTTACACTCATCACTTTTTAATCTCTAGCTCATAGCCCACTTGGCGGGCATCTGTAATCTGTTGTTGAATAAACTGCTCGTCGGTCAGGGTTTGTAAAAATACCAACAAATCGGCTTTATCTTGTTTTGTCAAACCCAGCGGACGAACATTAGGGCTACGGTTGGGCGCATACTCTCCACCCTGATTGTAATGCTCCAACACTTCTTCTAGTGTAGTAAACCGACCATCGTGCATATATGGTGCCGTCAAGGCTACATTGCGCAGACTAGGTGTACGGAACATCCCATTATCAGACACCGATCCGGTTACCCCTCCCCTACCCGGATCGGCAAATTCTGTAAGCTGAGGTGCCTGATCTATGCCATTATTAAAAAATTGCTGGTTGCTGAAATGTGGGGCAGCATGGCAGTGTGCACATTCTGCAGTAGGTAAGTCTACAAATTCCCCACCCTCCTCGGCACGATCAAAAAAGATCGCCCAGCCACGCAGTTCCTGAGCTGTAAACTCAGCTTCTCCTCGAAGTACCCGATCATACTTGGACTGATGACTGATCAATGATCGTTGAAACTGAGCCAGGGCTCGCCCAACCAACTCTGGAGTTATTTCTACATCATCAGAGAGATCGAAAGCGACTGAAAATGCAGAGACATACTCACCATCAGCCCGGAGATAGTCTAATATGTCTGGCCAGTGTCCCCCCATTTCATTGGGGTCAGTGAGCGGATGCAAGGCTTGCTCTTCCAAACTCGGAGACCGGCCATCCCAGAAAAGCGAAAAATGGTTGTAACCAATGTTCGTCAGGCCAGGCACATTGCGCGTACTCCGTCGCCCTTCGATACCCATAGCTAACGGCAGACCATCGGTAAATGCCAATTCGGGCCGGTGACAACTCGCACAGCTTACTGTTCCATTGGCAGAGAGACCCTTGTCATAAAAAAGGCGACGCCCCAGATCTAATCCGGCAGCACTCGTCGGATTATCATCTGGATAGAGAATCCTAGCAAAATCATCGGGCTCAGCTACTGGGTTTTCAGCTACCTCCGTGCTGGCTGCGGGATTACTGAGGTTGCTCAATAACAACCAGGCCAGCATACCAGCAATTAGTAATCCCAATACCCGCCACATGACTATCTGATCAGTAGAATAGCTTGTTGTAGATTCGCCCAAAGCTGGGCAGATACCGGGCTATTCGGGTTGTGTACGATGCGCGTATCCTCATTGGTGAAATCGGCAAAAGTAGTTGCGTTCGCCACCATCATACGCTCTACATCAACTGTAAAGTCAATATCGTTATTGAGCTCAGCAGATACATCGATAGTTGCATTCGGATAGTCAAGGGTTACATAGAAATCGTTCTTACCTATGTGGTACGACAGCGGTGTGTCGAACAGATCATCTCCTTCCAATTCTGCATTGCCTTCGATCTTAGTGAATACGTAACGAGCCATTTCGTTCCAGAATTCATTTTCGTTGAGCACGAAGTCGGCTGCAAACTCATTGGGGTTTTTGTCGTTCAACTCCCGCTTTACGCCTAACCCAAATCTGACGGTATAGGAACCCTCAGGTATATCTGGATAGCTAAAGCTCAGAGTAGCGGGATCGGAGCTTTCATTCCAGCGAACCAACTCGATTTCGGTTAGCGTGATGGGCTCGCCACCGTCAGTAGGCACCAGCTGTAGATCAGATACGTAAAATTGGAATAGCGTGATCAATAGACGGGTGTCATTGGCCTCGTAGTCGTATCGCTCCGAGAACAATTGCAAATCTTCACCGCCGAAAAGGGCTCTGAAGTTGACTTCTACGGTAGCTTCGCCGGCTACAGAATCATCGTCGTCGTTGGGGCATCCCAAAAACAGGACGGTAAATGACAGCAGGAAGAGTGTTAGAATACGTGGCATATTTCTCCTTGGTTTTTTAGAGTAGATTGGGTAAAAATGAAAAGCCTTTCAGCCTTACAGCAAAAAACGGATGAAACTGATAAACGATTGGTCTGAGGGGCGACTGTTTAAGTATTAAACGCTGAAAGCACGACTATTCTTGCGAAATCGAGCTAATACTGACCACCTGCGGAAGTACAAATAAAAAATCATCTGTCAGTGCTGCACTATCGGCGCTCAGATCTATAGCCTCGAACAATTGCTGGTGATCGATGATCAGATCGATGGTCAGATTGGTGCCGAGGCTAAAGGCATCGTAATTGGGTAGCGTCAAGGTCTGTGCCAGATCACCATAGACTTCGTGGCTTAGTATGCTATCTGCGAAAATTGCCGGCAGCTGGTATTCGATTTTGACGGTCACATAGCCATTTCCGTCATTAAAATTAAGTAGCCCTTCTTGCCGGGCCAGTGGGTGGCCACTTGTCAGGCTTTCGGGAACAACGGAACTATAGGGGTCTCTAAAACCAAAGCGAAAATCCAGCTCGGTGGCGTTGAAAGTCTCTAAAAACTCTCCCGTCGACAACAAACTGCCCGTACTGCTGGTCTGGTCTATGAGCACCAGATTACTATTCAGCGTCTGATCGATGGTATCTCCGGGTGATAAAACGACGCGCATATCCACAGAGTCGATGGGGATGAGGGTATCGCTACCGTTGTCCAATGGAAGTTGTATTTCACTCAAGTAAAGACGCAGTCGACTGAGTTGAAAAGCGTTGCCCACGCGATCTTCGTAGGTGGTATCGAATCGCATTTCCTCACCGCCCCAGAAGGCAGCGGCCCGCACGGCCAGGCGCGGATAGGTACAGCAGTCGTTATTGGCGCAGGGAAAATCGGCAGATACGCTGAAGTTGGTGGCATCCCGATCCAGACACCCATCTACTGGCTCGTAGCAGGACAGCAAAAGCAAGGGTATGAAAATTAGAAATCTCATGTATGCTTTTGCTTGTATTCCTTAGTCAGCTTTTTGACCAGGTCTTTTACCTGCACGGTAAAATCTTTTTTCAGCATCCAATCCATGTAATTTGGATCCTCGGCACAGGTTTTACCTACGGGCTGGCCGCTGTACTTGCCAAATGCAAAAACCGGTGTGCCATCCGGGTCGCGCTTGATGCGATGGGTCGCATCGAGAAACCGATCATTTTCACAAAACTTAGCCACTTCATTCATCGTCTGGCCGAGCGGTCGGTGGGTGATCTGGCCATCTTCATCTACATAGTCTGTCTCCGCATAGCGTTCTAGCTGCCCTTTAAAGACCTCAACCGTGGCTTTGACATCGGCCAGTGCGTCGTGGGCATTGGTCATTTCCTGGCCCGTGTAGTATTTGAGTGCTGCCCGAAGGGTGCGCGGCTCCATGCGGTAGAAGATGCGCTGGGCGTCTATGAGTCTGCGTTTGCTGAGGTCGAAACTGATCCCGGCCCGGTGAAACTCTTCCTGCAAGATCGGCACGTCGAAGCGGTTGGAATTATAGCCCGCCAGGTCGGCATCGCCTATAAATTTATGCAACTGCTCTGCCACTTGCCTAAACAGTGGCTTCCTGGCCACCATCTTGGGCGTGATGCCGTGTACAGCCATGGCCTCGGCTTTAATCGGCACGCCGGGGTTGATGAGCATTTCCAGCTCTTCGGGGGCCGAGCCATCGGCTTTCAGCTTGATCAGTGCGATTTGAATGATGCGATCAGTCACCACATTCAGACCCGTACTTTCAATATCGAAAAAGACCAAATCGCGATCTAAGGGTATGGATAGCATAAGTAGTTTTTATGAGGGTTCAGGTGCAGAGCATCTCAAGTCGAGTATCGATAGTTTTGTACCGTTTGCACAAATGCACGGACTCCATCCAGAGGTGTGTCCGGGTAAACGCCATGCCCCAGGTTTGCAATGTGATGTGGTCCAAATTTAGCCAGCATTTCCTGGGTAGCATCGGCTATTTCGGCAGGCGGAGCATAAAGCTGAGCGGGATCGAGGTTGCCTTGCAGTACTTGAGTCGGGTATTTTTTTCGTACTTCCGCAGGTCGGTTCGTCCAGTCTAACCCAATGACCGCAGGTCCTGTTTCCACCAATTCTGTTAAGGCAAAGCCAGCACCTTTAGCAAACAGGGTCACGGGTACCTCTCCCAAAGACTGAGTGATCTCAGCCATATAGGGCAGTGCGAATCGGGTGTATAAATCGGGAGAAAGCAAACCTGCCCAACTATCAAACACCTGAATTAGGTCTGCCCCATGCTTGACCTTTTCTTGCAAATAGCCGATGGTTGCTTCTGTGATTTTTTCCAACAGTTCATGTGCCAGAGCGGGCTCGCGATAGAGCATGGCCCGGGCCCGACTGAAGGTTTTGCTGCCGCCGCCCTCGACCATGTAGGCGAAGATTGTCCAGGGAGCACCGGCGAAACCGATCAGGGGTATGCGGTCATCCAAACCTTTTTTGGTGGCATCCAGCGCATCGTAGACATACTGCAAATGAGCCGGAGCATCTGCAGCTGGTCGCAGGCGGTTTAAGTCAGCTTTGGAAGTAATGACTTCTGGAAATCGAGGTCCTTTTTTTTCGACCATCTCGTAGTCCAGACCGAGTGCTTCTGGTATGACCAGTATATCGCTGAATATGATGGCCGCATCAACGCCTAGCTCATCTACGGGCTGTATGGTTACTTCCGCTGCCAGATCAGGTGTGGAGACCAGCTCTTTAAAGCCACTCAACTTAGCTCTCAGCGCTCGATACTGAGGGAGTATCCGTCCGGCTTGCCGCATAAGCCAGACAGGAGGCCGCTCTGTTCGCTCGCCTCGTGCAGCTCTAAGAAAAATGTCGTTTTGGTAGCTCGGCATGGGTGCCGGTTTGTTTACAGTATTATAAATCGATTATTTGCCGCTAAAGTTGGCCTTGCGCTTTTCTACAAAAGCAGAGGCACCTTCCAGGAAGTCTTCGCTACGGGTTGTTTTACCAAAGCTCTCGGCTTCTGCCTTAAAGCCGCCACGGGGGTTGTCGTAAAACGCATTTATGCTTACTATCGATTGCTCGATGGCCAAAGGTCCTTTGGTACCTATGGTCTGTAGCAGTTCGGTGGCTTTGGCCATAGCCGACTCCTGATCCGGTAAAACGTGATTGACCAGACCTATGCTGTGTGCCTCTTCTGCACCTATCATATTTGCCGTCAGTATGAGCTCCATAGATTTCCCCTTACCAACCAGTTGACTCAATCTTTGGGTACCGCCAAAGCCCGGTATGATTCCGAGATTGACCTCCGGCTGCCCAAAACGAGCGGAGGCCGTAGCTATGCGTATATGGCAGGCCATACTGAGCTCACAGCCGCCTCCTAATGCAAAGCCATTGACCACAGCAATCACTGGGCGATGAAACCGCTCTATAGCAAAGAAAACATCCTGCCCCTGCTCGGCAAATTCCTGTCCTTTGCCAGCCTGTGCCATCCCGACGAATTCTTTGATATCTGCACCAGCCGCAAAAGCCCTATCCCCACTGCCGTACATTATCACGCCGTGTATATCAGTGCGATTTGCATAATCAGATCGAAAAAACTGCCCAAGCTCAGCCATGAGCTCCTGATTGAGCGCATTCAGTGCTTTTGGTCGATTTAGCATCAGGTAAACGATGCCGTCTTTTTCTTCTACTGCTAGATTGTTGTAGGCCATAGTATCTGTTATTGGGCTGCAAATATCCTACATATTTTTGTTAGTGTTTGTTTGTCGATTGTCAATGAACTTATTGGACCAGTGTGTTTTTAAACAGCATGAATAAGATCGTTCTTGGTATAGCTGGTGCCAGTGGTAGTCTATACGCCAAAATCATGATGGACCGCCTGCTATCCATACCAGACCAATGGGAAAAGGTGGGCATTGTTATGAGTGACAATGCCAAGATCAACTGGAAGCTGGAGCTGGGAGACGAAAGTTGGTCTGAGTATCCATTCGACTTTTACGAGAAGCGAGATTTCAATGCGCCCTTTGCTTCTGGTTCGGCGAAATACAATTGCATGATCGTGTGTCCCTGTAGTATGGGTATTCTAGGTAGAATTCAAGCGGGTATCAGCGATGATCTGATGACCCGGGCAGCCGATGTAGTGCTCAAAGAGCGACGCAAGCTGATTTTAGTACCCAGAGAGACGCCCCTGAGTTTGATCCATTTGCGCAATATGACCGCCCTGACCGAGGCTGGTGCTATTGTCTGTCCGGCTATTCCAAGCTTTTACAGCACCGTCGAAACCAAAGAGCAAATTATAGGCACGGTTGTTGATCGCGTCCTGGACCTGGCAGGGCTACAACTCGACACCTATCGATGGGGAGAGTAAAAGCTGCTTTGGGGTTTACAACCTTGTTGGGCAAGACTGTGTCTTTATAGACGTATTCCATTCTTATCGAAAATCAAAAGAAACATGAACAAATACCTTGGTATTACCCTTGCTGCCGTTCTTGGCGGTATTATTGTTTTATTAGGAGCGAGCCAGCTGGGCTGGGGCGAAACGCGATATGTACGCCCAGCCAGCGAGCCAGTGGTCCAATTTTCGAACCTCACCGATCCAGCAGACCGAACTGATGTGATTCCGGCCAGCGGTTTCACGGTTGCTGCCGATCAGGCATTGCCAGCAGTGGTACACATCAAGTCCGCATCTCGCGTAGTCAGTAGCGGAGGCAATCAACGCGTGCCCGATATGTTTCGCGACTTTTTCGGCCCCGGCTTTGAGGACCAGTTCGAAAATCCTGGTCAAGGCCCGCTCCAGGAAGGTAGTGGCTCAGGGGTCATCATCAGCTCAGACGGTTATATAGTCACCAACAACCATGTTGTTGAAGGAGCAGAAACTCTGGAGGTCGTCTTAAATGATCAAAGCACCTATGGGGCAGAAGTTATCGGCACCGACGAGACCACCGATGTTGCCCTCATAAAAATAGATGCGCAGGAATTGCCGATTGTCCAATTTGCAGATAGCGATGAGCTTCGCATAGGCGAATGGGTCGTTGCCGTAGGAAATCCATTCAGCCTGACCAATACCGTGACGGCAGGTATCGTGTCTGCTAAAGGTAGGAGCATAGATATATTGCGTAGGCGTTCACAATATGCCATCGAGTCCTTCATTCAGACCGATGCTGTGGTAAATCCTGGAAACAGCGGAGGTGCACTGGTTAATATCAATGGTGATTTGGTAGGTATCAACACAGCTATTAGTTCGCCTACTGGTGTTTTTGCTGGCTACAGCTTTGCCGTTCCCTCGAATATTGTGGCTAAGGTAGTAGAGGACCTTCGCCAATTTGGCAGTGTACAGCGCGGCTACCTGGGGGCAAGCATCGTAGAACTCAACTCGAATCTGGCCCGCGAGCAAGGTATAGATCGCGACAATGGTGTACTTATCTCTGGTGTCAACCCTGGAAGTGCCGCCGATGAAGCAGGCTTACAAGAAGGTGATGTAGTCATTGCCGTAGATGATGTCGAAACCCTCAGAAATAGCGAACTGCTTGAACAATTGGGAAGAAGAAGACCCGGTGACGAGGTTCGCCTGACCATAGAACGAGATGGCAGCGAAATGGAAGTTACAGCCACGCTAAAGGCTGGAACAGGCACCCCGGAAAGTGATGAAGTGGCTAGTGTTGACGGGCTAGGTATCGAATTGGCTCCCATTGACGACGATACCGCTCAGAAGCTGGCTATAAACGGTGGTCTCCAAATTGATCGCATCGGCCCTGGTGCCATACAAGACCAAACCAGAATTCAAGAGGGCTTCATCATCACCAGCGTAGATGGACAAAGCATCAGAAACACCAATGATTTGGATACCATCCTCAGTGACGAAAGTCGGAAGATGGTTATGATCGAGGGTGTCTATCCCAGTGGAAAGCCCAGCCGGTTTGCCGTGGTGCTGAGGTAATCTGAGTACCAGATTAGCCATAATGCCCTTGTCGATAGCTTATCGGCAAGGGCATTATAATTTAAAGGCATCCTGCTACCGGGCTTGCTATGCTATTCGTAGAATACGCCTTGCGGGCCTTCCTCCAAACACGAAGGCCCGCCTGAATCACTCAGACAGACCCTCACAAATCGACAATTATTCTTAAAAGCTTTATTCCCTGTTTGAGGCATGACTAGCTGACGCCAGCAGTCTTTCTACCGTATCACCATCTGCTTAGTTGCCGTATGCTCTCCAGATGTCAGGGTGTAGCTGTATACACCGCTGGCGGCCAAGTCACTGCCTTGCAGATTGATCAGGTTTACACCCGCTTCGGCTTCGATCTCTCTGATCAGAACCGTACGGCCCTGTACATCACGGATCGTCAGCGTAGCGGTATTCGCTACCGGTAGGCTAAACGCAATCTGAGTCGCTGCATCTACCGGGTTAGGGCTGTTCTGACCCAGGCTAAACTCGTCCGCCGAGCTGTGCTCGTCGGCCGAGTAAGCCAGCACGAGGTTTGACACGCCTCCTGCTGTCGGATAGCCTTCTGAGCGTGTTACCCGGTCCGTTAGGCTGAGTACATCGCTCAAGGTCGCATCTGCTGTGGCGCGGATGATGAGGGTGAAGAGCGTTGCCCTTCCGTCGGCCGACGAGCGTAGCTCGGCGGACGACTGGGCTGCATCATCCCAGCTGAAGGTGATGATGCCTTCCGCTGCATTCTCCAGATTAATGTTTCCAGCACTCGCCAAGCCATAGCTGATGTCTACCAGCTCTAGGCCTGCGCCCAGCTCCAGGGTGCCTTGTAGACCATACAGATCCTCAGCCGTGAAGTCCAGATCGTAGGTATTACCTGCTTGTAGCTGAATGTCGTCGGCCGAGCTGTGCTCGTCCGCCGACAGATTTAGCACTCTGGCCAATAGCACGACACTCGATCTTGCTTCTGAGTCGGCGGACGAGCCAAGCTCGGCCGACGACAACACACCCTCACTGACATTACCCATCTCCAGTGCGTAGAAGTCTGCATTCAGGATGTCACC
>JBCDFE010000054.1:0-22240 GCA_039178745.1 Bacteroidota bacterium | reverse complement strand
GGCCACCAGGCATCTTGAATGACATTTCGGCGAAGACCTGCACCGGCGAGAAAGCTCCACTGCCTCCCTGGTCTTCTGTTGAGATAAAAGCGAACGGCTGCCATACCTACTAGTTCTTCGTAGGCAGGTCCTTGTGTTTGATAGGTGAGATTTGCGACCAAATCAACAGGCTTACTCACTTGTAGGGTGAGCATGGCATACGGACTTAGTCTGCGCTCAATGGGCACTTTATCGCTATCGAAAAAAGACTGGTCAGGTCGGGTCAGGTGATGTAGCGCTACACCTACATCCAGTTTGGTTCGCTTATTGAGTTCATCGACCAGTACATTGGCATTGCGGGTTTGAAAGCGCAAGTTAATTCCCAAAGCAAAATCGAAAAAAGTCCTGCCCTCACCTGCAAAGATTTCACCGTTGCCTAAAGAAGGGTCGTAGCGCCCCAACTCTTCATTGAATTGGTTGTCGAAACGCAGATTGTCTTCGCTGAATGTCCTGTTGACCAGCCCCGCTTGCCCACCGATCGTCAGGAAGAACCGCTTGTTCAGATAGCGGGTGTAAGAGGCATTCAGGTCTATATCTGCCCAGGTTAGCTTACTATCTCCAGAGCGGTCATAGTTTAGCGCAACGCCCGCTGCCCAAATACTTGGGCGGGGTCTTTTGCGATAGAACTTGCGATCGTAGGCAACCGTAAATGTGTTGTAATCTACGGGTACACTAGGCCATTGCGATTTGTAGTTAGCAGTCAGCCGTGCATCACCACCGAAAAGCCCCGTTAGTGCAGGGTTGAGGTGCATCGGGTTGTTGTAGAACTGAGAATAGTGAAAGTCCTGGGCATGGCTAACCGAAAATAGCAACACCCAAAATAAGCCTACAGCTAGGCACCGATGGCCACAGACCATCATGTTTGTAAAGGGTACAGTAACTTTTTGAGGCATTTCAATATGCTTATGGGATCTGAAATATTAGACTACGCCTATGGCTTAAAGTCACCGCACGCATGGTGCGAGAACTTTAGCGCCTATCTTTAATGTTGGGAAAAACCTTGACCGAGTGGAAAAGGTAGGATGGACTTTACTTAGTTGCTATGTGAATATGTAAAGTATGCAGAGAGGGGACTCGAAGCTGTCCATCCGGCGCTAAAATAGAACTTTTTATAAACTTTCACACTAACCGCTCCCCTCTTTTTTTATACCGATCCCTAAAAAAAAGGTGTTTTTCCCTCTAAGAGTACCATATTTCTTAGAAGAGGTTATATTTTAGAGCCACAATTGGTTACCCACCAGTTGCGTTTGACAATTAAGTAAACGTCTTTCCCCTATAATTCATCCTTATTTTCCTTTGAGCTCAATCCCCCATCGAGCTTAGAGGTCCGGTGGTTTTAAACCTTCCACCACTTGTGTATTTCCTTTGCTTTCGGCTTGGCATTATTTGTCGAGGTCAGTAAGTGATAGGAACGTTAGAAAGCAAACTTCCTCTCTTAATCAGGCCTTCGAATCTTAGTAATGGATCGAACGTGAAGAGAGTATTATTTATATTGTTAGTTGTAATGGCCGCCCCTCTGGCAGCGAGCCGTTATTATGTCAGTCCTGGAGGAACTGGTGATAGCGGATCGAGTTGGGCGGATGCCATAACATTGAAAGACGCACTTTCCAGGTGCGCCCATGGAGATGAGGTATGGGTACTTCAGGGTACCTACTTATCCAGTTCATCGGATGATCGGACGGAAAGTTTCGACATTCCATCCGGAGTTGCTGTATATGGTGGGTTTCAAGGCTTTGAGACCAATATAAATCAGCGCGTTGCTGGATTCCCAACTATTTTAAGTGGAAATATCGGTCAAGCTGGCGATGAAACAGACAATGCTTTCACTGTTGTTTCGCTTATAGACACCGACGAATCAACCTTGCTAGATGGCTTGGTTATCACAGGGGGCAGATCAATGGCGCTAAGTCGGGAAAGAAATGAGACTTCCGCAGGTGGAGGCCTTTACATCGCATCTGTCAGTCAGACTAGCCGTCCTTATATACAGAATTGTATTTTTCGCAACAACACTGCCCGCTACGGTGCCGGTGTATATGTAGACGGTACCAAGAAAGGAGCTCACCCCGTCTTCTACAGCTGCCATTTCAAAGGGAATATAGCTTCTTTCAAGGGTGGTGGCCTTTACAATGACGGAGAGGCCGGACAGGCTAATCCTCGTATCACCGCTTGCCACTTCGAAGCCAATCAGGCTGATTGCGGAGCGGGCATTACCAATAATGGAAAAGCAGGAGAGTCCAATCCACTGATCGTAGAATCTACTTTCGATAGCAATGTGAGCATGGTAACCGGAGCTGCAATTTACAATGTGCAGGGCCAGAATGGAGATGCCGTCCCCGTTATTCAGAATTGCGCCTATCGCAACAACGAATCAGAACTCAACGAAGATGTAGCTAATAGTGAGCGCGTTACTATGGTTTCTTCTCGTCGTCAGCAGCGTACAGGCGGAACACTACAGCCAAGGGGATCGAGAACCTCACTGGCAGATAGAAATAAGTAAGTAAAAGCCTCTATCCAAGCAGCATGTAACCACATACGCTGCTTTGGTAGCTAGAGGACCTTCTCTAATTCAGGGAGAGATCCCGAATGGGAATAACTACCTCTACACGTGTGCCCGCGGGACTTCCGTCTTCATCGTAGAGATCTGTAATAGTTACAGGCTCTTTTTCCTCCTCAGGCAGTGAGCTGGACCGCTGCAATAGGCTGAGTCGCCTGAGTGTGATTTCCGTTCCTCTACTCCGGTGTTGTTTGCGTGTGGGGTCGAGTGCATGCATATCTCTGACTCTTTCCCGGCCTACCCCATCATCGGTTATGATGGCTTTGATGGCTTCTTGTCCGTATGGAGAAAAATCGATCTGCACATGCCCATGCTTTCTACCCCTAAGGCCGTGTTCTACAGCATTTTCGACATAGGGCTGTAAAATCATGGTAGGCACACCGATAATGTCTTCCTCCAGATCGTCATCTAGCCTGATGTCGGTTGTCAGGTTGCCATCAAAGCGAAGGTTGCAGTTTAAATCCAGATAGTTGGACAAAAACTCGATTTCATCTTCCAGGCTGATGTATTCCAGGTTTATGTATTCCAGGCTCTGGCGCATGAGCATAGCAAAGCGGGCTAAATATTTGCTGGCTGTACTTGCATCTTTTGTGCTTATGAAGGACTGGATGGAGTTGAGACAATTGAATAAAAAGTGGGGATTCATCTGCGCCCTAAGCGCTCTGAGTTGTAGCTGACTAGCTTGTAATTTCAACAATTCAGCCTCTCGTTCTCTGGCTTCGGCTTTCATGAGATTCTCGATCTCTCGCTGATGCCGGATTTCTGCCTGTGCTTCGAATGCTTGCCTGTGCGATTCAAAGACGAGCTGTGCTTCGTAAGCCGCCTGATAATTGCCGGTTTCAGCGTATAGCTCCGCCAGCTGCCTGCTGACATCGGCCTGAACACGTGGAGATTCCGACTTTTCTGCCCATTTGCCTGCTTCGTGGAGATGCGAAATGGCCTGGCTCAGATCTTCGCGTTCCGCCTGAATACGAGCTCGGTAAAATTCGATGGTTGCCAGGTTTTCGTATTCATTCTCTCCACCTTCGAAATAGAGTGTTTCTGACTGACTGAGCATCGTTTCTGCTTCCTCGAAAAGTCGCTGTTCGATGTAACAAAATCCGAGATTTGCGATAGAAGAAGCTAGTAGACTTCGGTTATTTTCATCTTCGGTTGCAATGCCCTCGGTCAGGTAGTAACTCGCTTTGACGTACTGATTGTCATTGAGAAGTGCATTTCCCAAATTGGCCAGGTACCAGGCAAGCCTGCCGCGAAGCCCAAACTGCCTGCCGCGATCTAATGCTCTTTGAAAGGCGTCTATAGCTTTGTCATATTCACCCATTTGGGTGTACACGCGGCCCAATCCAGAATCGATCAAAGTGAAGCAATACTGATCTCTAAGGTTGAGCTTTCTCTTGCTGTAAGACAAAATATTGAAAGCCTGTAAAAAAGCGTGTATGGCTTTGGTATGCCTTCTGGTGTGCAGATAGACGTACCCACGCCTACATAGCGCACGGGCCTGGAGGTGCTCATCTGGCATTTGCCGCATCAGCCATTCTGCTCTATCTATGCAGCGGCTTGCCCTTTCGAGTTCTTGCTGGTTGGTCAGACTGACGCAGCGTTCGAGCTCCAGTTCTGTTTGTTCCAGTAGGCTTCCCGATTCAGTGGCCAAAGTAATGGCCTTCTCCAGGCATAATCTGGCCTGCTCGTAGCGATAGCTTAAATTATGCAGCGTAGCAGATTGGGATAAATGCCTCAGCTCTAAGTCGGTATCTTGTAGCTGAACTAATACAGATTCCCTTTCCAGCAGGAGTTCGTTGGCTCGTTCAGGATCAGTAAATAGATAGGTCTCTAGTAGAGTACCTATTAAAGTCACACGATCTTTAGGATCATTAGAAGCTTTCAGATACTTCTCCAATTCGGGAGTCGAGGCTTGCGTTTGCTTTGCCTGAGTTGTCATACAACCACAATACTGTACCCGACGAGCTGGTGGGCGAGCAGGATTTTGCTGTAGGCTTTAACTTACTGTGGAGTTATCGCACTACAGATGCGGCGTATCCAACTACGCCTGTTTCCTCCTTTCACCTCGTCCATTTGCTTTTTGTCGAGGGGTTTGTGATCCCTTTTGAGCTCGTCGATGGTTTTTTTCGTATTCTTTGCCATGTAAAGCTGTTGGGTAGTTTTCTCAAGACACGAAAATAGGGCATATTTTTCAAGTGTTCACATATATAGGTCTTAAAGTCCTTCCTGAAGGCGTCTTAATTGTTCCATAAAGGCGGGACGGCGACGTCGAGACACCTCTATTCTCATGCTGTCTTCCATGATCAGGTAGCCTCCATCGCCTTTCACGAATTTGCGCATGTAGTTCATATTGATGACATGCCGCTTGTGTACCCGGTAAAAATTGAAGGGTCCGAGCAAGTCTTCGTAGGCCTTGATCGTCTTGGAGGCGGTGATTCGTTGCCCTTCCTTCAGATAAATATGGGTGTAGTTGTCTTCTGCTTCAAACCGGACGATATCGCGAATTTTGACGAAGTGCATCCCATCGAGGGCCGAAACAGACATTTTTTCAAATGCATTGGGATGACTGGTATACTGCTGCATCACCCTGAGTCTGTCTTCGGTTTTTCCACGCTTAGGCGGCTGGATGCGCCCAACTGCTTCGACCAGTGCGTCGGGATCTATGGGCTTCAAGATATAGCCGATCGATGCATACTCGCAGGCTTTCATAGCAAACTTGTCATAGGCCGTCACGAAGATGATGTCGAAATCAATAGGCCTCAAGCGATTGAGCAACTGAAAAACCTTGCCATCGCGCAAATTGATATCGAGAAAGGCGACATCGATTTCGAAGCCAGGCTCACTGAATAATTCGTAGCCTGATTCTACGCCATCTGCTTCTGCCACTACCTCAATGTTGTCACAATGCTCGGCAAGCATGTGTTTGAGGTTGATCAAACCATTCTGTTCGTCTTCAATGATGGCAGCCTTGTGCATTCGGAAAATCGGTTTTATTGGAAAGAAAACAAATTTACAAAAAGTTAAATTGGGGATATATCAAAACGAGAATTTCATTTTGGACTACTTCGTCACATTTTGAAAATATCTTATATATTCAGCCATGTCTTTGCGTGATCGTGTACATGAGATCATTTTCGAGGCGGACACATCAGTGGGTCGTTGGTTCGATATTTCTTTGATGGTGCTCATCGTGCTGTCAGTACTTACGGTTATGCTTGAGAGCGTGGATGAGTACGACGTCAAGTTCCACCGACTATTTATCACCTTGGAGTGGATATTTACCATCATTTTCACGATAGAGTATGTGTTCAGACTCTGGGTGACTCGAAAACCCTGGAAGTATGCCCTCAGCTTTTATGGTATCATAGACCTGATTGCGATACTCCCTACTTATCTTTCCATTTTTGTCGGTAGTGGTCAGGCATTGGTCGTAGTACGGATACTCAGACTGATGCGGGTTTTTCGGGTATTCAAACTGGGAAAGTTTCTAATAGAAGGAGACCAACTGCAAAAGGCTATAGCTAAAAGCCGAAACAAGATTTTGGTGTTTCTGCTAGCCGTCTTGCTGCTTGTCGTTATTATAGGTTCGGTCATCTACTTGATTGAAGGGCAGCAGAATGAAGGCTTTTCCAGCATACCGCGGTCAATTTACTGGGCCATTGTAACCTTGACGACTGTTGGGTATGGAGACATCACTCCTCAGACAAATATTGGGCAGTTTTTATCGGCTGCAGTCATGATCATTGGATATGCCATACTAGCTGTCCCAACTGGTATAGTAACAACCGAACTGATCAAAGGAACCCGTGCAAATTTCACCAACACCCAGGTATGTCGATTTTGTTGTCGGGAAGGGCATGCCGATGATGCGATCTTTTGCAAGTACTGTGGCAGTCGATTGAACGAAGATGAATAAGTAATTATCAGAACTCGTTGAATTGCCAGGATGGGCTTTCTCTCGACAGCTGCTCGATGACCGACCTGCGGAAGTCTAAAAGATGATCTGGGCCTACTAAATGCAATACCGCCTGAGGCTGTTCAAATTCACTCCGCTTAGCTGCAGAAGTCCAGAAAAGCAAGTCTGAGTCAGACCAAATCACAGGCAGATAACTAGCCAAATGCAGCTGGACACGAAAATACCATTTGCGTTGATAGTAGCTATTGACAATTCGAATGATGCGTTGACTATCTTCATATTTGCCAATTAACTGCTCAACCAATTGATCTACAGTTGGCCAATTAACTGGATATGGAGCGCCTTCGGCGTCGAGTCTAGGATGATAATTCTTAACTTCAATGAGCTGCAATGGACCTGTAGGCGGCAAGACGGCAAAATCTACTGCTTTCAATCCCTGCCCACTAATGGCTTTATAAAATCTATGCTCATCGAATGCCCGCACCCAGTGATCTGGGGGAAAAGTAAAGGGCAAATCGCTCTCTATGAATTGGCGAGACACAACACGAATATCGCAACTCAGAGCCGATTTTGAGGTTTAAGGAATATGCCCAAGGATTCGAAGGACAAAAAAGAACGGTTGGAAGACTTCGTCAACCCCATTGACGCGGAAAAAATTGCCGAAAATCCGCACTTGCTGCCTTACGCCCATGAGCGGGGAGGAGCCACTATTAAGCCCATCGATAAGGGCAGGGTCAAAGGTCTGGCTATGACAGCCATGTACGAGCAGACCGATATGCAGCTGGACCAGATTAAGGCGCAGATCGAGCTTTTGGCCCGGCAGGCAAATGAAATACAGAATCGAATGACCATCTCCGAGCGGATATACGAAGCGGAGATAAACATAGATCCTATTATAGGTCGGACCTATTACTTGTATCGCCGACCAAGCAATAACAAATCGGTTATGAGTTTGGTCAGTCCTGCTGAATGGGGGCCAAAGCCACCCTATCACTACATAGCCAGCGTGAAATTACTGGCTGACCATACCTGGGAAATCATAGAAAGATCGGAACCTGCCTGAAGTAGGGCCGGTGGTCATTCAGCAGGTCTTTTAAAGAGGTATTGAACGTCTCCTGAATTATTGGCACTGCCCTCTGTTGGCAGAATGAGGGATTCGACAAATTCCCAGCCATTGTCGAGCATGAAGTTGACAGCGTGTATGGCTGAATTGAACTTGATGCGACGGCCATCTTGAGGATTTATGACTTCTCTATTGCGGCGGGGGGCACCTTGCACACTCTGTCCGTAATCGACAAATACGACCACCTGATTGCTCAAAAATCGTTCTTGTACGATCAGGCGCACCATGGTGACTTCTTCGAGATTATTGATATTCACTCCGTTAACGACAACCTGGCCGAAAAGAGCACTTGAGGAAATCAGGGCGATGAATGCAAATAGTTGCTTCATGACTACTTTGGTTTTTTGGATGTATAAAGGCAGAGAAGTGGTTTTAAGTTGTGCCGCGTTTTGGGCTTATGAGTTCCTTAACTCTGAAAAGTCCATGAAAATGACAAAAGTGTATTTCTGTAGCATTAGCCTTCAATCTATTACAATGGCCAAGCGCGAACTATCGTTATATGTCAGTGAGTTCAAACTGGTTTTTGCTTTTGATGTGTGTCTGCTACTTGGAAGCTGGAGATTCTACTAGCCCAAATACCGTATTTGGTTATGACCAGCTCGTCTCGACACACAGCTATTCAAGCGGGTTAACCTCAGAAATTTTATGGCTGGACGATCTAGAGATCGAGCTTGGAAATATTGAGCAAGACAGTGCCATAACCCAGATGTTTCGTTTTCAGAACAATGGTGAATCGTTTGTACAAATAGACAATGTGCGCACCAGTTGCGGCTGTACGGCAGGTGACTGGGCAAGTGCCCCCACCCCACCAGTAGAAACGGGAGTAGTCACTTTGACCTTCGATGCGGCCAAACGCGGCTATTTCAGAAAACGGGCGACGGTCTGGTTTAAAGACATCAAGAGACCGAGCAGATTGGTGCTATCGGGTAGAGTGATCTAGACGATTATACGTCGACACTAATTAGTTCTGCTATCTTTTCCACTCGCTTTTGTACTTGCTCGCTATTGAGTTCCTTGAGTTTTCGAGTACCGAAGTCTTCTACTACAAAACTGGCCATAGCCGAGCCGTGAATGAGTGCCCTTTTGAGGTTGTCGAAGCTCAAATCAGGTGCTGCCGCCAGATAGCCCATCAAGCCACCGGCGAAGGTATCTCCTGCACCAGTTGGGTCGACGACTTTGGGTAGCAGTAGTGCCGGAGCAGAGAAAACGCGGTCTCCTTCAAAAAGTAGTGCCCCGTGTTCGCCCTTTTTGATAACCAGGATGCGCGGGCCCATTTCCATGATTTTGGCAGCGGCTTTGACCAAGCTCAGCTCACCACTCAGTTGGCGTGCTTCCTCATCGTTGATGATGAGGATGTCTATGCGCTTCAGCACCTCTAGTAGTTCCTCAAGGGCATTGTCCATCCAGAAGTTCATGGTATCCAGAGCGATCAACTTTGGTTTTACGGCCATCTGGTCGATAACCTGGCTCTGAATACTGGGTGTTAGGTTGCCGAGCATGACAAAATCTGTCGACTGGAAATTTTCAGGCAGTTTCGGATCAAACTCGGCTAGGACATTGAGTTGAGTATCGAGGGTGTCTCGCCCCATCATGTCATCGTGGTAGCGGCCTGCCCAGAAGAAAGATTTTTGCCCGGCCTTGGTTTCTACACCACCTAGATCGGCTCCGCGCTTGCGCAGGTAGTTTATTTCCTCTTTGGGGAAGTCGTCTCCAATCACGGACACGATCTGCACAGGACGAGTGTAGTAAGAAGCAGCAAGTGCAATATAGGTGCAAGAGCCCCCCACAATCATTTCTGCCCGGCCATAGGGCGTTTCGATGTTGTCAAAAGCGAGGGTTCCGACTGCCAATAAGCTCATGAAATAATTTTTTAGACCGCAAAGATTGTAAATTTTAATAAGACCCCTTACTTTTGCGGTCGCTTCGGCCAAAAGGTAGAAATGTTTGCCTGCTGAATCGAACATGCCTCAATAGCTCAGTTGGTTAGAGCGGCGGACTGTTAATCCGTAGGTCCAAGGTTCAAGTCCTTGTTGAGGCGCTTTCGGGCGGTTAGCTCAGTTGGTTTAGAGCATCTCGTTTACACCGAGAGGGCCGGGGGTTCGAGTCCCTCACTGCCCACCCCGATTTAAGCCGTTTCCTTTTCGAAGGGAACGGCTTTTTTATTTTGGTTTCGACTAATATTTCAAGTAAAAAGGCAGTAGCTGCATGGCTACGAACACACCCAAGAGCAGTAAGTGCAAGCTCTCGCCACGAGAGCGTTCCAGTCCGGAAAAAACGAGTCCCAGAAGTACACCTAAGGGCAAAACAACAATTTGCAAACTCGATGCGCTTATGAGCTGCTGAAGAAATAAGCTCAAAACAGCGAAGATCAAAACGGCGTAGAGAACCTGTATTTTGTATCTGGCGTCGGTTTGTAATTGGCTAGCCATTTTGCCTCTAGCCAAGAATACCCAGACCATACACAAACCCAAGACGCCCAGTCCAACGTAGGTCCAGTAGCCTTCTGCGCCATAAAATCCGGGATAGCCTACTCCATTCCATAGGCTACTTAAAAATGCATCATTGGTATCCGAAAGATAATTTTTACAAAAAAGTAAAAATAAAGGAGCTCCCCAACCACTGACCAACTGGAACACCCGCCTTAGGCTTATTGGCTGAAAGATGGGTATGGCAAACATGAAGGCCATTAAAAATATGATGTAGTAGCTATTGGTCAAGAAAGCGAACCCTAGCCACCATCCTGACCAGAAGAGGGGAACAACCGCTCCCTGGTGTTTATAAAGGGCTAGGAAAGGGAACAGTGCAAATAGTAAGAAAAGGTTAGCCAGCTGCATACTGTTGGGCGGAAAGAAAGCAGCTACATAAGAACCGACTAAAATGTAAAATAGCCCTGCGAATTGAGTATCACTAGAACCGAGGTGGTCCCTCATAGTCAGTCGGTTGATGATCACCCCCGCTATAAACAAAAGCATAATAGGAAGGATCAGGGCCCATGGATCGGACCAGGATGTCCATGTATTCATCCATTTACCCAGAACAGAAGCACCAGCATCGTTGGCTGCCAGGCCTAATTGGCGGCTCCAATATGCAGGTATGTGCAACACCGTCGCATAAAATATGAGCAGCAGACTGGCCGAAAACTGATTGGATCTGAAAGGTGAGAGCAACATCTGGCTCAAAAAAATTAATTTTTTTTCAGTCTGACCGCCAGAAATGGAATTTTCTTACGTCTTATTATCAGATACGGCTCGGAATAGATGCCTAAGCGCCGCATCTATACACCCTAGGAAAATCACCTGAGACATAAATCTAAAGCCCAAGTCAACCCTTGATTACCCGAAACCGATTAACCAAACGCCTAAGCCCTCAAATTATAATCCCCCCTAGACCCCATCTTTACAAAAGGAATAACACCAATAGGCCCTGTTGCTAGTCATATTGTTTGCCCGTCCTCTTGAAGAGTGACGGGCTTTTTATTTATCCATTCTTCGATCTGGCGAATGGTATTTTTAGCTTCGCTGAGCGCAGATGACTCAGCGACTAGCTTTCCAGGCTTATATCTCGCCTGCTCACACCGCTTTAGCAGGTGAACATATTCATCGGCCAGGCTTTGGGTTACTTTCTCTTCGAGCAATAGCCTTTGTATTCCGGATTTGCTCAACTCTGACAGGGGTCTATCCAACCGATCCTTAAGATACTGCAACAGCGTGCGTTCGATTACGGCATACTGCTGGTCGATTGACTCGCTCCTCGCTTTTTTCAATTTCTTGTATGCATTGCGAGCAGCCTGACTTTGTGCTCGTTCAATGGGATCCAGACGATCTACCCGAAGCTGCAACCATTGTTTTAAAACCAGACCACCTACAAAAAGGAGGGGCAAAGCAAATAAGACCCAATAAATCGGTTTATCGGAAGGAGACAAGCTTGGTCTATAGATTTTGGGAACATCGACAGAAGGAAACAGTGTCAGGGTTGTAGTCGTATCTACCAAGCTGGTATCATAGGTAGGGCGCCCCATTCCCTCTCCGACTTGTACTGTAAAATCTTCGGCTGCAATGTCCACATAGCTGGCTGTGTCGGGTTTAAAGACGACAACAACCGGATTCAGAACCAATCGGCCCGTCTTTCGGGGAACCAACTGAAAATCCATGACTTTTCTACCGAAGTAAGCCGTCGGGCTATCCGTCATTTCCTCGACCTGAATATCAGGGGGGTAAATGTCCCAATCTTCTGGATCAGCAGGGAAGATCTCGCGTACTCGAAAAATGTCTCCATCTCCCATGATGGTTAACCTCAAACTCAAGGCATCGTCTGTGCTGAGCGTATCGCGGTTTATGGAAGCATCGACACGAAAATCGCCGATACCTCCACTAAAATCCGAAGGAGGCTGGGGCAAATCCAGTACCTCTATGGATAAGCTGTCAGAAACGAGGTTGATAAAATCGGTATAGGGTTGCCTAAAACCTGCGCTGGTTGGTCTAAAACTCTGTACGCTCATACTGTACGCAAAGGGCTCTATGATCAGTTTGCCGGAGCGCACGGGATACAGCGCATAACTTTCTATGGTTTGTGCCAGATAGGTCTTTCCATTTTCAGCTACAGTCTGGGTCCGGTTATCGAACCGACCACGCGGCTTACTGATGAACCCATCTAGACTGGGCTTGCCCAGCTGATTGAGACCCTTTCGATTCACGGTGGTGTATAGCCTAAGATCGACTATAATTTGCTGTCCGACGTAAGCTCTCGTACGATCGATTTCGAGTCTTAGAAAATTGGATGGTGGAACGGCATCTACTTCTGAACCTGGCGGCAGTACCTCTACTCGCCGAGAATTCGTGTAGTACAAGCGTCCCTCCAACCTGATGCGGCCAGGATCTATAGTGATAACGCCTTCCCGAAGTGGGACTAAACGGTAGTTGATCTTAGTAACCAGCATAGACTGCCCGGCGATGATGCTGCTATTCTCTTCTCTAAACGACTGACCGATTTGCTCGAACTCGTCAAAATCCGGAGGAAAAACCTCATCTATGGTGGCGTTGTGTACCTCGATGGTATAGATAAGGGTATCGCCCAATGCCAGTCGATCTCTGTCGAGTTTGACCGTTTGAAAGTTGTCGCCATGGGTTTGGGCCAGCAGACTTACGGCCCATATCGAGCACATGCACAGACCAACCCACCTCATGTATACTGCCTTTACCATTCGCGAGCACTTGAGCACGACTTCATGTCTTCATTAGTCACGTTTCGCCGAGTCTGGGTTTCTGCATCACCTACGCGTTCGAGTAGGCGCTTGGCTTCCCCTTCACTGATCTCACCTTCTACGGGCTCTGCTGAAGAGACTTGGCCTTCTTGATCGGAAGGAGAATTTTGGCCGTTCTGGGGGGATTGACCATTCTGACCATCTTGGGGGTCACCCTCTCCTTCTCCATCCTCGCCTTGGCCACCACCTTCTCTCCTGGCAATGGCGATAGACAGGTTGGTTTTAGTGGCAACGTCACCTGGATTATTGCGCAGGCTTTCCTGGTAGGCCTCGATGGCGGCATCGTAGTCTTCTTGTTCAAATCGTGCGTTGCCCAAGTTGTGTAGCGAGGCCGCCCGATCTTGCTCGTCTTCGCTTAGGGTCGCAGCTTCTTCAAATCGCTTGGCAGCCTCTTCATAGTCGCCTTGTTGATACAGGGCATTCCCTAAATTATGATTGCCTTCGGCGGTATTTTCGTCTTGAAGCGATTGTCGATATAAGCGCTCAGAGTTGGTATAGTCTTGATCGATGTATGCTCGATCTCCCTGCCTGCGCAGCGTATGAGAAGACTGGGCCACCAGAGAGACAGTACTCAGACTCAGCAGGATCATTAAGCTCCCCATCCTGGATTTCTTGACGAGGGCTCTTCTACCGATCAAATAATCGATGAATAATAACAACAGCCCTGGTATCAGGAAGAAGTAGAAATAGCTGTCGTAAGTAGCCTGAGTTTGTTCTTCGAATTCCATTTTCTCAATTCTGTCAATTCTACGGCGCAGCGCCAGCACCAACTCGCGGGTGTCTCCGCCCAGCGGGAAGTACTCGCCACCTCCAGCTTCGGCTATACTTTTTAGTGTACTGGGATCTGCCTGGGTCATGGCCGAGTTGCCGGAAGCATCTCGGATCATAGCCTCTCTTCCGTTGCTCAATTTGTAGGGCATAGGTGCCGCACCACCTCTGCCTACGCCAACGGCAAAGATGATTAGCCCTTTATCGAAGGCTTGCCTGGCCTGATCGGCGGCCATACCGCCAAAGTCTTCGCCGTCGCTTATGACCACCAGTGCTCTGTGGTTGCTGCTCTCTTCGCGATAGTTGGATTCCGCGAGGGCTATTGCCGCGCCGATGTCAGTTCCCTGAGCGCTGATCTGACCGGGCTCTGCTGCGGTAACTACCGACCTGAGAAACTGATAGTCTGTGGTGAGTGGAGCGGAAATAACTGGTGTGCAGGTAAAAAACTCGATACCAATATTATTGCCCGTCAGCTCATCGATCAAAGCGTTGGCGAAGTAGCGCGATCGATCCATACGGCTGGGCTCGATATCTCTGGCCAGCATAGAGCGGCTCACATCCATGGCGATAAATAAGTCGATGCCTCTGCGTTTGATTTCCTCTCGCTGGGCGCTGTACTGGGGGTTGGCCAGTGCCAGGATCAGCAGAGGCAAGGCGGCAAAGACGAGCAGAAACTTCACTTTCGGCAAACTATTGCTGATGCCGGGCGCCAGATAATCGAGTAATTCCGCGTCTGCAAAACGACCCAGCGCCCGCTTGCGATACTGCCAATACCAAATGAACAAGCCCAGCAGCAGGGGCAAACCCAAAAGCAGCAACAAATAAGAAGGATGCTCGAAACGAAACATAAGCGAGTAAACTTACCACCTGCGGAAGTACAAAGTAAAAAACCGGATCACTAAGGTACAACCCTTAACAACCCATAACGCATAATCATCTCGATTAGTAGCACGATTAAGCCCATTCCCAGAAAGTAGCCGAAGTACTCGTCGTAGGTGCGATAGGCGCTCGTCTCTATCTCGGTGCGCTCCAGCTGGTCTATATCGTCATAGATGGCGTCCAGTTCCTGGCGATTTCGCGCTCTGAAATAGCGACCGCCCGTATGGTCGGCTATGTATCGGAGCACATTTTCGTCGACCTCCGTTCGACCCTGATCGTATCTATAGTCGCGGCGACCTCTGGGCTGGGCGGGTATGAGGGTCGTCTCTCCGCTGCCCATAGCGATGGTGTACACGCGAATATCGAAAGTACGCGCCAGCTCTGCGGCCATGCTGGGCGAAACCTCGCCGGCATTGTTCTCGCCATCCGTGAGCAGCACGACGATTCGGCTGGCGACCTCGCTGTCTTTCAAGCGATTGACGGCCGTAGCCAGGCCCGTACCTATGGCGGTACCATCTTCCAGCAGGCCCGTTTCCAGCTTAGACAAAAACTCGATGATGATGTCGTGGTCTACCGTGGGCGGCGCCTGGGTATAGGATTCGGCAGCAAAGACAACCAGACCGACGCGGTCGTACAAACGCTGGCTGACGAAATCTACGGCCACCGCTTTGGCTGCTTCCAGGCGGTTGGGCTGAAAATCTTGGGCGCTCATACTACTCGACAGGTCCATGGCCAGCATGATCTCGATGCCTTCACTACTCACCACGACCTCTTCGTTCTGTACCCGCGGTCTGGCCAGTGCCAGTATGAGCAGACTCATGGCAATAGCTCTGAGCAGGGGCAAAAATGGCCGTAGCCGCGATCGCCAGGTTCCTATGGCGTCTCTGCCCAGATCGGGCAGCCTGAGGCTGGGGTTTTGCTGTTTGCTTCTGACGGTTCTGTACAGGTAGGCCAGCCAAGGCACCGCCAGCAGTGGAAGCACCCAGAAATAGGAAAAGCTGAATTGATTGAGCCAACTCATGCTGTGCTGGATTCTGGGGTTTCGGGTTTGGGTTCGGTGGCGCGAACGAAGCTGCGGACCTCTGCTATCCACGCCCCATGGTCGCTGCTGCGAGGCTGCTGATCGGCAAATTTGACCATGTCGCTCGCGCGCAGCAGTTCGTATAGTTTGTGCCTGGTTTGCCCATCGATATCTTGCCTCAGCGCCAGGGCAGATTCGATTTCGGCGGTCGTTTGCTTAGTAGCGGGAATGCCAAAAGTCGCTTGTATGTACTCGCGCAAGAGGCTGCTGATCTGCTCGTAATATGCATTGGTTTCTCCCTGTTCCCAGGGTTTATCTTTTTCCAGTTTCGACAGTTGCTGGTGGGCGATTTGATGTGGAGGCAGGACTTCCGCAGGTCGTCTCCTTTTGCGTACAGCCAATATGCCCTGTCTTTTCAACCAGAATATGACTCCGGCTATCGCCAACACGACAATCAGGATGATCAGCCAGAGATCGCTGAGGCGCATGGGTTCTCTGTAGATGTCTTTGATGGGGCTGATCTCTTCGTTGCCTTCTACCGGGATGGCCGTTACGGTGATGGAGGCCGATTGGCCAGTGGCTTCTCCCCGGCTTCCATCCGGCAACTCATAGTCGACGCTCAGGGGCGGAACGAGAAACACACCGGGTGTGAAGCTGGTCAGGACGTACTCTTCATGCACGATCAGGGTAGGATCGCTAGCCGACTGGTTCCTAGGAATCTGCTCGATCAGCTCCAGTCCTTCACTTTGATTCAGCACCTCATGGTTGGTCTGGCCGAGTTGCGTACCCGCTGGCGCACTGATGGTAACGGTCAGTCGGGCATGATCGCCCAGCTGTATGGCGCTAGACCCCAGAGATGCCCGAACCCGCACACTGTTGTCGGCAGACTGGGCCATCAGGCCAAAGCCAGTAATGAGGAGAAACAGGCAGCACCAAAATTTGAGCATTCGCATGAATCGCTAAATTACTGATAATGGGATAACTCGTCGCAGCCGAGTGTGATTTGCTCACCTATCGGCTGCGCGGTGATGAACTCGCCACTGCGAGGCGGGATAATAGGTATGGGTGAATGATAATCTACGCTCGCTGAGCGAGCGGTTAACGTGACCACGCGGGAGCGTGGTGACACCGTAGGTTCAATTTCTTTGCTCAAAGAACTTGCGCAACCCCAGCACATAGTCCTCGGTAGTGGATAAGCGCAGATAGTCGGCTCTGGCCAGTTTGAAGCTTTGCTCTGCGTAGGCCCATTGGCGGGCAATTTCGGATTGAAATCGTTCGCGGACTTGTCGGCTATCGGTATCTAACCATTGCTTGCGGCCGGTCTCTGCATCTTCTGCTCGAATCAAGCCCAGGCGCGGCAGTTCTTGTTCTGCTGGGTCATATACGTGCAAGCCGATCAGATCGTGTCTTCTGGCTACTACACCGAGGGTTTTCTGATAGCCATCAGAGAGAAAGTCTGAAAGAAGGAAACAGATGCTGCGCTTCTTGACCAAGTCGGTTAAAAAGTCCAGCGCTTTATTGAGGTCGGTACCTTTTCCTTTGGGTTTGGTTTCTATCAATTCGCGAATGATGCGCAGCAGATGCGGCTTGCCTTTCTTGGGCGGTATGTAAAGTTCGATCTGATCGCTGAAGAGCAGGCAGCCGACTTTATCGTTGTTTTGCCCGGCAGCAAAAGCCAAAGTGGCACAAATCTCTGTGAGCAGATCGGACCGGAGCTGGCCTCGGGTACCGAAAAAAGCAGATCTCGATATATCGACCAGCAGTATCAGGGTTAGTTCTCGCTCTTCCTCGAATACCTTGACGTGGGTATCGCCGGTGCGAGCAGTGACATTCCAGTCTATGTTGCGCACATCATCTCCGTATTGGTAGCTGCGCACTTCACTGAATGACATACCCCGGCCCTTGAATGCAGAGCTGTACTGGCCCGCAAATACCTGCTGGCTGAGCAGCTTGGATCGCAGCTCGATGCGGCGTACTTTTTTTATGAGGTCGGTGGTGGTCATATCAGATAGTTTCTAATCGCTCTAAAGCTAATTATGGCACAGCCACCACATTGAGGATTCGATTGACCACATCTACTGCTTTGATGTCTTCTGCTTCTGCCTCGTAGGTGAGTCCCAGTCGGTGGCGCATCACATCCATGATCATTTCGCGAACATCTTCGGGGGTTACGTATCCCCTACCACGCAGGAAGGCATGGGCCTTGGCGACTTTAGCGAGGTTTATGCTAGCCCTTGGGCTACCGCCATATCGGATGAGTGGCTTGAGATCACCCAGGCCATAGGCTTCCGGGTTTCTGCTGGCAAAAACCAGATCGATGATGTAGGAACGCACTTTTTCATCCAAATAAACTTCGCGGACCAACTCGCGGGCTGCGAGTAGTTCTTCTGGCTTGGCCACAGCCGATACCCGATCGAAACCTGGCTCCAGGTTGCGCAAAACGATCTGGTGTTCCTCTTCCATGGATGGGTATCCGATATCGAGCTTGAGCATAAACCGGTCGGTTTGGGCTTCGGGTAGCGGATATGTGCCTTCCTGCTCTATCGGGTTTTGGGTAGCTAAGACCAGAAAAGGCTCCTCTAATCGGTAGGTATCGCTGCCTATGGTGACCTGGCGCTCTTGCATGGCCTCCAGCAATGCCGATTGTACTTTGGCCGGTGCCCGGTTAATCTCATCTGCCAGTACGAAGTTGGCAAAAACCGGTCCTTTTCTCACGCTGAAGTCATTCTCTGCGGGGTTGTATATCATCGTACCGACAATATCGGCGGGCAGCAAATCGGGGGTAAACTGTATGCGGCTGAATTTAGCGCTGATGGTCTCCGATAGCGTTTTGATGGCCAGAGTTTTTGCCAGTCCGGGCAGACCTTCCAAGAGCACATGGCCTTTAGTCAGCAGCCCCAGCAGTAATCTATCGATCATATATTGCTGACCCACTATGACTTTGGCGGTTTCTTCTCTTATCCGGTTTATGGGTTCGCTCGCTTTGGCGATTTTATCATTTAGTTGGTCGAGGTCCATGAACCGCAAGATAGCAAGATTGGTGCAAGATGTGTGGTACGAATCTTAGATGGAAATTTAGCTGCATTCGCCATCAATCCAATAAGACGGTTTATTTTGTGCCCTGAAAACTAGAAATATGAGTCTGGAAGATTTCACAGCCAAAGTGAGCGAGACGGCCAAAAATGCCCCAAACCTAGGTAAGAGTATCAAGCTCAAGTTAGACGAGGGCGTCGTACACATCGATCTGACTTCGGATGAAGCCAAGGTCACCAATGAAGACAAAGATGCCGATACGACCATCACAACGACCATAGATAACCTCGACAAGTTGCGCAAGGGAGACCTAAACCCCATGGCGGCGGTCATGACCGGCAAAGTCAAGATCAAAGGAGATATGGGGCTTGCCATGAAATTGCAGTCCTTACTGTCTTAGGGCTTCTAGCACATCTTGTGCTTTGCTGGCGTAAACGGTTCTACCCGATTCACGCAAACTTTCCAACCTGGATCTGGTGCTGGCGATATTCTCTTCTCTGAGATCGAGAAGGGCTTTATACCAACTCGCTTCTTCTGAAATTTCCGAGCGATTGTCGGGCGGGAGCTGCTCTAAATGAAATCGGGCTTCTTCGAGCCGGCCGAGTTCCATTTGAGACAGGGCGATATACAGATGAGGTCTGAAATCCAGATCGTCGGTTTCGGATTCCAGATAGGCCTGCCAGCTGCTGATGCTCAAGGCGTAATCGCCCTTAGATTGTGCATTCAATGCGTTGGCCAATATTTCCTGGGATGCGCTACCACCCAGGGATCGAACAGATACGTAACCATATCTGGGTAGGGGATCAAAATACTGGGCGAACAAGCGTTGCTCGAAAGTTTGTGACCGGTACCACCCAAACAGACCCAGCAGCAGCACCACAGAGGCCGCCACTGCCAGGAACGGTCGGATAGTGCTAAAGGTGCTATTCAAGACCGAATTTGATTGCCGACGAAGTACAGCCTCCGGTTTGGCTGCTGATATTGAGGGCTCGACTGCACCTACTGTAGCAGCCAATACCTCTTTTTGAAGTTTATTTAATTCGCCTTGCGCGGGCGGACCAGACTTTTCCAAACTCTCTACTGTGACTGCACAGATTGGACAGTCCAACAGATGTTCTTCCAGTTGGAACCTATCGCGCTCATCGAGGCGATTTTGCACATAATCAATAAGTGCCTGCTCAGATGGGCAGGCGGCTAATTCGCTTGGTGTCATATTGCTTCATGGCCCGAATTGGCCGATTCGGGCTTTTCAAGTAATCGCCTGAGTTTTAATCTGGCATTCTGGAGGGCGGACCGCACCCCATCTGTTGTCAGATTCAACTGTTGGGCAATTTCTCGATAACTCAATCGCCGACCGTAAAAAAGCGCAATTGCCTGGCGCTGGTTTTCACTCAGCTTTTGCAAGGCCATTTGCAATTTTGCCTCTATCTGCTCGGCATCTCTGTTATATAGACTGAAAAAGGCCTCATTTTGCACGATCCGTGGCCAACTTTTTTTCCATTTTTTTTCGATTTCCCGCTTTTTTGCTTCATCTCGGTGATAATCGTAGGCCAAATTGTGGCATAGCCGGTACAGAAAAGCCGGAAGATTGTCGATAGAGCCGTCATTTTGCAAGTGCTCGAAAAGGCGTACAAAAACATCTTGTGCCAAATCATTGACTACTTCGGGCTCATCGATATATCGCCTTATGACCATGAGTACTCGGAGTCGATGACGTTGAATGATCGCAGTCCAGGCGTATTCGACTCGGTTGCCACCTACTATTTGTGCGATCAACTCCGAATCGGTCGGCTGCGGGTCAAATGCCATATTGTTGTCGATTGCCTAGTGGTAGCCTCTTAAATCAGAGTAAGACCCCAATGTGATGATTTGCCAATCGTTGAGCACACGCTCGATTTCGGCGGGGTGAATAGCAGCCATAGCAACCAGTGAAGTCTCTGCACTGTCTTTGGGCAGCAAATCGCTGTAGTATTCGGGAAAGGCAGCTGATGAGTTTTCGAGTGTCATGCTTCGGGTAGCATTGCTCCAGACTTCGAAGCCTATTCCCGCTTCGTGGCACAACTTTTCCAAGCTCACAATCATGTCTTCGTCTCCGGTGTGGAGGAGACAGGAATGTGTCTGAAAAGGGGACGCTTTGATGGGGGCCAGGCCAGCGAAAATAGGCACTCGCCGCTTAGCTACGACATGGGTGCCTACTACATCTCGCCTGTCATACAGCATGAGGTGGCGATACCTGAGCCCGCTGCCGGGGTGCGGTATGCTCAGTATGCGTGTCCGGCCTGGATCGAGACACTGCATCCAAAGTACCTCGAAGCCATCCTGGTGCTCGATGCGCAGGCCAAGAGGCTGGCTGAGATCAATTTTATCCAGACCGAATTTATTCCAAACGGCCTGGGCAATACCCAGCTTATTGAGACCGGTAGCGGCAATACCGAGTTGCCACCAAGCTTCGCGGTCTTCAGCCAGCAAGCTGACGGTTTTTTGCCAGTAGTGGTAGGCTGGTTTCCACTCTGTACGCTTGGTATATATCTGGCCCAGTGCCCGGAAGGGTTCGTCCCAATTGGGTGCTAGTTTAGCTACTCGTTTGTAGAGCTTGACCGCGTGATACAGATCGCCTACCTCATCGTATCGACGAGCGGTATCGTACAAATCCCAATGGTTCGGTGGTATCTGCATGGATGTAAAGTAACGCATAAGCCGGGAAATAGATTCTATGAGAAAGAACTCATCTAAACTTTTATAATCCGACTGCGCACAAAACTAAGTAGAACCTGGACTTCGCCGTTTTTCTCGTCCGTAGCCTTAGCTACGCACTCGAAAAGGCGGCTTGCCAGAACCCACTTAGCTTTGCGCTCGCCAGAAAGAAATAAGTTTAGATGAGTTCAAAGCATCAAACCAAATCTTGTGATAGGGGTTACCTTTGCGCATTTTATAATTTCCTTCATCTGTTGCATGAGTAATACCGACTTCCATACACTGAACGTAAGTCAAGTAGAGACCGAAACACTAGACGCGGTGACCCTCCGGTTTGAGCTGCCTTCCGACCTGCGGAAGTCCTTTTCTTATCTGGCCGGACAATATCTAACGCTTCGATTCAATCTTAACGGCGAAGATGTGCGGCGTGCCTACAGCATGAGTTCCAGCCCGCTAGACAACCAACTCGCGGTGACGGTGAAGCGCGTGAGCGGTGGCCTAGTCAGTAACCATATTGCCGACGAGCTCGAAGCGGGAAGTCAGGTTGAAGTCATGGAGCCCCAGGGGCGTTTTGTCTACGAACCCAAGGCCGAGCAGAGTCGGGACATCTACCTGATCGGTGCAGGTAGCGGCATCACACCGCTCATGTCCATTTTGCGAACAGCCCTGGGAAAAGAGCCCAATAGCAAGATCTACCTGCTTTACGGTAACAAGACCGAAGAGTCCATCATCTTTAAGTCTGCCCTGGACGAATTAGAATCACGTTATCCCGATCGATTGTTTGTAACCCATACCCTGAGCCGATTGCGCAAATCGAAGGGACTATCCTCTCTATGGAATCGTAAAAAAGCAGACTGGGATGGCTGGAGAGGACGAATAGACGCCAAAAAAGTCAGGGAATGGGTGGCTGCATATCCTGCCCAAGGCCATGAGGCCAACTACTATGTATGCGG